>JAXMNQ010000002.1:0-248514 GCA_034670345.1 Paracoccaceae bacterium | reverse complement strand
GCTCTTCCGATCTGTCGTGCCCCTGATCGCCAGCCTCGACACCGTTGGCCCGCTGTGCCGCACGGTCGAGGATGCGGCGCTGATGCTGTCGGCCCTGGAGGGGACACCCGCGCCGGACCTGAAGGGGGCTGACCTGCGAGGCCGCCGGTTTGCTGCACTGCAAACCATCGTCATGGAGGATCTGGAACCGGCCCCGGCCAAGGCCTATGCCGAGGCGCTGGACAAGCTTCAGGCGGCAGGGGCAGCCATCGTGCCGCTGGACTTCCCGGAGATCCGGCAACCGATGCAGGACAGCGGTCTGATCTACACGGCAGAGGCCTGGGCCACATGGCGAAAGCAGATCACGGCGCAGCCGGACCTGATGTTCTCGTCGATCCGCGCGCGGTTCGAAATGGGGGCCGACGTTTCGGCGGCGGATTTCATCGCTGCCTGGCAGAACATTCGCGCCGTGCGCGCCCGCTGGGCAGAGGTCATGGCGGGTTTTGACGCGGTGCTTTGCCCGACCGCGCCCAATTTGCCGCCCAAGGCGGACCGCCTGCTGACCGATGCGGAGTATTACGCCCATGCCAATCTCTACACCCTGCGGAACACGCGATTGGGCAATCTGACCGGCGGCGCCATTGTGACACTGCCCACCGGAACCCCGTCCTGCGGCATCTCCCTGATGGCCGGGCCGATGGCGGAACACCGTTTGTTGCGGCTTGCCGCAGCCGCCGAGCACGCACTGGGTTGAACGCATCCAACCGGCGGTGTGCGGCTTTCGCGCCACAACACCCCCTTGCAGGTCCTTGATTCTGGACAGACCCCCCTGTGATTCCGTATCCTGCGGCCAAACCGCGGGACAAAAAACGATCCCGCATCCTTGAGGCAGTACCGGCTTATGTTCCCAGAACGGTTTTCGAACCTTCCGGCCTATGCGTTTCCGCGTTTGCGGTCCCTTCTCGATTCACATGAACCGGGCGGGCCGGTTCTGCACATGTCCATCGGAGAACCCAAGCACCCCGCCCCCGCGTGGCTGTCTGATGTCATCGCGGACTATGCCGCCGATTTCGGGCGTTATCCGCCGAACGAGGGCACGCCCGGTCTGCGCGCGGCGATTTCGAACTGGTTGCGGCGCCGGTATGGCGTGACGCTGGACCCCGATACGCAGGTGCTGACCCTGAACGGCACCCGGGAGGGGCTGTACAACGCCGGAATGTCGCTCTGCCCCGAGGCGAAGAACGGCAAGCCGGTCGTGCTGATGCCGAACCCGTTTTACCAAGTCTACATGATCTCGGCGATCTCGGCGGCGGCAGAGCCGGTTTTTGTGCCTGCCACAAAGGATACCGGGCATCTGCCGGACTTCGCGGGATTGCCCGAGGATTTTCTTGCCCGCACCGCGCTGTGCTACATCTGTTCGCCTGCAAATCCGCAGGGGGTCATGGCGGATGCCGACTATTGGCGCTGCCTGATCGACCTTGCGGAACAGTACGACTTTCAGATCATGGCGGATGAGTGTTACGCCGAGCTTTACCGCGATACGCCACCGACCGGCGCGCTGGAGGTGGCAGCACAGATGGGCGCGAACCCCGAACGGGTGCTCAGCTTTCACTCGCTCAGCAAACGGTCGAATGTGCCGGGTCTGCGCTCCGGCTTTGTCGCCGGTGGCCCGCAGAGCATCGCGCGGATGAAACAGCTGCGCGCCTATTCCGGGGCGCCGATCCCGCTGCCGCTGCAACATGCCTCCGAGGGGCTGTGGAACGAGGAACAGCACGTCACCGAAAGCCGCAGGCTCTGGGTCGAGAAATATGCGCTGGCGGATGAGATCCTCGGCCATGTGCCCGGCTACATGTCCCCGCAGGCGGGCATGTTCCTGTGGTTGCCGGTCGGGGACGGTGAGGCGGCGGCGCTTAAGCTTTGGCGCGAAACCGGGGTGCGGGCGCTGCCCGGTGCCTACCTTTCGCGCGATACGGATGGCGGAAACCCGGGGCAGGGGTATCTGCGTGTGGCGCTGGTGGCGCCCAGGGAAGAAACAAGAGACGGGCTGGTCCGGATACGGGACTGTCTGTTTACATAAGAAAAAAAGTACGAGGCGAAGATGGCATCTTTTCAGGCACGGGGCCGCGACCCCCTGTTCGACACCAACACCGCCGCGACGCTGGAAAAGCGTGGGCGGGAACTGATCGGTCTGGCGCTGGTGGCGCTGGGCCTGATGGTGGCCGCGATGATTGCCTCATATACGCCGGACGATCCATCGTTCCTCTCGGCGACGGATGCGCCGGTGCAGAACTGGATGGGCCGCCTTGGCGCCTATGTGGCTGCACCGATGTTCATGATCATCGGGCTGGGCAGTTGGGCATTGTCCGCCGTGTTTGTCGTCTGGGGATTGCGCATGGCCCTGCACCACGGCAACAGCCGTGCCTTTTCCTGCCTGATCTTCTCGCCCATCTTTGTGGCGCTTTCTGCGGTCTATGCCTCGGGCCTGCCGGAAACCGCCGGATGGACACATCACTTTGGCCTTGGGGGCTTATTTGGTGACATGATGATGGGCTCGGTCCTGAACGTGCTGCCGCTGTCGCCGGCCATCGGACTCAAGCTGATGCAGTTGGTGTTGGGTGGGGGTATCCTTGTTCTGGGTGCCTTTGTGCTGGGCTTTACCCGGGTTGAACTGGCCGCGATCGCGCGGTTCCTGATGCTGGGGATCGTCATGGTCTATGCCACGCTGGTGCGCCTTGCCGGGCGCGGCGCGTCCGGGGCGAGCGGTGCCGCGCACCGTATCAAGACCGCGCAGGCCGAACGCCGCGAGGCGCGTGCCATCGCCCAGGCCGAAGCCGCAGCGGCGGCGCCTCTGCCATCGGCCATTCCCTCCGCCGCCCGCGTGCTGCGGGCCGATACCTCCGTCCCGCCTTCGCCGGAGGCAGAGTATTACGACTACGACGCCGAGGACGACCTGTTCGAGGATGCGCCCGCCGCACAGCCGGAAAAGTTCGGTTTTCTGGCGCGGATGCCCTCTGTCTTTCGCCGGGCAGAGCCTGATCCGTTGCCTGAACCGGAATTGGTCGAGGGGTTGATCGACCACGATGTCGAGGTGCCGGGCGAAGACCGCATTCGCGCCAAGATCGCCAGTGCGGTCAAGACGCGCCGCACCGCGCTGCCCGGTCGGCCGGCGCCGTCGCTGGTCGCATCGCGCCCGCTGACCAAGGGGCGCGGCTACGGACCGCAGCCTCTGGTGTTCCGCGACGCTCCCAAGGCGACCGATCAATTGCCGCCCGAGCCGCCGCTGACCGCGGCCGCGCGGGCCTTGCCTCCGGAACCGAGAATTTCGGCCTTTCCGACCCCGGCACATGAACCGGAACCGGCAGAGCCGCTGATGCTTGACGACATCGAGCAACCGATGGATCTCATGCCTGCGGCGCGGGTGGTCCCGCCCGCGCCGGACCGGCGGGAGCCCGTGGTCGATGAAGGCCTGTATTCCGACCTCAGTGATTTCGACGATTACGGCGACGATTACGGCGACGAAGACGACGCCGAGATCCTGACCGATGACTACCTGTCCGAGCCGGAGCCGATGCCGCAAATGCGCGCGCAGGTTCCCCTGCCCGAGCCGAAAAAGGTCGTCCAGCAGCCCGCGCGCAAGCCGATTGTCCCGTCCAAGCGCGCCCAAGCCGAGGCACAGCCCAGCCTGCGCTTCGACGACAACAAGGCGGATTACGAACTGCCGCCCCTGTCGCTCCTGATGTCGCCTGACAAGATCGAACGTCATGTTCTCAGTGACGAGGCGCTGGAGGAAAACGCACGGATGCTGGAAACCGTGCTGGACGATTACGGTGTGAAGGGCGAGATCGTCTCGGTGCGTCCCGGCCCCGTTGTCACCATGTACGAACTGGAACCGGCGCCGGGCCTCAAGGCCAGCCGCGTGATCGGTCTGGCCGATGACATTGCACGCAGCATGTCAGCCCTGTCGGCGCGCGTCTCGACCGTGCCGGGCCGCAGCGTGATCGGGATCGAACTTCCCAATGACAACCGCGAGATGGTGTCGTTCCGCGAAATCCTCGCCGGGCGCGATTTCGGCGATGGCAAACACAAGCTGCCGCTGGCGCTGGGCAAGAATATCGGCGGTGAGCCTGTGGTGGCGAACCTTGCCAAGATGCCTCACCTGCTGATCGCGGGGACCACCGGTTCAGGCAAGTCGGTGGCGATCAACACGATGATCCTGTCGCTGCTCTACAAGCTGACGCCCGATGATCTGCGCCTTGTGATGATCGACCCCAAGATGCTGGAACTCAGCGTCTATGACGGCATCCCGCACCTGCTGTCGCCGGTTGTGACCGACCCGAAAAAGGCCGTTGTGGCGCTGAAATGGGTCGTGGGAGAGATGGAAGACCGTTACCGCAAGATGTCCAAGATGGGCGTGCGGAACATCGACGGCTTCAACAGCCGCGTTCAGGATGCGCTGAACAAGAACGAGATGTTCGAGCGCACCGTCCAGACCGGATTTGACGACGAGACCGGCGAACCGGTCTTCGAGACCGAACAGATCGAACCCAGAAAGATGCCTTATATCGTCGTTATCGTCGACGAGATGGCCGACCTGATGATGGTGGCGGGCAAGGAGATCGAGGCCTGCATCCAGCGTCTGGCGCAAATGGCGCGTGCCTCGGGCATTCACCTGATCATGGCGACGCAGCGCCCCTCGGTCGATGTCATCACCGGCACCATCAAGGCCAACTTCCCGACCCGGATTTCCTTTCAGGTGACGTCGAAGATCGACTCGCGGACCATCCTGGGCGAAATGGGCGCCGAGCAACTGCTGGGCATGGGCGACATGTTGTACATGGCGGGCGGGGCCAAGATCACCCGTTGCCACGGGCCGTTTGTCTCGGACGAAGAGGTCGAGGAAATCGTCAACCACCTCAAGGCATTCGGCCCGCCCGAATACGTTGGCGGCGTGGTTCAGGGGCCCGACGAGGAAAAGGCCGACAACATCGACGCGGTGCTGGGGCTGAACACGGGCGGCAATACCGGCGGCGAGGATGCGCTGTACGATCAGGCCGTGGCCATCGTCATCAAGGACCGCAAGTGTTCCACATCCTACATCCAGCGCAAGCTGGGCATCGGCTACAACAAGGCCGCGCGCCTGGTCGAGCAGATGGAGGATGAAAGCGTTGTGTCCGCCGCCAACCACGTGGGCAAGCGCGAGATCCTGGTGCCGGAACAAGCCTGAGATTGCAGGGGAGGCTGCGCACCCGCCTCGGTCAGCGGCCTTGCGCCCGGCGGCAATGTGCCCGGTAACAAGCGTGAAGTGGCGTCTTGAAGGGGCGGGTTTCCGCCCTGATATACACTGTCAAGGGGCCCGCTATCGCATAGCCGCGCGCTATGTGAGAAGACGGCGGGCAATCCGAGCAGGAAGGACCGACCATGATCCGCACGCTTTTCGCCGCATTGGCGTTTCTGACATTTGCCGCGCCGGTTGCCGCGCAGCAAATGTCGCTGAACACGATTTCGCAGTATCTGAACTCGATCAAATCCGCGACCGGCACCTTTACCCAGATCAATGCCGACGGCACGATCTCGACCGGGTCCATCGCGATCAAGCGCCCGGGCAAGGTGCGGTTCGACTATGACCCGCCCGAGCACGCGCTGGTCATGGCCTCGGCGGGGGCCGTCTTTATCCTTGACCGCAAGCTGGGCGGTCAGCCGGACACCTATCCGCTGCGCAAGACGCCGCTTTCGATCATCCTTGCCCGCGATGTCGATCTGGGTCGGGCGGGCATGGTGGTGGGTCATTCCTATGACGGAACGGCCACCACGGTGACGGCGCAGGACCCTGCCAACCCCGAATACGGCACGATCCAGCTGAAATTCACCGGCCCTTCGCCGGAATTGCGGCAATGGGTCATCACCGACGGCAACGGGTCACAGACCACCGTGATCCTTGGTGGGCTGGAGAACAAATCGCTGAAGAACAGCGTGTTCTCGATCGACCTCGAGTTGGACCGGCTCAGGCGTTGAGGGTCTGCAGGGGCCGCGTCAGCGCGCCGCCCTGCAGTTTTTCAGTTGGCCTTCGTAGATCAGCGACCGTTCCCCGACGTTGGAAGAGACACGCAACAGCCAGGACTTGGCGTTGTAGCTGCCGCGGCGATAGCCTGATCTGCCCTCGTGATAGGCAAGGTAATGGCGGCGGGCGTCCGACATCGGGATCCCCAATTCGTCGTTGGACAGTTTCATGTACCAGCCCATGAAATCCGTCGCATCGCGGATATTGTCCCGCCGGGCATTCCGCTTGCCTTCGGAGGCAAGGTATTCCTTCCAGGTGCCATCCAGCGCCTGGCTGTAGCCGAAGGCCGAACTCTGCCGTCCCACCGGGATCACACCCAGCTTGTACTGGAAGGGGGTTCGGGCATCGCTGTCGAATTTGCTTTCCTGGTAGATCGTCGCCATCTGGACATGCACTGGCACTCCCCAACGCCGCTCGGCGGCGCGGAAGGCGCGGTAGTATCCCGGACGCTGTTCGAGAATCGAACATGCGTTGTCCAGGTTGCGCGGGGACGTGCCTTGGCCGCCGCCTCCGCCACCGCAGGAGCCTGCCAGCAACACGATCACCAGGGCGCGTAGGACTCTGCTCATTTGTCACTCGCCTCAGTTCGTTTTTTTATTATCGTCTATTTTAGCTGATTGCGCCGGGCGAGGGAATCACATTTCCTTGGCTTGGCGAGTAGGTGCCGCCGCGGGCTTGCTAAGGCCAAATGATTGGGCGATAGGCGGGTTCACCACTGTTGGCAGCTGATTCACAGTGTGTTTCTCGCGAATTTGAGGCGAAAGTTGGACAATGCCCCGGGCTTGGCGGTACTAAGGTTACAAGAGAGGTTCGTCATGATGATGCACAAGCGCGCGAAATATCACCTGGGTCAGGTCGTCCGCCATCGCAAGCACCCGTTTCGCGGCGTTGTGTTCGATGTGGACCCGGAATTTTCGAACACTGATGAGTGGTACGAAGCGATTCCCGAGGACAGCCGACCGTCCAAGAAACAGCCGTTCTACCATCTGCTGGCGGAGAACGATCAGAGTTTTTACGTGGCCTATGTGTCTGAACAGAACCTTGTGGCCGATTATTCGAATGAGCCGGTGGACCATCCGGACATCCCCGACCTGTTCGGGGCCTTTGAGAATGGCTCTTACGAGTTGCACTTTCAGATGAACTGATGCGGTCTGAGGGGGCCCCTCAGTTCACATTGCGAAAGCAGGCGGTCAGTGTGCCGATGGTGTCGGCAAGCCCGGCGTCACCACCGGCCAGGGCCGGAGACGCCATTTCTGCGGCACGTCTCGGCGCGCGATCAGGACAAGTGATCCACCACGTTCAGGTGTTGGGCAAGATTCTGCACCTCTTCCATCCATTGCGCCACCAGCTTGGGGTCCGAGGGGGCAGCGGAGACACCGGCAGGAACCGCGCGGTTCAGCACCGCCTCGACCGCCAGGGACACCGGGATCGACACCAGCCGCGCCATGGCGCTGCCGCGTTCGTCGCCCCATGCGTCCATCACGTAGGTCTTGTGATAGATCGGTTTGCCGTCCCGTTCCGCCTCCAGCGCGACGCACATGATCACCCGGTCCGGTTCGCCCTCGTCATAGGCGTTTTCCTTCAGCAAGTGGTCCGCGATTTCCTGCAGGCGGGCGTCCGTGGCGGTGCCGGCCTCGGCAAAGATGTCTTTCCATGCCTCGGCCCAGCCGTTCAGGCGCAGGGTGCCGCGGACGAAATTCTTGACCTGCCACGCCGGTTCAAAGCCGTATTCCTCCATGAAAGGCAGGCTGTCGCGGTTCGGATAGACCTCAAAGCTTTCGGAGCTGGGCAGCGGCGCGTCGTAGCGGCTGAGCGCGTCCCAGGGGCGGTTCACGTTCAATTCGCTGAAATGGCGGATCGAGCGTGAGGGCGAGCGCAGCGCCTTCAGCACGCCCACCGGTGCCCAGCTGAACTTGTAGCGGAAGGCGTTGGGGATCTTGGGAACGCCGCCGCAGTATGAGGTGAAGGACAGCGCATTGTCCGGATCAAAAGCATCCGAGGCGCGGTAGTCGGCCACCAGCCAATGCGCCATCAGGTGGTCGATGCCCGGGTCAAGACCGACCTCGTTGATCAAGCGGGCGTCAGCTGCCCTGGCCTTGGCGTCCAGCGTGCGCATCTCGGGAGAGATGTAGCTGGACGACACGAATTGGGCGCCCTTTTCCAGCGCCAGTTCCGCCAGTGCTGCGTGCCAGTCGCCGGGCAGCATGGAGACGATGACATCGCCCGCCTGCAAGTCAGCGGCCAGCGTATCGCGGTCGAAAACCCGGATGTTGTCGGTCAGGTCGCCGACAGCCTCGCGGGCCTTGGCCTCGGTCCGGTTCCAGACGGTCACGGGATGGCCCGCCTTGATCAGGCGGCGCAGGCCGGGAATGGATGAAAGGCCGGTGCCGCACCAGTGAATGGTCATTGCGTGTTCTCCGGTTTGTGTTTCAGGTAAGTGTCCCTGGCCCGCCCCCAGACGCCGGTGTCAATGGTGTCCAATGCCATCAGGTGGGGCAACAGTTGGTCCGCAAAATCCATCGAGGATTCGCGCGGCAGCAGGGACGGCAGGTTGTCGATCGCCATGATGTCGAGCGGGGGCGCGTCACAGACGCGGGTTGTGGGTGCGGTCCAGCTTGTCGCCTCTTTATACAGCGGAATCGGGTTGAACGGGCTGTCGGGGTCACAGGCGATATCGCCGATGACGCGCAGGTTGCGCTCATCGGTGGCGGCTGTCGCGGGCACAAAGACCGGGACGCCGGGGGTTGCGAGGATGCAGTTGAGGAAGATGCCGTGCTCCAGCACCTCGGGGAAGGGGCCGCCGTGGGCAGTTTCGGCCATGTCCCATTCGGTCACCGGAATGTCGAGCTCCTGGCAGAGATCTCGCGCGCCCTTGCCGACGCGGCCTTTGGCCCCGATGACGATGACCGAAGGACAGGCGGCGATGTCCAGCGCGGCGCGCAGGTCATCCTGCAAGGCGTCGGCGGTGGGCCATGTGTCGACCGGCGGACAGATCTTGCCATCCGCCTGGGCCGCCCAGGCCAGCAGCGACACGGCGGCCCCTGCATAGCCGGCCCAGTATCCAAAGGCTGCAACCCGACGGCCTTCGCTGTCTGTCAGGTATTCCAGATCATAAAGCGTTCCGCCGCCGGCGGCGAAGCGTTGCAACAGCCGCGCGCCTGTCGACTGTCCCTTGTAGGCATGACCGAACATGATGTGGCGATGGATCAGGGGCGTGTCGGCCTCCGGCAGTTCCTTCAGCCCGAGGATGATCGCCTCTTGCGGCGCGTCGGGCCAGCTGCCGCGCGGGGCGATTTCGGCACCTGCCTCGGCATAGGCCTGTGGGCGCAGGATGCGGCGGGGACAATCCTCGACCGTGACGCGAAAGCCCTTGGCAATCAGGGCGGCAACGCCGTCGGGGGTGATTCCGGTGCGTTCTTCGTTCGGGCGGCTTTCGGCGCGGATCCAGAGATGGGTCATGTCATGTCCTGCGGTTTCGGGGCAGAGAACCCGTCCCGAGGGCCGGGTGCAAGGGGGATTCCGGCCTAAAGGTGGCTGCGGGCGTGCTGACGCTCCGGTGTGTCCAGATGCGGGATCGCGTTGAACTGTGTCACCGCCAGCCCGGTCGACAGCGGCTGTATCCGGTGCAGGGAGCTGTTCTCGATGGCGAGGCAGGCATGGGCCATGGCGGCGATGTCCAGCCGCATGATGACCCGCATCGCCATCCCGATCAGCCCGCCAGAGGTCACCACCAGCGCGCGGCCATCGCCGGCGGCAATCTCGGTCAGCGCCTCGGTCACCCGGGTCTCAAAGCTGTCCCAGCTTTCCGGAGCGTCCTCGATCCGGCCGGCCTGCCAGTGGCCCAGAAGTTGCGGCATGTGGCGAATGAATTCCTCGCGGTCGCCGGGGATCGGCAGGCCGTGCTGTTCCTGCAGCAGATGCGCCATGTCGAAATAGGCCAGTTCGTTCAGGCGGGCGTCGCGCACCGGCGGGGCGTCGCAGTTGGCGGCGATGCCCTCGGCGGTTTCGACATGGCGGCGCAGGGTCCCGGTGTGGACGCGGGCGAATTTGTCGCCGGTCTGGTCGAAATACCCGCCCAGCCAGCGCGCCTGTTGCCAGCCGAGATCGCTGAGCCGGTCATATTCGCCCTCGGTCCGGGCGGCGGAATTGGCCTGTCCGTGACGGACGAGCGTGATGAAGGACATGGGCAGCCTCTGCGTTGCGCGAGGCGCTGATACGCCGGGCGTGGTCCGAGGAAAAGGGTCAGTCCGGCCGCGAGAGGGAAATCGACGGATCGTAGGTAAAGATCTGGACGTGCATGTCCTTGTTCAGCTCGGGCGCAAAGGAGCTGACGAAATCGGTCATTTCCCAGAGCATTACCTGCTGGTCGCCGGGGGCGAGGTAGACGATGTTGCGCGCCCCGAACCATGCGCCGCCCATGTCCTCGTTCGGATCGGTCCTGGTGACGTATTCGACCTTGTCGTAGGTCTGGCCATCGAGTTCGACCGGTCCGTGGCAGGTGGTTTCCGTCAGATTGGCCTGCATCTGAGCCAGTTGTGCGCGCTGAAACGCCTCGTAATCCTCGGGCAGCATGTTTGGCGCGGCGGTCCAGGGGCCCTCGGGGGCGGGGCCGGTCCAGCTGTCACCGTCAATGACCAGCGTGAAGGGGCCAGAGCCGATGATGCCCGAGAGGCTGCGCGCCGGACTGTCCCAGATGGTCAGGAAGGCGTAGCGCGTGTCGCCTTCGGGGTTTTGCACCGTGTTGGTGAACCGGTGCGGCGCGCGGGTGAACGGGTCCAGCGCACCGCCGTCGAACATGGCGGCGATCCGGTCATGGCAGGCGCTGTCCTGTGCAAGTGTGGGCAGGGCGGGGACGGCCATCAGCAGACTGACAGCGATCATGCGAGACGGTGCAACCATGGGCGGAATCCTTTTAACTGTGCCTGCACCGAGAGTAGCGGGGGTGTCGGAAAGAGAGCAAGCCGGGCAGGCTTTGGCCCCCTGCGCGGCCTCCCCCACTGGCAAATCCGGTTCCAGGCCGCTAAATAGGGGCAAACACCCGAGGACGAGACGTGAAAGACAAGTCAGGCCACAGTTTGACACGCGATGGTATTCGCATTCATCCCCCCGCGGAATTCGAGGGCATGCGCGTGGCCGGCAGGCTGGCCGCGCAATTGCTGGACGAGGTGGCAGAGCTTGTCTACCCCGGCCAGACGACGGGCGAGATCGACGCCTACATCGAACGCCGCGTGACCGAAGAGGGGGCCACCTCGGCCACCATCGGTTACAAGGGCTATCAGCACGCCACCTGCATCAGCGTGAATCACGTCGTCTGCCACGGCATCCCCGGCGACAAGAAGCTGAAGGATGGCGACATCCTGAACATCGACGTGACCGTGATCGTCGATGGCTGGTTCGGAGACACCAGCCGCATGTACGTGGCGGGCAAGCTCTCGCGCCGGTCCGAGCGGCTGATCCAAGTGACCCATGATTCGCTGCTGAAGGGGATCGAGGCCGTGAAGCCTGGCAATACCTTTGGCGACATCGGCTTTGCCATCCAGAGCTTTGTCGAGGCCAACCGCATGTCCGTGGTGCGCGATTTCTGCGGCCACGGGCTGGGCCAGGTGTTCCACGCGCCGCCCAACGTGCTGCATTATGGCCGTCAGGGCACCGGGCCGGTGCTGGAAGAGGGCATGTTCTTTACCATCGAACCGATGGTGAACCTTGGCCGCCCTGAAACCAAGGTTCTGGCCGATGACTGGACGGCGGTGACACGGGACAAATCCCTGTCGGCGCAGTTCGAGCATTCGGTTGGCGTGACTGCCGACGGGGCCGAGATTTTCACGCTCTCGCCCGCGGGCCGATTCCATCCGACCTACTGAATGCACGGCGTGTGACCGCCACGGCGCAATCGGAGGACGCTGATGGTGGCGAACCGACGGGGATCTACCTGATCCTGTCGGTCTGCAACTTCGTGATCGGCATGGGGGCCTTTGCCCTGATCGGCATGATCGAACCCATGGCCGAGGGGCTATCGGTTTCGGTGACTGCGGTCGCGGGTCTGTTGACGGTCTATTCCGTCGCCTATGCGCTGACATCTCCTGTCCTTGTTGCCTTGTCGGGCAGGATCGGGCGGCGCCGGGTTCTGGCCATGGGGCTGTCCATCTTTACCCTCGCGACATTGGGCGCGGCGCTGGCGCCTGGGATGGCGCTGCTGTACCCCGCGCGGGTGATTGCCGCCGCCGGGGCGGGCATGGTGACACCGGTGGCGCTGGCCATTGCCGCCGCTTTGTCGCCCCCCGAACGCCGTGGACGGACCATGTCCAAGGTCTTTCTGGGCGTGACGCTGGCACAGGTGGCGGGGGTGCCGGTTGGCAGTTGGCTGTCCTACACGTTCGGTTGGCGCAGTGTCTTTCTGCTGATAGCGGCAATGGGCGTGGCCTGTGTCTGGCTGGTCTGGACCCGCGTGCCGCGCGGATTGCGGTTTTCACCGGTGTCGCTGCGTGATCTGGGCGGCAGCCTGCGGGACCGCGCGACATTGCTGACCGTTGGGTTCACCATCGTGTTCCTGTCGGCGATCTACATGGTCTACACCTATCTGCCGCCACTTCTGTCGCAGACCATGGGGTACGGGCGCGACGGCATCAGCCTTGCGCTGTTGTTGTTCGGGTTCGGCGCGCCGCTGGGCAACATGCTGGGCGGGGTCATGGCGGACCGGTTTGGCCCGGCGCGCAGTCTTGGCCTTATCTGTCTCCTTGAGGCGCTGTGCCTGCCGGTCTACGGCCTGCTGCCCTTTCCCGGTGTCCTGCTTCTGGGGTTCATCTTTGCCTGGTCATTGGTCGGCTGGTGTTTCTCGCCGCCGCAGCAATCGAGGCTGGTGACGCTTGCCCCGGAGCTTGCCCCGGTTCTGATGTCCCTGCACGCGGCCTCGATCTATTTGGGCATTGCCTCGGGCGCCGCGCTGGGCGGACTGGTGGTGGAAACCGGCGGGTTGCAGATACTGGGGCCCGCGGCGGCGGCTGTGGCCATTCTGGCGCTGGGGGCCGTGATCTGGTCGGATCGGGCCGCGCGTCGGCGGGCCGGAACGCTGTGAACCGGGCAGATCATTTCGGCTTTCCAATCCGCTTGTCCGCGCCCTAATCTCGCGGCATGAGCACCTCTGACAACGATCGCCCGATGCTTGGCATCACCTTGATGCTGGGCTTTTGCCTTCTGGCGCCCTTTGCGGACGCATTGGCAAAGCTGTTGGGGCCAGAGATGGCCGTCGGGCAGTTGGTGACGCTGCGCTTTGCCTTTCAGGCGCTGATCCTCGTGCCGCTGACGCTGCTGACCCGGCGGGTCTGGCGCATGGACTGGCCGACCTTCGGTTTTGTGCTGTTGCGGACGATCCTGCATATCTGCGGCATCGCCCTTGTCTTTACCTCGCTGCTGTACCTGCCCTTGGCGGATGCCATCGCCATCGCCTATGTGATGCCCTTTATCCTGTTGCTGCTCGGCTTCTGGTTCTTGGGCGAGGAAGTCGGCTGGCGCAGGCTGGCGGCCTGTGCTGTCGGTTTCGTGGGGACCCTGCTGGTGGTGCAACCGGCGTTCTCGGACGTGGGCTGGCCGGCCTTTCTTCCACTGGGAGTCGCGGTTGTCTTTGCGCTGTTCATGCTGGTGACGCGCCGGATTGCCGGACATACGGACCCGATCGGGATGCAGGCGGTGTCCGCCCTGATCGCGCTTGTGCTGATGGGCCCCCTGATGATCCTGACGCCTGCAGGCAGTTTTCCCGAGCTGGACTGGATCGAGCCAACCGCGCGCGGTTGGGGCCTGATCGCCATGATGGGGGTGGCCGGGACCTTTGCGCACCTGTTGATGACATGGTCCCTGCGCTATGCACCGGCCTCGACCCTTGCGCCGATGCAGTACCTTGAAATCCCCTTTGCCACGGCGGTCGGCTTTGCGCTGTTCGGGGATTTGCCCGGCGCGCTGGCATCTGTCGGGATCGCGGTGACCATGGCCTCTGGTCTCTATATCGTCATGCGCGAGCGGGCCATGCATCGGGCGAAGTCGCCAATCCCGCAAGCAGTGCATTCAGGCACGCCACCGGCAGGATGAGCAGCATGAGAGGGGCGTCGATCGAAAGTTGGACAGGCCCTGTCACCGCGTTCGAGGTGCCGATTGTTGCCGCAGGGGAAAAGGTCAGCCCGTCGATGGGCCAGCGCAACCCCTCGGATCGCCCGGTGACGGCTGCCATCGGGAACAGCGAAAGGCGCGTGCCTTCGGGCAGGTCAAGCGACAGGTCGGCCGGGCACAGCAGCACCACATCCTCATCACCGATCAGGAGGCACCGCTTTTCCGGGCGCCGTATCAGCACCGTCATGGCGGCCAGTTGATGGTCCAGCCGTTTGCCAAGAAATCCGTAGCCAAAGATCAGCGGCGCCTCGACATGGCGCAGGCACTTGTCGAAATCGGTGCTGTCCTGTTCATCTATGCGGCGCAGGACACCGGGGGCGAGCTGATTCTGAATATCCGGGTCCAGCGAATCCATGTCGCCATAAACCGCATCGGGCATCCGCCCAAGCTCCAGCACGCGCGCCGCGCCGCCATCCGCCGCCACCACTGTTTCCGCAGCGGCGACAGAAGAGGCCAAAACCGAAGGATCACAGGCCCCTCCGCCGATCAACAATACGGGATTGCTGCTATGAACAATTTTAGTTTTCATGGCTGATTAATGGCGTTTTGGGAAACAGATCACAATCCGGCCACGAAATGATACGCTTGCGGGCACAGATTCGGTCGCCTTTCGTCCCGGTCAACGTAGTAAACACACTGTTGCAGAACGAAAGAAAGTGAGCAGCACGATGTCGAGTTCGAGCAAGATCCTGACCGTTTCCTACGGCACCTTCTCCTGCACCGCAGAAGGATTTGACGATCCGTTGGAGGCGGTCAAGGAAACAACGCACTTTTTCCGGGGCGTGGTGGGCGAGGACCGGTTCTTTGGCGCCGAACCGCCGCAGTTCGATCCGGAGCTGGCATCAGAATACCTGCGTGACCGTCTGGCCGACAGTGGCAAGGCGGGCGGAACCCTGTCGCTGGGCAGTCCGCCACGCGTGATGGCGGCCGCGGCCTCTGCCGGGGCGATGGCGGCCGCGTTCAATGCCGGACCCGCCGACGCCGAAGAGACTGATTCGCGGCTGCCGGACGATGACACCATCGAAGCCACCGCCGTTCTGACCGAAAAATCTGTGCCGGATGACGCCGAGGTCTCGCTTGAGGCCGATCTGAGCGACCTGGCATTCGACGGAACGGAGGCGGCGCCTGCTCCGCACGCCTCCGCTCCGGACGATATCTCTGCGAAACTCGATCGAATTCGTGCCGTCGTGGCGCAGACCGAAGAGGAAGAAGCCAGCGCTGAACCAGATTTGGTTGAGCCTGCGGCCGAAGTCGCAGAGCCCGCGCCCGAACCTGCGGCTGAACTTGACCCGGAACCTTTCATTTCGGACACCATGCCCCCGGACCTTGAGGCGGCGGAGCCGGAACCCGAGGAGGAGGACCTTGTCGCCCCTGAGCTTGAGTTCTCCGAGCCTGAGCTGTCAGAACCGGAGCCGGAGGCCAACCCGGATGCGCTGGAGTCGCTGCTAGGTGAACTGGTGGTCGAAAGCGGCGATGCCGACGCGGCGGAACTGACCTCCGATTCGCTGGAGGATGATACCGATCTGGATACGGACGACGGTGCGCTTGATGCCGCCGTGGCCAGCCTGATGGCCGGTGAGGATGACAAAACAGAGGATGACGAAACAGCGGAACACGGCAGCGCGATGCCGGTTGCCGCGGCCACCGCCGCTGTGGCGGCGCTGGTCGGTGGGGCGGCCATGGCCTCCCAAGAAGATGCGTCTGATGATGATGCCTACGAAGATGATGTCGCCGAGGACCTGACCTCCGAAGACGACGCCTGGGACGAGGATGACCGCGACACGGCCGATTTCGAAGACATCGACGCCGCCGAAACCGCCCTTGATAACGCCTGGGCCGCCAAGGCGGGGGCCCATCCCTCGCTCGAAGATTTCGAAGAGGACGAGGCCGACCTGCCCGAGGCCGAAGCTGACGAACCCGAAGCAGCCCACTTTGCCCCGATGCCCCAGCAAGCGCCCGGCGTTGCGCCGGTCCGTGCCCGTGTGGTCAAGGTCAAGCGCGCCGCGCTGGAACAGGCCATCGACGAAGGCACGCTCGAAGAGATCGTCGACGATCCGACACCGACCTCTGCACCGGTTCCGGTCTCCGAAAGCAGCCTGACACCCGAGGAAGAAGAGGAACTTGCCCGCGAACTGGCTGCCGTGAAAGCGGAACTGGCAAGCGACTTTGGCGCATGGGACGAAGACGAGGTCGAAACCGAAGAGGAGCGCGCCGAGTCGGATGCGCCCGAACGGACCGCCCTGCGGTTCGACGATGACGAAGACGAAGACCTTGACGACGCGGCCATCCTCGAAAGCGCCGCCGCCGAATCCGGCGCGGACACCATGGGACCCTTGCGGCTCGAACATCCGGTGCAGACGCCGGAACAGGACTGGACGGCAGAGGACGATCAGGACGAGGCCGACGACCTGCCGGAGGATAAGACCAATGCGGCGGTTCAGGACACGGCCCGCAAGGCGGTCAAGATGGCCAGCCCGGCGCGCGCCCTGCTGACCGAGCAGGAGGTGGCTGACGACGATACCTCACGCATTCTGGACCAGACCAATACAGAACTGGACGAACCCGAAGGCAATCGCCGCCGCAGCGCCATCGCGCATCTGCGCGCCGCCGTGGCCGCGACCAAGGCCGACCGCCTGCTGGGCCGCAAGACCGATGCGGCCGAGGAACAGGAACCCTACCGTGAGGATCTTGCCAGCGTGGTGCGCCCGCGCCGCCCGCAAAGCACGGGTATCCGTCAGACTCGTCCGGAATCGACCCCTTCGGCGGGCTCACCCCTGAAACTGGTAGCGGATCAGCTTGTTCGGGCGGCAGAGGCCCCGCAACCCGAGGCAAGCCCTGCCGATGCCGCCTCCGCCTCCCCGGTGCGTCCGCGCCGTGTGCGCCGCGCGGCCCCCTCTGCCGAACACACGCCTCACGATCAAGATGGTGAAGACAGTGATTTCGCCAATTACGCGCATAGCGTCGGCGCGACCGATCTGCCCGAATTGCTGGAGGCTGCGGCGGCCTATATGTCCTACGTTGAAGGCCGCGATCAGTTCTCGCGCCCGCAACTGATGACAACGCTGCGTCAGGCCGAAGCCACCGACAGCTCACGGGAAGACCGGTTGCGCAGCTTTGGCCAGCTTCTGCGCGAGGGCAAGATCCGAAAGACCTCGGGCGGGCGGTTCACCGCGGCCGAGACCATCAGCTTCAAACCCGATCGTGCCGCCAACGGGTGAGTTTCCGACAGACTGAACAAAGGGCCCTCGCATCATCGGATGCGGGGGCCTTTTTCTTTGGGTTCAGACGTGAGCGGGCTGACCGCGACCGCCAAGGAGGACGTCCATGCTCATCCCGCCGATCCACATGCAGAACAGCGCCAGCCATGCGGTCCCGGCAAAGATCGATCCGCCGGATACACCGGCACCGATGGCACAGCCACCCGCGAGCATTCCACCAAAGCCCATCAGCGCCGCGCCGATCATCGCATTGCGCATCGGGCTTGGACCCTCGAACCCCTGAAATTTCAGTTCGCCGCCGATCCACGCCGAAAGGAATGATCCGACGACGACGCCGGGCACGAGGCCAATGTCGAATTCCAGCAGCGAATTACGGTCAAGGAAGAACATCAGCGTGTTGGCCGATGGCCCGGTGAAGGTCAGGCTTTCGATCTGGACAGGGTCAAAGGCGACCTGGCTGAGCGCATAGGTGAGCCCGTACCCCACGGCGGCGGCGAACCCGACACCCGAGGCAAAGACAAGCCGCGAAAAGCCGATGCGATTGCGGCGGCTCAGCTCTAGCGCCAGCAGGGCCACCGCCAGACCGATGACCAGACCGGCCTCGCGCGGCAGGTGCAAGGCCGCCAGCAGATCCATGTTACGCCCGCCCGAAGTGATCCAGAGCGCCGCCAGCCTGTCCCGCAAGGGGGCCAGCCACCCGGTCAGGGACATTTGCGCCACCACGGCAAAGATCAGGCCGGACACGACGGATCGCAGGTTGCCGGTGGCCGCCAGCACCAGCAATCGGCCGGAACACCCGCGCGCAAGCACCATGCCCGCGCCGAACAACAGCCCGCCGATCACTGCGCCGGACCAACTGCCCGGCACCGCCATCATCCGCGCCTGCGCCGTGTCGATCAGGCCAAGCAGTTGCGCGCCCTGCACCCAGACGACGGCGGTGGAAAAGGTCAGCAACCAGACTGCCACCTTGTCCTGCATCATGCCGCGCCCGAATTCGACCGCTGCGGCGCGCAGGCAGAAACGTGACCGCTGTGCCGCAACGCCAAAGATCACACCGGTGAGCAGGCCGAAGAGCGCGGCTGTCGGGCTTTCTCCGATCCGGTCGATCAGGGGAACGATATCCATGGGGCCTCCTCACGCGGTTGCAAGGGTTTTGCTGCAGGACAGCGTGAAACTCCTTGATCCAGATCAGCCCTTTGCATGTCGTTGAATTGCGGGTCGGATTTTCGTCGGGACACCGCTGGATGATTAACATTCGCGGGTGATCGGAAAGCGTCCTCGCAGGAAAATCAGGGCAAATGCCCAGGCGCTTGATTCGGGGAAGCGAGTGGACCTCACGCCAACGGTAGGTGTGGCGCGCGATGCAGGTGCCTGGTCGGAGCGGCTGCGATTCCTCTAATTCTTTGCCAAAGATCGCCTTGCCGAGGCCGACTACCGGTTCAGCGTAGCGCAGATGGCCTGACCTTTGTGCGCTGGCGCAGAGTCTGCGATCTCGCCAAACCTGTTCTTTCGGCGTAAGTCGGCTGCATGAAAACCGTTTCTTTGACTGACGCGCATACGTTGCCCCTGTGGCGCCGCCCGGCGGCGCTGCTGACGCTTATGGCGATTGCCATGCCGTTGTCCTTTGCAACGTGGTCGGCGCTGCTGAACAATTTTGTCATCGAGGCGGCAGGCTTTGACGGCAAGGACATCGGCAGTCTGCACACTGTGCGTGAGATCCCCGGATTTCTGGCCATCGGTGTGATCGCGGTGCTGCTGGTGATGCGCGAGCAGGTGCTTGCGCTGGTGTCGCTCGTGTTGTTGGGCGTTGCGACGGGGCTGACGGCGATGTTTCCCAGCATGGGCGGGCTGCTGTTCATCACGCTGCTCAGCTCTATCGGGTTTCACTACTATGAGACGGTGAACCAGAGCCTGCAGCTGCAATGGCTGCCCAAGGACCGCGCGCCGCAAATGCTGGGTTGGCTGATTGCGGCCGGGTCTGGCGCGACGTTGTTGGCCTATATCGCCATCGTGTTGACCTGGGAAGCCTGGGACTTGTCCTACAACTTTGTCTACATGGTGTCCGGCGGGCTGACACTGGCCATCGTGGCCTTTTGTGCGCTGGCCTATCCACAGTTCGAAAGCCCCAATCCGCAGGTCAAGAAACTGATCCTGCGCCGCCGCTACTGGTTGTATTACGCACTGCAGTTCATGTCCGGCGCGCGGCGGCAAATCTTTGTCGTCTTTGCAGGGTTCATGATGGTCGAGCGGTTTGGTTTCAAGGTGCACGAGGTCACGGCGCTGTACCTGATCAACCTTGTGGCCAACATGCTGATCGGCCCGGTATTTGGCCGCGCGGTGTTCAAGTTCGGTGAACGCAATACGCTGATGTTCGAATATGTCGGGCTTGCAGTGGTGTTCTTCCTGTATGGCGGGATCTACTGGTTCGGCTGGGGTGTGGTTCTGGCCGCGACGCTCTATGTGCTCGACCACCTGTTTTTTGCCATGGCGCTGGCGCTGAAGACCTATTTTCAGAAAATTGCCGATCCGGGCGATATTGCACCAACGGCCGCCGTGGCATTCACGATCAACCATATCGCGGCTGTTGGTCTACCGCTTCCTCTGGGTTTTCTCTGGCTCTATTCGCCGGGCGCGGTCTTTGGTCTGGCGACCTGCATGGCGCTTGGCAGTCTTGCGCTGGCCATGATGATCCCGCGCCATCCGGAGCCGGGCAACGAAACCATCTTCAGCGCGGCCTTGCCGACTCCGGCAGAGTAATCAGTGACCGAAAGGGCGGCGCAGGGCGAAGGGCGGTTCCTGAACGGGTCGACCATGGGCCATGTTGTGCGCATGACGCTGACCGGCGCGGCAGGCATCACCTTTGTGTTCCTTGTCGATGCCGCCAACCTGTTCTGGCTGTCGCAACTGGATCAGCCCATCCTGATGGCCGCCATCGGCTATGCCTTTGCGGTGCAGTTCTTTGCCGTCTCTATCGGTGTCGGCCTGATGATCGGCACAACGGCCCTGGTGTCGCGCAGCATCGGGCGGGGGGAGCGTGCCCTGGCGCGTGAGCAGGGGGCCGCTGGGATGGTGCTGACGATCCTTCTGCAAATGCTCACCGCTGGTGTCATCATCACGTTCCGCGTCCCCTTCCTGCAGAGCGTCGGGGCAGAAGGCGAGGCCCTGGAACTGGCCGCACGTTACCTGGCCTTCACGATGCCGTCGCTGGCTATCATGGCGGCCGGATTGACCGGCAGTGCGGTTTTGCGGGCCGAGGGGCTGGCCCGGCAGGCGATGATGGTGACCATGGGCGGCGGCTTTGTCATGCTAGGATTGGACCCGGTGCTGATCTATGTGCTGGAACTGGGCCTTGACGGCGCCGCGCTGAGCATCTGGATCTTTCGGTTCATCATGGCCGGACTGGCGCTATGGTTTGCGGTCCGGCAGCACGATCTGCTGGCGCGTCCGTCCTTTGACCTGATCCGGCGCCACGGCGGGCCACTGCTGCGGGTGGCCGTGCCCGCGATCGTGACCCAGATGGCGACCCCGTTCGGAAATTTCCTGCTGACAGGTGTGATCTCCGGCTACGGCGATGCGGCGGTGGCGGCGTGGGCGGTGGTCAACAGGTTGACGGTTGTGGCCTTCGCCGGGCTGATGTCGCTGGGTGGGGCCATCGGCGGCATTTTCGGTCAGAACTTTGGCGCGCGGCGGTTCGACCGGTTGCGCCGGACATACCGCGATGCAGCGTTGTTCAGTTTCGCCTATGCCGCAATCGTCTGGGTGATCCTGACCGCGCTTTCCGCGCAGATCGCATTTGGGTTCGGCCTGTCAGAAGAGGCCGCCGCTGTGCTGCGCGCCTTTACCCATGTGGGTGCCTTGTCCTTCACCCTGGGCGGGCTGCTGTTCGTTTCAAATGCCGCGCTCAATACCCTGGGTCGTCCGCTCTGGGCTTCGGGTCTCAGCTGGGTGCGGGAAGGGGTGATGATGTGGCCTGCCGCGCTGTGGCTGTCGGGCATGTATGCGGCGCCGGGCGTGGTCTATGCGCAGGCGCTGGTGGGCGTCGTAATGGGCTGTCTGGCGGGACTGCTCGGCTGGCGTTACGTGGCCGGGATCGGAGAGGGCGCACTGCCGAAGGTGGATCTGAGCGTGCGGCGCGGCTTTCGCGATCCGAACCGTTATCGCCGTCGCTGAGGTCGGAAAATCAGGTCGCGCATTTGTGTCCCGATGTTTTTTGGTAGCGCGACAGACCCGCCACTCACTTGCGGCGCGCGGGCTTTCATGCCACAGCAACGGCGGTTTCCCTTGATGCCGGATCGCCCAGATGCCCACTTTTACCGCCTTTACCAATCTCACGACGCAGGACCAGGCAGAGGCGCTTGGCCTTGCCTTGGAAGAGCTTGATCCGGAACCCATGGGTGTCGGCGTTTTCGAGATCGAGGACGGGTCAGGCAAATGGGAGGTGGGCGGCTATTTCACTGAAACGCCGGACGACGTGGAACTGGCGCTGCTGGCCGCGGCTTTTTCGACCAAACCTTTTGTCGTCTCCGAAGTGCCGGACACCGACTGGGTCGACAAGGTCCGGCGCGAATTGACGCCGGTCGTGGCGGGGCGCTTTTTTGTCTATGGCAGCCATGACGCCGACAAGATCCCGGACGGGTCCGTTCCGCTGCTGATCGAGGCGGCGATGGCCTTTGGCACCGGCCACCACGGCACGACCCAAGGCTGCCTGGAGGCACTGGACCGACTGGCCAACGAGGGGTTTGTGGGGCGCAACGTGGCCGACATCGGCTGTGGAACCGCCGTTCTGGCAATGGGGGCCGCGCGGATCTGGCCCCATACGGCCATCGCATCGGACATTGACGAAGTGGCGGTTGACGTGGCCGAAGCCAATGTGCGTGCCAATGACTTGACCGACAAGGTGATCTGCGTCGAGGCGGCGGGTTTCGACCATCCTGACCTGCAGGCCCGCGCCCCCTATGACCTTGTTTTTGCGAACATCCTGAAGCAGCCGCTGATCGACCTTGCCCCGGATATGGCCAGGAACCTGGTCCCCGGAGGCTATGCGATCCTGTCCGGGATACTGACCCGTCAGGCCGATGAGGTGGTCGAAGTCTACACCGCGCACGGAGTGCCGCAAATCCGCCGCGATGTGATCGGTGAATGGGTGACGCTGACTATACGAAAGGGCGCGTAATCTACTTTTACAAATCGTAAACAAAGGCAGTTTCGTCAAATTTGCCACGGATTGCCTCATTCTTGCCGTAAAGTTTGGCTAAAAATAGTCTTAACTGGTGGGGGCCGGTTGAGACGAGGCTGCCATGTCTGACGCAATGACGAATTTCCGCAAGCGTGAGGATGCCCTGCGCCGCAAACACATGCGTATGGCCCAGGGATTCAAGACGAAAATGGACCGTAGCGGACTGATCGTTCAGGTTCCCGACAACAAATTGGGCGGCGTTGGTTTCCGGTTGATCCTGAAACTGCTTCTGCTGGTCATGGCCTTCAAGGTGCTCGCCCTGTCGTGGTTGGGGCAAGAGGCCTATCTTGCGCAACTGGACAAGCTGGCCGGCGGTGCGGTCTATGAACAGGCCGGTGCGTGGATCATGCAAATCGACCCTGTGACAGGGAAACTGGCAGAGCTGGTCGCCCCGCTCCTCGGCTGACACACTCTCACTCTCTGCAAAAAAAAACGACCGCGTCCGGAAATCAGGCGCGGTCGTTTCATTTGATCGTGAGTGGTGTCCGGCTGTTACTGCCTGCCGGGTCACTCTGCCCGGCGGACGGCACCGGGTCAGAAGCGTTTTGCAACGTTGTCGATGTTGCCACGGTGCAGGCCGATGTCGTTCAGCTCTTTGTCAGAGAGAGCTGCCAGGCTGTTGCGTGTCAGGCGGGTGTCGTTCCAGGCGCCGAAAATGCCGACTGCTGCGGAAAAGATGCCGCCGATGCGTGCGGCGGAGCCTGCAGCGGCGTAGGGGCGGATGATGTCATATGCGGCCATCGCTGGTCTCCTTGCATAAGGTGTTGCGAGTTTCAGTGGGGTCGTGCGTCGTTCTGAAACCGCACATAGTTTGGGCTAACCGCCTCCGCAATCCGCAATTATTGCATTGCTCACATGCAGTTTCTGCATGGCGGAAAAACCGGTTAACTGCTTTGAATAATCAGCGAAAATCCGCCTTCGCCGATGTCGATTTCCGACACGCGCCCGCCGCATCCGGACCTCCGGCGTCGGTTCGGAATTAACAGGTGTCGCAAACGGGCATCGCCGCATTAACCTTGGCTTTTGTTCGCCTTTCGTGCTACTCGTGGCGAAATAACAACAAGAGCAGGCATCCATGCGGATATTGGGCATTGATCCGGGGCTAAGAACCCTTGGCTGGGGTGTGATCGAGGTCGAAGGAAGCCGACTCAGGCATGTGGCAAACGGGTTGTGCAAACCGCAGGGCAAGGAACTGGCGGAACGGCTGCTGTCCCTGCATACCCTTCTGACCGAGATTTTTCATCAGATGATGCCGGAGGAGTCCGCGGTGGAAAAGACTTTCGTCAACCGCGACGGGGCCGGGACATTGAAACTCGGACAGGCGCGCGCCATCGCTTTGCTGGTTCCGGCGCAGTTCGGGCTGCATATTGGCGAATACGCCCCCAACTCGGTCAAGAAAACCGTGGTCGGCGTGGGACACGCCGAAAAGCATCAGGTCGAACACATGGTGAAACTGCAGCTGCCGGGCGCGATCCCCGCCGGGCCGGATGCGGCGGATGCGCTGGCGGTGGCGATCTGTCATGCGCATCACATGGGAACGCGGCGGATGAAGGTGCTGGCATGATCGGGCGCATCGCGGGGCGGGTGATCTACCACGGCGAAGATCACGTTCTGATCGACACCGGCGGCGTTGGCTATGTGGTCTATTGTTCCGACCGGGTGCGCGCAGGGCTGCCGGGGCCGGGCGAGGTTGCGGCGCTGTACACCGACCTGCTGGTGCGTGAGGATCTGTTGCAGCTCTTCGGCTTTCCGACGCTGGTCGAGAAGGAGTGGTTCCGCCTCTTGCTGTCTGTGCAAGGGGTCGGCGCCAAGGCGGCCTTGGCGATCCTGGGCACTCTTGGGCCCGATGGCGTCAGCCGGGCACTGGCGCTGGGTGACTGGACCTCGATCAAGGCGGCGCGCGGGATCGGCCCGAAGACGGCGCAACGCGTGGTGAATGAGCTGAAGGACAAGGCACCCGCCATCATGGCGATGGGTGTTTCGACCCCGGCGGGCGACGAGATCCCGGTGGTGGAGCCGGTGGGGAGCGGATCAGTGTCGATAGCCCCGGCGCCCGCCCCGGCGCCGGCGCGCGCGAGTTCCCAGGCCGAAGCAATGTCGGCGCTGGGAAACCTCGGCTATGCGCCCTCCGAGGCGGCGGGCGCCGTGGCCGAAGCGGCGGGGGGCGATGCGCAGGCAGACACCGCCGCCCTGATCCGCGCCGCCCTGCGTTTGCTGGCACCAAAGGCGTGATGGGGAATGACCATGGCCGAGCCTGACCCGACCCTGCGCCCCGAGACTTTGCCGGATGATCGCGACCGCGCGCTGCGGCCGCAGATGCTGCAGGACTTCATCGGTCAGGCCGAGGCCCGCGCCAACCTGGCCGTCTTCATTGCCAGCGCCCGGACGCGGGGCGAGGCGATGGACCACACGCTGTTCCACGGGCCGCCCGGCCTTGGCAAGACGACTCTGGCGCAGATCATGTCACGCGAACTGGGGGTCGGGTTCCGGATGACGTCCGGCCCGGTGCTGGTCAAGGCCGGGGACCTGGCCGCGATCCTGACCAATCTTGAACGCAACGATGTGCTCTTCATCGACGAGATTCACCGCCTGAACCCGGCGGTCGAAGAGGTTCTCTATCCAGCGATGGAGGATTTCGAACTCGACCTCGTCATCGGTGAGGGACCGGCGGCGCGCACCGTGCGGATCGAGTTGCAGCCCTTCACGCTGGTTGGCGCGACCACCCGGCTTGGCCTGCTGACAACGCCGCTGCGTGACCGGTTCGGCATCCCGACGCGGCTGAACTTTTACACCATCCCGGAGCTGGAGACGATCGTTTCGGGCAATGCGGTCAAACTGGGTGTGCGGGTCGAAGGCGACGGCGCGCTGGAAATCGCCCGTCGTGCGCGCGGCACGCCGCGGATTGCCGGTCGGTTGCTGCGGCGCGTCGTGGATTTTGCAGTTGTCGAGGGCGGCGGCGTGGTGACACGCGCTTTGGCCGACAATGCCCTGACACGGCTGGGGGTGGACAGTCTTGGCCTCGACGGGGCGGACCGCCGTTACCTGCACCTGCTGGCGGAAAACTACGCCGGTGGGCCGGTGGGAATCGAAACCATCTCTGCCGCCCTGTCCGAAAGCCGTGACGCGCTGGAGGAGGTGGTCGAACCTTACCTGCTGCAACAAGGCCTGATCCAGCGAACGCCGCGCGGCCGGATGCTGGCGGCCAAGGCATGGACGCACATTGGTCTGCCCGCGCCCCGATTGCCGGGCCAGACCGAAATGTTCGACGGCTGATCGCGCGCATCTGGGGGGCGCTGCCCCCTCGGTCTGCGGCCTCACCCCCCGAAGTATTTGTCAGCCCAAAGAAGCAGATGGGGGGCGTCTTTTCTTCTTTGGTTTCTCAAGTACCTCGGGGGCGTCTCCCCTTGGGGAGACGGGGGCAGAGCCCCCAATAACCCCTGCCTCAGGGGCGACCTACCATTGCCAGAGCGCCGGTACGAAGCGATAGCCTTCGCCCTCATGTGCGATATGGCCGACTCCGGGGAAGGGGAAGTGATAGCCCAGCACCGCCATTCTGTCCGTCGCCGCCATGTCCAACAGGCGGCGGCGGGTGGTCACGGTCTGCTCGGGAAGCGAGTCGGTCGCGCCGACCCATTCAGGCCGCGCCGTGCTCATCCAGGCGTGGGTCATGCTGTCTCCCAATGCGATCAGCTGCTTGCCGCCTGAGTCGATGATGACCGACATATGGCCCGGCGTGTGCCCCGGCGTGTCGATCACCCGCACGCCCGACACGATCTCAGTCTCATGTTCGGTGTAGGTCCACTCCGCCCCTTCTACGTTCAGCGAGTTCACCGCGCCGACGACGAATTGCTGCATCTCCGTCGGGACAGAGTTCACGAGGTCTTCCTGCAGCCAGTAGTCGCGTTCCGCACCGCCGATAAAATAGGCGGCCTCGGGCAGGATCGCCTCGTCGAAATCGTCGCGGATGCCCCAGATGTGGTCGGGGTGGGCGTGGGTAAAAACCACGTGGGTGATCGCGCCCGGCTCGATCCCGGCGCTTTCGAGGTTTTCCATCAGTTTGCCTGCGGTCGGCAGGAACCGGTTGCCGGATCCCACATCCACCAGAACAGTCGACCCGCCGATATCGATCACGAGGTGGTTGGTGTGCGAATAATTCGTTTCCGTCGACAGGAAGTAGCTTTCCAGAAACGCCTTTACCTCTTCCGGGTCCGCGTTGACGCCCAGCCCGTTTGCCGGAATCTCAAGGTGCCCGTCCGAAACGACGGTCAGCACTGCCTCGCCCAGTCGGAACCGGAAATGGGCGGGGTTGGCCTGCGCGGGCGCGCCAAGCGTCTGCGCGCGCGCGGGCGCGGCGGTCAATGCGGGCAGCGCCAGCGCCGGGGCGGCGGCGGCGATACTCAGAATCTGGCGGCGCGAGGGGTTAAAGATCGACATGGTTCCTCCCAGTCATTCATGCATTCGAATGAAAGGATATCACCGAAAGACAAAATTTCCAGTTCAATGCGTCCAGAGGGAAATCCTGTCCGAAGTTCCGGCTTGGTCCGAAAGTTTGTTTTTTACCATATGGTTAAATGGCGGACTGCGGCGGTTTGTCCCGGCGGTGGCGTTGCCGTCGATTTAAACGCACCGTATGTCATGGCCGCCGCTGCACTGCAGAGAAATCACGATCCTGAAAAGGAGATCGACATGAACCCGACCTTTCGCACCACCGCCATTGCGCTTGTCGCCAGCCTGCTGGCAGACCCCGCACTCGCCCAGGAGGTCACCCTGCGTTTCCAGCATTTCGTTTCTCCCAACTCGGCCAATCCGAAACATTTCATCGAGCCTTGGGCCGAAAAGGTCGAGGCCGAGTCCAACGGGCGCATCAAGGTCGAAATCTATCCCTTCATGCAGTTGGGCGGCTCTGCGCCGGACCAGTTCGACCTGATCCAGGACGGGGTGATTGACGGCGGTTGGGTCATCCCCGGCTATCAGGCTGGGCGCTTTCCCGAGGCCGAGGTGCTGGAATTGCCGTTCATGGTGACCAAATCGGCCGAGGAAGCCTCAATCGCGGCCTGGCATTACACGCAGAAATACCTCGCCGACGATTTTGAGAACGTGCACTTGATCGCCGCGCACATGCACGGGCGCGGCTTGGTGCACAAGAAAGGCCCGGCCATCGAGACGGTGGCGGATCTGGAAGGTCTGAAACTGCGCGGTCCGTCTCGCCCGGCGACCCTGCTGCTGGAAAAGCTGGGGGCAGAGCCCGTCGGCATTCCGGTCCCGGCCTTTCCCGAGGCCCTGTCCAAAGGGGTGGTCGATGGCGGCGTGATTACCTGGGAGATGTCGCCGTCGCTGAAGCTGGACGAACTGACCGACAGCCACACCGACGTGGACGGCGCTTATTCGCTGTATAACCTCTATTTCATCTGGGCGATGAACATGGACGTCTACGAAAGCATGCCGGACGACCTGCGCGCCGTGATTGATGCCAATTCGGGCCTGATGGCCTCGGCCTGGGCCGGGCGCGCGCATGACACCGGTGACGCCGAAGGCAAGCTGGTGATGGAGGTCGCGGGCAACCAGATCGCCACCCTGTCCAAGGCCGAGACCGCGCGCATCAAGACACTGGGCGACGAGGTGATTTCCGAGTGGATTGCCGACCAGACCGACCAGGGATTACCCGCGCAGCAGATGGTCGATGATGCCCGCAACTTTGTGGCCGAGGCTCACGCGGCGGCGTCGGACTCCTGAGCTTCCAGCAGAGTCACATGCGTGTCGCCGTAGCGTCGCGTTTCCAGAATATCAAAGCCCCTGGGAGCGTCCTGGGGGCTTTGTTCTTCCCAGACCACCAGCGCGCCGGGCGCGATCCAGCCTTGCGACAGGGCCGTGGTCAGCGCCTTGCCGCCCAGATTCTTGCCATAAGGCGGATCCAGAAAGATCAGGGTGCAGGGGGTGTCCGCGGCGGGCAGGCGGGTGGCATTCTGGGTGATCAGCCGGGTGCGGTCTGCGCAGTCCAGAAGCCTGATGTTCTCCCGGATCAGCTTTCCGGCCGCGCGCCCGTCATCTACGAGTGTCAGATGGGCACCGCCGCGCGACAGCGCCTCCAGCCCCAATGCGCCGGTCCCGGCGAACAGGTCCAGCACCTGCGCGCCCTCGAACGGGTCGCCAAAGCGTCCGCCCGCCAGCATATTGAACAGGCTTTCGCGGGTCCGGTCGGTTGTCGGGCGCAGATGCGCCCCCGCGTCGCCCTTGCCTACGGTGGTCAGCCGCCGGCCGCGCCAATCTCCGGCAATGATCCTCACGCCTTCAGCAGTGCCTTGAGGTTGCTCGCCGGGTCGGCCACCGCTGCGGGTTCCGGGCTCTTGCCGGATTCAATCAGGCGCTTGCCAACCATGTAGGCCCGGGAGTCGTTCATCGCGTCAACGGCCAGCAGGGTATCGCCCGCATAATACCAATGCGACAGTGCCGCGCCGTCCTGACGCACCACGACGCGGTCATAGCCGGTGTTCAGCCCCGCGATCTGCAGCTTGATGTCGTACTGGTCCGACCAGAACCACGGCTTGGCCTCATAGTCGCGGGCGGCACCCATGATGTTGTCCGCCACCAGCTCACCCATATCAATGGCGTTGCCGACCGATTCCAGCCGCAGGCGATTGACACCTTTCGGAAAGGATGCGCAGTCGCCTGCCGCCCAGATCGCCGGGTCGCTGGTCTGGCCCCGTTCATTGACCTTGATGCCGTTGTCGAGGTCGAGCCCGCAGGCCTCGGCCAGCTCGGTTGCGGGTGAAATGCCGACACCGACGATCACCAGATCCACGTCCAGCGTCGTTCCATCCGCCAGTTCGGCCCCGGTCACATGGCTGTCGCCGATCAGGCGTTTCAGGCCGGTGCCTTCGCGCAGATCGACGCCGTGGGATTTGTGCAAGTCGCGAAACCAAACCGAGGTCTCTGGCGCGGCCACGCGCTGCAGGATGCGTTCGGCCGCTTCGACCAGTGTCACATGCAGGCCCAGCTTGGCGCAGACCGCCGCCGCCTCCAGCCCAATATAGCCGCCACCGACAATGAGAACGCGCTTTCCCTTGGTGCAGGTGGGGGCCATTTCATCCACGTCGCGCAGTGACCGCACAACATGCACCCCGCCCAACTCGCCGCCAATGGCCCCGGGCAAGCGGCGCGGCACCGATCCGGTACAGATCGCAAGCTGATCGTAGGGAATGGTCTGCCCACCGGCGACAACCTTCTTGTCCGCACGGTCGATGGCGATGGCGGTTTCCGACAGGTTCAGGGTGATTCCGTTTTCGGCGTAGAAACTTTCAGGCCGCAGATACAGCCGCTCCAGTTCCATTTCGCCCAGCAGGTAGGCCTTGGACAGGGGCGGGCGCTGATAGGGCGGCGAGGCCTCCTCTCCGATGACGGTGATCTTGCCGTCGTGCCCCTTGTTGCGCAGACGCGCCACCAGAGAGGCGGCTGCCTGCCCGGCTCCGATCACGACAACATCGCTCATTTCACACTCTCCGGTTTTCCTTGGCCGCCGCAAACCTATAGTCGGCTACAGGTGAAACGCAATTCGCAGGAGCGACAGGACAATGGCAATTTCCGAAGGTGACAGCCTCCCCGAGGCAAATCTGGTTCGTATGGGCGACAACGGGCCGGAAAAGGTGGCGCTGAGCGACCTGACAAAGGGCCGCAAGGTGGTGATCTTTGGCCTGCCGGGGGCCTTTACCAGCACCTGCAGCACTGCGCACATGCCCAGCATGATCCGCACCAAGGAGGCGATGGAGGCCAAGGGCGTTCAGGACATCATCTGCGTGTCGGTCAACGATCCCTTCGTCATGGCGGCATGGGCCGGGGATACCGGCGCGGACAAGGCCGGAATCCTTCTGCTGAGCGATCTGGACGCGGCCTATACCAAGGCCCTTGGCATGGAGTTCACTGTGCCAGAGCTTGGGTTCTTTGACCGGTCAAAGCGTTACACGATGCTGGTCGACGACGGCAAGGTGACGATCTTCCACGAGGAAATCGGTCGTGGCGTTTGCGAGACGTCCTCGGGCGAGGCGCTGTTGGCGGCGATGTAGGCGGGGATTCTTGACAAGAATAAATACAGGGGCGCGCGAAGAGTTGCGCCCCTGTTCTGTCAGAGACTGTCCAGCTTGCGCGCCAGCTTGGCATCCAGCGCGGACAGCCCACCCACGTCATGGGTCGACAGCGTCACCTGCACGGTCTTGTAGACGTTGAACCACTCGGGATGGTGGTTCCACTTCTCCGACCAGAGCGCCGCGCGGGTCATCCAGGAAAACGCCTCTGTGAAGTCCTTGAACTCGAAGGTCTTGCAGATCGCGTCGCGGCCTTCGACCATGGTCCAGCCACTGTGCAGCAGGGGCTCGAGCACGGTCTTGCGGGCGGTCTCTGAGAGTTTCTCGGTCATTCTCTTTCTTCCCTTCTGTCCTTACGGAACGGGCCATAGGCGGTGAGGACTTCGATGTCCTCGTCCACCGCGCGGCGTTCGGCCTGCAGATACCGCGCAACGGCGTCCGAAAAGCCCGGTTCTGCCAGCCAGTGCAGCGAATGCGTCTGGCAGGGCAGATAGCCGCGCGCCAGTTTGTGTTCGCCCTGTGCGCCTGCCTCGACGGATACAAGGCTGTTGGCGATGGCAAAGTCGATGGCCTGATAATAACACGCCTCGAAGTGCAGGCAGGGATGATCTTCGACGCAGCCCCAGTATCGGCCAAAGAGCGCCTCACGCCCGATGAAATTCAGCGCACCGGCCACGTAACGCCCGTCGCGGGTACACATGACCAGCGCGATGTCGTCGCGCAGGGTTTCCTGGGCGATGTCGAAAAACCGGCGCGTCAGGTAGGGAGAGCCCCATTTGCGCGACCCTGTGTCCTGATAGAAGTGCCAGAACGCGTCCCAGTGCTCGGGCTGGATCGCGTCACCGCTCAGCATCCGGATCTCGCCGCCGAAATCCTGCGCCCGGGCACGTTCCTTGCGGATGTTCTTGCGTTTGCGCGAACTGAGCGTTGCAAGGAAGGCGTCGAAATCGGCATATTGGTCGTTCTGCCAGTGGAACTGCTGCGTGGTGCGCCGCAAGAGGCCCATTTCTTCGCCGGCAATCGCCTCCGCTTCGGTGCAGAAGGTGATATGCAGGGACGACAATTCGTTTTCCGAGGCCAGTTGAACCGCCCCTTGAACCAGCGCCGACATGCCCGCAACCTCGCTGCCCGGTCTGGTCAGCATCCGCCGTCCGGTGGCGGGGGTGAAGGGCACGGTGATCTGCAGCTTGGGGTAATATTGCCCGCCGGCGCTTTCCAGGGCGTGCGCCCAGTTGTGGTCAAAGATGTATTCGCCCTGGCTGTGGCCCTTGGCATAGAGCGGCGCGACCGCGATCACCTCGTCATCCGCCTCGACCATCAGGTAGCGCGGGTCCCACCCGGTGCCGCGCCCGACCGACCCGCTGTCTTCCAGCGCCTTGAGAAAGCGGTGCGTGGTGAATGGATCCGCCGGGCGACCGCCCTGCGCGGCCTCTGGACAGGCGCAGGCGTCCCAGACCGCCGCGTCGATCTGGTCGAGCGAGGTCAGGACCGAAACGGTCAGCGTGGGCGAGGGGTTCTGATGCATCATGACATCTGTCAATCTGGCACCTCCACGCCACGGTTCAAGCGGCGTATCCTTCGAAGGTGACATTCTCGGCGATACGCCGCGCCTCTGCCTCTTCCTCGGGCGAGCGGATGGTCCAGCACAAGACGTTCAGGCCACGCGCCTTTTGCGCGGCGACCAGCGGTGAGGAGAGGTCCTTGTGGTCGTGACTGATGAAGCCCGCGCCCATCGCCTCGATCCCCGGCATCTGGCGCAAGTGGCGTCGGACCGTGGCGGGCAGCAACGGGTAATCCTTGAGGTCGAAGGCGCAGGTGGTCAGACCGCGCGGAAGGTCGGGGCAAAGCCGCGCCAGTTCCGCCACCGAATGTGGATTGAAGGACATCACGGCCACTGGTCCGATGTAGCTGTCCAGCGCCTGCGCCGTCGTCCGTTCCAGCACGCCGATATTTGGTCCCATCCGCCCGTCCTGATCCTTGAGTTCGATCAGCAGCGGGACCGCTCCGTACACGATGTCCAGTACCTCGGCGAGGGTCGGGATGCCTTCGTCCCCGCCGAGAAGTGTGAGGTCTGCGAGGTCTGCAGCGGACCGCTGCTGGATCGGGCCGGCGCTGCCAGTCAGACGTTTCAGGGCATAGTCATGAAAGACCATGGCGCAGCCGTCCTTGGACAGCTGCAAATCAATTTCGATGCCGTATCCGGCTGCGACGGCGGCACGGACCGCCGCGCGCGAGTTCTCGGGGCCCGCCGCACCGTGCAGGGCGCGGTGGGCGATGGGACGGTCCAGAAAGACCTGCGGCAGGGGGACCATTAGGCGATCTCGAAAATGCCTTCGATTTCGACCGCGACGCCCAGCGGCAGGATCGCGCCTACGGCCGACCGCGCATGCCGCCCGGCATCGCCGAGGATCTCGACCAACGTGTCGCTGGCGCCGTTGATGACCTTGGGTTGATCGGTGAAGTCCTGCGTGGAATTCACGAATCCGGTCAGCTTGACCACCCGCTTCAAGCGCGACAGGTCCCCGCCGCAGGCCGATTTGACCTGGGCCAGCAGGCTGAGCGCGCAGGACCTGGCCGCTGCCGCGCCGTCCTCGACGCTCATGCCGTCGCCCAGCTTGCCGGTGATCAGGCCGTCAGGGCCAATGCTGATCTGGCCGGAGACGTAGACCATGTTGCCGGAGATCACGAAAGGCACGTAGTTGGCGGCGGGGGCAGGGGCGTCGGGCAGCGTCAGGCCCAGTTCCGCAAGGCGGGCGTCTATGGCGTTGGTCATGGGATGCTCCGTTGGATTTGGCGCAACGCTAACCGGGCACCTGTGGCCGTGCAAGCAGCGGCAGGCATCGCCCCTCTGCCGGACATGAAAAAACCCGGGCGCGAACGCCCGGGCCAGTGGTCACAATGACTGAGTGGAAGGAGAACCTCAGCCCTTGGAAAATTCGGGGTACGCTTCCATACCCAGTTCGGCCATGTCGAGACCGGTGATCTCTTCTTCTTCCGAGACACGGATGCCCATGATGGCCTTGAGGAGGAACCAGACCACACCCGAGACCACGAATACGAACACGCCGACGATGATGATCGAGATCAACTGGCCGCCGATGGTGGCGTCCGAGTTGGTCAGGACCACGGCGAGGGTGCCCCAGATACCGGCCAGCAGGTGGACCGGGATGGCGCCGACAACGTCGTCGATCTTCATCTTGTCCAGCATCGGCACGGCGAAGACCACGATCACACCGCCCACGGCACCGATCAGGGTGGCTGCGCCCAGTGTCGGAGTCAGCGGTTCGGCGGTGATGGACACGAGGCCCGCCAGAGCGCCGTTCAGCACCATGGTCAGGTCGACCTTCTTGTAGATGACCTGCGTCAGGATCAGCGCGGCGATGGCGCCACCAGCGGCTGCGGTGTTGGTGTTGGCAAAGATGCGCGACACGTCGGCAACGTCACCCACGGTGCCCATGGCCAGCTGCGAGCCGCCGTTGAAGCCGAACCAACCCAGCCACAGGATGAACGTGCCCAGCGTCGCCAGCGGCAGGTTCGAACCCATGATCGGCACGGTGCGGCCGTCCTTGGTGTACTTGCCGATACGCGGGCCGAGGATCAGGGCGCCTGCAAGGGCTGCCCAGCCACCGACCGAGTGCACGACGGTCGAACCGGCGAAATCGAGGAAGCCGTACTGGCTGTCGAGGAAGCCGCCGCCCCATTTCCAGGACGCCTGGATCGGGTAGATCAGGCCGGTCAGGACCACGGTGAAGATCAGGAAGGGCCACAGCTTGATGCGTTCGGCCAATGTGCCCGACACGATCGAAGCAGTGGTGGCGCAGAACATCAGCTGGAAGTAGAAGTCCGAGCCGGTCGAAGCATAGCCGTAATCGTCGGCCGCGTCGCGGGTCACACCCACGGCTTCGAGAACGGCAACGCCGAAGGCGCCAAGGTAGCCGCCGGTTTCATCGGTGCCGATCGACCAGCTGCCCAGCGGGTACATCAGGTTGTAGCCGATGAGGTAGTACATCACACCCGCGATGGCGAAGAGCGAGATGTTCTTGGTCAGCTGCATCGCCACGTTCTTGGTGCGCACGAGTCCGGCTTCGAGCATGGCAAAGCCCGCCGCCATCCACATCACCAGGAAACCGCCGATCAGGAACAGCAGCGAGTTGAAGATAAAGATCGAGTCGGACGAGGCGTCGATGCCCGCCACGGGACCGGCCTCGGCGGCGTCCTGTGCCAGGCCAATGCTGGGCAGGGCCAGCAGCAGCGCGGCAGGCGCCAGCGTCTTGAGAAGTTTCATATCCATTTTCCTCATGAAGAACTGCGCGCCGTCAGAGCGCGTCTGCGTCGGTTTCGCCGGTACGCACCCGCACGGCCTGAAGCACGTCGAGCACGAAGATCTTGCCGTCGCCGATCTTGCCGGTCTGCGCGGTGGTCTTGATGGTCTCGATGACCTGGTCGGCCATCGACGAAGAGACGACGATTTCCAGCTTGATTTTCGGCACGAAATTCACGGCGTATTCTGCGCCGCGGTAAATCTCGGTATGGCCGGACTGAGAGCCGAAGCCCTTGATCTCCGTCACCATCATGCCGCGCACGCCGATCCCGGTGAGGGCTTCGCGCACCTCCTCCAGTTTGAACGGCTTGATCGTTGCAATGATCAGTTTCACCTTGGTCCCCTTCGGTCTGGCAGGGTGTTCCCCGCTGTTTGCACGGGCAGCAAAACGGGTGCCATGCCCGGAATTGAAGGGAGAAGCCCGGATTTCGGGCGGCGAAAGACGTGAATGTGACTAATTTTTGCGCACAATGAATTGTGTGCGCAAAATTTAAGCGAAAAATAAAGTGCGGAGTGGGCCCGGGGACGGTCAACATTCCCCGCGCTAACCGATAGACTCAGCCCGAAGAGCAGGATGGTGACGGGCAGAGTTGATGAGCACGACACGAGGTAAGGGCAAGCGCCTGGTCGCGGACCGGCGTCATCCGCGCGGTGCGGACAGGAAACCTGCGGCCAAATCGTCCAAGGCGACAGCGGCCAAGTCCACGCGGACCGCGCGCACCGGCACGAAACGCAAACCGGCGCGGCGCAGTGGCGCCGGTGGCATTGTCGGGTTTGTCACTGGTCTTGTGCGCTGGGTGCTGCGGCTGATCTGGCGGCTGACCCTGACCGCGACCATCGTCCTTGCATTGCTGGTCGGGAGCGCGGTCCTCTATGTCTACAGCGGCCTGCCCGAGTTGTCGGCCTTGCTGGACGGACGTGCGCGCGGGTCGGTGACTTTGCTGGACCGCAACGGCGAGGTTTTTGCCCTGCGCGGCGACCAGTTCGGCGGGATTGTCACCGCCGATAGTGTCAGCCCGCATCTCAAGAACGCGGTGGTGGCCTCTGAAGATCGACGGTTCTATTGGCACTTCGGGGTCAGCCCGCGCGGTGTCGCCAGCGCGATTCGCATCAACATGCGTGAAGGGCGCGGGCCACTGTCGGGGCACGGCGGATCCACGATTACCCAGCAGACCGCGAAACTGCTGTGCCTGGGCGTGGTCTACGATCCGTCCGAGTGGAAGAACGAGGCGGACTATGTGTCGGACTGCCGCCGCACCTCTCTGGTCCGCAAGGCACAAGAGGCGATCTATGCGCTGGCCATGGAGGCCAAGTACAGCAAGGACGAAATCCTCTCGGTCTACCTCAATCGCGCCTACATGGGCGGCGGAGCCTATGGCGCCGAAGCCGCCGCGCAGCGTTATTTCGCCAAGCCGGCCGCCACGGTGAACCCGGCAGAGGCGGCGATGCTGGCGGGCCTGTTGACCGCACCATCCGTCCTGGCGCCGACGTCGAACCTCGAACGCAGTCAGGAGAGGGCGGCCACGGTGCTGCGGCTGATGAACGAACAGGGCTATCTCTCGGACGAAGAGGCACAGCGCTATCAGGACAACCCGGCGGTTCTGTCGACCAATGCCCAAAGCCTTGGCGGGGGATATTTCGCGGATTGGGTGATGCAGTCGGGCCCCGATTTCTTTACCCGCGACACGACCGAGGACGTCATCATCGAAACCACGCTGGATCAGGGCATTCAGCGTGCGACGGCCGAGGCGGTCAATGTGATCTTTTCCGAGAAGGTCAAAGCCGGATCCAAGGCGCAGGTCGCGGTAATCGTCATGTCCGCCGATGGTGCAGTGCGCGGCATGGTGGGCGGCCGCGACACCGACGCCACCGGTCTCTTCAACCGGGCTTCTCAGGCGGTGCGGCAGACCGGATCGGCCTTCAAGCCCTTTGTTTATGCCACGGCGCTGGAACTGGGCTATTCGCCGCTCGATACTGTGGTGGACGAACCGTATTGTCTGAACATCCCCGGTTCCGGCCGATGGTGCCCCGAAAACTACTCCCGTCGTCATTACGGAACGGTCACGCTGGCCGAAGCCCTGCGCGGTTCGTTGAATGTGCCGGCGGTCAAGGTGTCCGAGGCGGTGGGCCGTGATCTTGTTCTGCGCGTGGCGCGGGATTTCGGCATCCATCGCGAGCTTGCCGATACGCCTGCGCTGGCACTGGGTGCTGCCGAGGCGACCTTGCTGGAAATGACCGGCGCCTATGCGGGCATCCTGAATGGCGGATCGTCTGTGACACCCTACGGTTTGCGCCTGTTGCGGCTGCAGGGGCAGGGCGATCCGCTGATGGGATCTGGTGGCGGTATCGGAGAGCGGGTCATCCGCGAGGAAGCCGCCCGGCAGCTGGTCTGGATGATGAACAAGGTGGTGAACGAAGGCACGGGCACCCGCGCTGCGCTGCCGGACCGGCAGGTCGCGGGCAAGACCGGCACCAGCCAGGAGGCGCGGGATGCGTGGTTTGTGGGTTTCACCGCCGATTACGTGGCCGGTGTCTGGATGGGATACGATGACAATACACCGCTGACAGGTGTGACCGGCAGCGGCCTGCCTGCGGAAATCTGGCACGAGGTCATGATTCGCGTGCACGAAGGATTGCCCGCCACGGGCTTGCCGATGTCAGAGCCGGTGCGACCGGTGATGACCCAGCCCGATCCGCCCCCGGTGCCCGAACCGGAACAGCGCCGCCAGCGGCAAACGATTCTCGAGCAGGTTTTGCGGGATATTCTGGGCGGCAATTGAGTCCCGGGGATGCTAGGTTTTGGCGGCCTTTGAGTCCTTGATCCAGTGACACATTCAGATGTCGACGGAGATTGGAACATGAAGGTCCTGCGCACCGATGATGAGCGGTTTGGCAACCTGCCGGATTTCGACTTTGCTCCGAACTACCTGTCCGTCGATGACACCCAAGGCGGCAGCTTGCGGATGCATTATCTGGACGAGGGGCCGCGTGACGCTGCGCCGATCCTTGCCATGCATGGCGAGCCGACATGGTGCTACCTCTATCGGCACATGATCCCGATTCTGGCTGCGTCCGGCCACAGGGTCCTTGCGCCTGACCTGATCGGCTTCGGGCGCTCCGACAAGCCGACAGAGCGTTCGGACTATACCTATCAGCGGCATGTGGACTGGATGGCCGAATGGCTGCAATCCGTTGATCTTCAGGAAATTACGCTGATCTGTCAGGACTGGGGCGGGCTGATCGGATTGCGGCTGGTCGCGGCAATGCCAGAGAGGTTTGCGCGGGTCGTGGTGGCCAATACCGCGTTGCCGACCGGGGATAAGCCGATGGGCCCTGCGTTTCTCAAATGGCGGGAGTACTCCCAATCCGTCGAAGACTTCAACGCGGGCCGCATCGTGTACGGCGGAACAGTTTCCAAACTCACTCCGGCAGAGGTTGCGGCCTACAATGCCCCGTACCCCTCGGCCGACTATCAAGCCGGCGCGCGCGCGTTTCCCGCGCTGGTTCCAACCACGCCGGACGATCCCGCCTCTGCCCCGAACCGCGCGGCGTGGGACGTGCTGAAAACACTGGATATTCCGTTCCTGACCCAGTTCGGCGCCGAGGACAGAATCATGGCCGGGATCGACAAAGTGTTTCAGAAATCGGTTCCCGGAGCGGCGGGACAGGATCATGCCATCCTGCCGGATGCCGGTCATTTTCTGCAGGAAGATGTCGGCCCGGACCTGGCGCAGGCCGCCCTGAGGTTCATCCAGTCGACACAGATCGGGCAGGCCTGAAACGGCGACGGCAACAATGACAGGCCCGCACCCCTTTGGGGCGCGGGCCTGGGAAACCGGGCTATCTGATAGACGTCTGGAACTCAGCCAGCGTTGCGAAGGTCCGCGATCAGCGCGTCGAGATTGCCGCGACGGGCATCCAGCATGGACCCGATTGCGCTGCGTTCCGTCAGCAGCATGTCTACGCCTTCAATGAACATGTTGTAGAACTTGTTCGAATCCGAGACGTGAAAGCTGACCTCGAACGGATCGGAGCCACGCAGGAACGCGGTGCAGCGGACCTGGTAGCCGCGTCGGATCTGGCCAACGGATTTAACCTCGAGCCGGCCGCCAATGAACTTGCGGAACTGCTTTCCGTACTTGCGCGAGATGTAGCCGGTGAAGGCGTCGGTAAAGGCCTTTTTCTGGGCATTGGTGGCGCTGCGCGCGTCCACGCCCAAAGCATTGGCCGCGATCACCCTGGTGTCACCGTATTTCTTGAAGATGCGCTCAAAATCCCGGTACATTGATTGTTCGGATTTGCCCGAACTGATGACCGAGTTGATTTCGTTGACCATCCCCCCCACCAGGTTGGCGGCCTGCTGGCCGGTCAGGGCAAAAGCGGGGAGCGCCGGCAGCGTGGCCAACGCCACGCCTCCGGCAAAAAAAGCGCGGCGTGTCAGATGCGTCATGGCAGGCTCCTTCCTGAAGACTCAATTACTAACGACTTTAGAAGCCTTCTGTATCCACCGAAAGTGGATCAAAATCCCCACCCGGTGGCTTTTCGCCTAGTTCGAAGCGCCGGTTCTGCAGGTACATCAGGCGCAGCTGGGGATAACTGTCCGGGCTCTCGTGCAGGATCGAATCGATCACATCCTTGAACTCGGACCGCTGACCGACCTTGTCCAGCGTCTTGGCCGCGGTGCCAAGGTAGCGTTCCGGCGTCGGCACCACGTATTTCAGCGGATCGGTGAACAGGTCAACCACGTCGCCCGCCGCGTCGCGTTCCGTCGAGGGGCCAAGGAAGGGTACTTCAAGGAAGGCCCCTTCCGGCACGCCCCAGACGGCGAGAGTCTCACCAAAATCGGTTTCATCGCGCGGCAGGCCCCATTCAGTGGCGACGTCGAACAGCCCGCCGATCCCGATCGTGGCATTCAACGCAAAACGCACGGTGTTGTTGCTGGCCCGCACCAGCCGGCCCTGCAGCACCTGGTTGACCACAGTTTGCGGCAGGGAAACCGTGTCCGCAAAACTGGACACCGATCTCTGCACCCCCCGCGGCACAGTTCCCGCGTAGCCGGGGCCGGAACCGCCGAAAACGGCCTTGTCGACCCGGCGGTTGAAGTCATGCACCTTGCGGTTGCTGGTTTCATAGGGGTCGTGAATTCCGTCCGGTGCGCCGCCGGGACCGGGCACCGAGCAGGCCGCAAGGCCACAGACCAGAATCGTCAGTACGACCGCTCTCAAACGCAACATGCGCGTGTTGTCCTTTCAAACCACTTGGGAAAGCCGCAAAGCTTTCGTAAAAGGTTATCTAATTCCATATCCGAATGTTCCCAACGAAGGATGCCGGAAACCCGTACTATGTGGCACAATGGCGACAAGGTACAAGGCAGAGACAGACTGTCACAGATTCCGGCCCAAGACAAAGCAAAGGGCGACCGAGGCGCATGAGCACCGCACAAAAAGACACCGGCCGCGACGAGTTGCGCGCCGCCCGTCGAAAGAGCCGTCCGTTCTTCTGGTTCGTCGGCATTTTCAGTTTGTTCGTCAACCTCCTGATGTTGACGGGCCCCATGTACATGCTGCAGGTCTATGACCGGGTGCTGGGCTCCCGGTCCGAGGCGACGCTGATCGCGCTGTCGATCCTCGTGCTGTTCCTCTACTCGATGATGGGCCTGCTGGATTACGTGCGCGGCCGAATCATGGGGCGCGTGGCGGCCCGGTTCCAGGCGGCGCTGGACCTGCGGGTCTTCGATGCGGTGCTGCGGCGGGCCGCGGTGCAGAACGACGAACTGGCACAGACCGGACTGCGCGATCTGGAATCGGTGCAGCGGCTGATGTCCTCGCCGGCGTTGATGGCCTTCTTCGATATTCCATGGACGCCCTTCTTCATCCTCGCGATCACGATCTTTCACCCCTGGATGGGGTATCTGGCGATCTGCGGCGGCGTGGTGTTGGTGCTGGTGACGCTGTTGAACCAGTTGATCAGCAAGACACCGACGTTGAAGTCCAACATGGCGGTCATGCAGGCCGAACGCACCTCAGACCAGATCCGCCAGGAGGCGGAAATGGTGCAGGCGTTGGGCATGCGGGGCGATGCCTTCCGGCGCTGGATGGTCGCGCGCAGCCAGTCGCTGAGCGGTCAGATCTCCTCGGCCGACCTGACCGGCACCTTCTCGACCATGACCAAGACGTTTCGGATGCTGCTGCAATCCGCAATGCTGGGTCTGGGCGCCTATCTTGTTCTGCAGGGAGAGCTTTCGCCGGGGGCCATGATCGCCGGATCCATCCTGATGGGCCGGGCGCTGGCCCCGATCGAATTGCTGATCGGTCAGTGGGCGCTTGTCACGCGTGCACGCAAGGGGTGGGATAATCTCTCGCAACTCCTTTCCGAAATTCCACCGGATATCGACCGCACCGCACTGCCGCGTCCGCAAGCCAAGCTGGACGTGCAGCAACTGACCGTGGTGGCCCCGGGAGAACAGCAGGCGGCGCTGCGTCTGGTGTCGTTCAACATCACCCCGGGTCAGGCCTGCGGCGTCATCGGTCCCTCGGGCGCGGGCAAGTCGACGCTGGCACGGGCGCTGACCGGTGTCTGGCGGCCCGCCGGCGGCAAGATCCGGCTCGACGGTGCGTCGCTGGACCAATACGGGCCCGAAACGCTGGGCAAGCATATCGGGTATCTGCCGCAGCGGGTGACGCTGTTCGACGGCACGATTGCCGAGAATATCGCCCGCCTCTCTGCGCAGCCCGATGCCGAACAGGTGGTTGCGGCGGCGATGAAAGCCGATGCGCATGAAATGATCCTGAAACTGCCGCAGGGCTATGATACAAGGGTCTCTGCTGCAGGTGGTCGGCTGTCGGGTGGACAGATGCAGCGCATCGGTCTGGCGCGGGCAATGTATGGCGACCCGGTCATTCTTGTGCTGGATGAGCCGAACTCAAACCTTGATAACGAAGGGTCGGATGCCGTGAACAAGGCGATCAAGACCTTCAAGGCCGAAGGCAAGGCCGTGCTGATCATGGCCCATCGTCCGGCGGCCATCAAGGAATGCGACGTGCTGTTGATGCTCGAAAACGGCGGGCGGGCGGCCTTCGGGCCCAAGGATGAGGTGCTGCAGGCCATGGTCAAGAACCACCAGCAATTGCAAAAAGCAGGGCCGGGAGGCGTGCGATGACACCCGAACAGCAATTTCCCATGCGGGGTCCGATGTTTGCGGGCATCCTGCTGCTGGTCGTCCTTCTGGGCGGTTTCGGCACCTGGGCCGCGACGACCAATATCTCGGGCGCGATCGTGGCGGGCGGGTCGATCGAGGTCGACCAGAACCGGCAGGTGGTACAGCATCCCGATGGCGGTGTCGTGGCGTCGATCCTGGTTGACGAAGGCGACATGGTAAAGGCCGGGGCGACGCTGATCCGGTTGGACCCGACTCTGTTGCTGTCCGAGCTGAACATCATCGAAGGCCAGCTTTTCGAGTTGATGGCCCGGCGCTCGCGGTTGCAGGCGGAACGCGATCTGGACGATGAAATCGTCTTTCCCGAAGAGGTCCTGCAGCGGGCTGAAATCAACCCCGAAGTGGCCGAACTGGTCGAAGGTCAGCGCAACCAGTTCTTTGCCCGGCGCGAGTCGATCAAGGCCGAGATCGAGCAACTGGGCAAACGCTCCGATCAGATCCGCGATCAGGTGATCGGGGTCGAGGCCCAGCAGGCCGCGCTGGAGCGGCAGTTGGAACTGATCCTTCAGGAACTGGTCAACAAGGAAGGGCTGGAACGGCAGGGCCTTGTCCGGGCTCCGGAGATCCTTGCGCTGAAGCGCGAGGAAGCGCGTCTGGCAGGCACGGCGGGGGAGTTGAAATCCACCAAGGCGCAGGCCGAAGGACGTATCACCGAGATCGACATCCAGATCATCACGCTGGAGAACAAGCGCCGCGAAGAGGCGATCACCACCCTGCGTGACCTGTTGTACCGGGAACGCGAACTGGCCGAACAGCGTATTGCGATCCGCGAGCGGCTGAACCGGCTGGACATCGCCGCCCCAGTGTCAGGCGTGGTCTACGGTTTGACCGTCTTTGCCGAACGATCCGTGATCCGGCCTGCGGATCCGGTGCTATTCCTCGTTCCGCAGGATCGGCCGCTGGTGATCGCAGCGCAGGTCGAGCCGATCCACATCGACAAGCTTTTTGTGAATCAGGAAGTCTCGCTGCGGTTTTCCTCTCTGGATCAGCGCCAGACGCCGGAACTCTTTGGGACGGTGGTGCAGATATCGGCGGATTCGTTCACCGATGAGACCTCGAAGATCAGTTTCTACCGGGCCGAGATCGTGCTGAATGAAGGCGAGACCGACCGTCTGCCCGAAGGCGCGGTGCTGATTCCGGGGATGCCGGTCGAGGCCTTCATCCGGACTGAGGACAGGACACCGATTGCCTATCTGGTGAAACCGTTCACGGATTACTTCGCCAAGGCTTTCCGCGAGAGCTGAGGGCCGTGGCAGTCAGCCCCGGTCGGTTTCACGCTGCAGGCGTTGGCGAGCAATGGCCTCGTTCCTTTCGGCCTTGCGGTCGGCGCTGAGTGCGGCCTCGACAAAACCCAGATGCGCCTCCACGGCTGCGCGGGCACCGGCCGCGTCCCGTGCCTGCAAGGCATCGTTGATCGCCTTGTGCTGTTCCAGCAGGCTGTCGCGGGTGGTGCGCTGTTTGAACATGATCTGGCGGTTGTAGAACACGCCTTCGCGCAGCAACTGGTACATGGATCTCATCATGTGCAGCATGATGACGTTGTGGCTGGCCTCGATGATGGCGAGGTGGAATTCGGCGTCCAGCCCGGCCTCTTCCGCGGGGTTCCGCTTGGCATGGGCGGCGTCCATCTTGGCAAAGACCGCTGCAATCACCGCCAGATCGGTATCGGTGCCCAATGTCGCGGCGCGCTCTGCCGCCAGCCCCTCCATGTCGCGCCGAAAGGACAGGTAGTCGAACACCGCCTCATCGTGGCTGGCGAAAAGCTGTATCAGTGGCTCGGAAAAGGCGGAACCTAGAACATCGGTGACAAAGATACCGGCACTGGCTTTGGAGGCCAAAAGACCGCGGTCCTGCAATTGCGAGACCGCGTCGCGCAGCGAGGGGCGGGAAACCCCCATCTGTTCCGACAGATCGCGTTCGGACGGCAACCGCTCACCCGGTCGCAGCACACCGCGCAGGATCAAAAGCTCGATCTGCCGGACGACTGTTGTTGACAGCTTTTCGGGAGTGACGGGTTGAAAAGGCATGGTCTTCCTGCGCGAATTGGTCAGATGATATGACCACATCTGCGCGGGAGCAAGAGGCGCGGGGTTACCAGCGCGTCAGTGCGGCCTCATCTTCTTCTTTCGCAGCGACCCACCCGGCATCTTGCGTCGAATGCTCTTTCTTCCAGAACGGGGCGCGCGACTTGAGGTAATCCATCAGGAATTCTGCCGCCTCAAAGGCGTCTTTACGGTGAGGGGCGGCGGTCGCGACCATCATGATCTGCTCGCCCGGCGCCATCCGGCCATAGCGGTGAATCACCAGCGCATCCCCCAGCGACCAGCGGTCGACTGCCTCTGCCGCAATCTGTTCCAGCGCCTTCTGGGTCATGCCGGGATAATGTTCGATTTCCATCGCCTGCAATCCGCCACCTGCCAGATCGCGCACGATCCCGGTAAAGGTCACGATGGCGCCCATGTCGTGGCGTCCGGCGGCGAATCCTGCGGACTCGGCACCAAAATCGAAGGGCTGTTCCTGGACGACCACCCGCATCGGCTCAGCCCCCGGTCATCGGCGGAAAGAAGGCCACCTCGCGCGCGCCAGTCAAAGGGGCGTCGAAATCGGTCAACTCCTGATCGACGGCGACACGCAGGGCGCTGAGGTCCTCGAACGCCGCGGCGTAGCGTTCTTCGCGGGCACGCAGTTCGGCTACCAGATCGGCAACGGTGGCGGCCCCGGTCTGCACCGTTTCGCGCGGCAAGCCGATACGCTCGCGCACCCAGGCGAAATAGAGAACATCCATCATTTATCCTCCTTCAGATACGGCACGGCCTTGCGGAAATAGTCCCAGCCGGTGATCAGAGTCAGCGCCGCGGCAAGCCAGAGCAAGGCCAGCCCGCCCTGACCGGACCAGATCATGCCGTGGTATTTCCAGCGCAGGCCCATCACGTCCTCGACCTCGCCGCGCAGTACCTGCCCGACGATTTCGTCACCCATGCCAATGCTCGACATGACAAGATAGTGCTCGAAGATGCCCTGCGCAAAGAGCACTGCAATAGCGACCATCTGGGCGGTGGTTTTCCACTTGGCAAGATTCGTGACCTTGAGCGTGCCGGCGGTGTCCCCAAGAAATTCGCGCAGGCCTGAAACAAAGACCTCGCGAAAGACGATGACCGTCGCCGGCAGGACCAGCCAGGGCGACCACGAGGAAAAGCCGATGATGACCATCAGCGCGATCAGCACCATCGCCTTGTCCGCGATGGGATCAAGCATGGTGCCCAATTTGGTGATCTGCTGCCAGCTGCGGGCAAGGTGCCCATCGAACCAATCGGTGATCGCCGCTCCAAGGAACAGGATCAGCGCGCACCAGTCCGCCAGCGGGCGCGCAAAATACAGGAACATGATCGCCAGCCCGGGAGCCGCGAGCAGACGGAGGATGGTGAGGATATTGGGCAGCGTCAGTTTCATCCACGCCTTCCTAGCCGGTTCCGAAGGGAGGGGGAAGGCTTGCCGGTGCGGCTGTGACCGGTGGTGCAATCAGCCCGCGCTCCGGGCCTTCAGCCGGGTCAGGAACGCAGAGCGCGCGGCGGGCAGGGGTTTGTCCCGAAGTTCCGGCGCCAGCCGGTTTTCCATGAAATATCCGGTGGTGGTCAGCGCCTGAAGAATTTCCGCATCTCCCGCCTCTCCCCGGCCAAGCAGAACAGGCGGCAGGGGCAGCAGCCGGTCGGACCAGTCGCCCGCCCCAGCTTGCGTCACGGCCCGCCCCGACCTGGGAGACACAAAGGCGAGGTCCTCTGTCGTGCCGGTGACGGCGCAGGCCGAGAGGTCCAGACCAAAACCCATCTCCTCGAGCAGCGCCATTTCCCAATGCAGGTAGGCCAGAGGCCAGAGATCGGGCTGCGGCAGCAGGTCCAGCAGTCTTTCCGAACGGGTGTAGAGCGCCTTGTGGGGTTCGCGTTCCGGCAGGCAAAACGCCAGCAGGGCGGTGACCGCATTGAGGCCCGCCAGCGCCAACCGGTCCGAGAGCGCGCTGGCCGCGCGCGACCGCAGCGGTTCGGCGGTGAAGCTGCCGATGTGATCCTCCAGCCGCGCACGCCATGCCAGGTCGAGTTGCGCGCCGGGCTGAAGATGCGGCGCCAGCTTGCGTGAGGTGCCGCCGCGCAGAACCCCCGCGTGACGGCCATGCTCTGGTGTGAACACCTCGAGGATCAGCGAGGTTTCGCCGTGTTTGCGAGTGGAGAGAAGGATACCTGTGTCGCGCCAGTCCATGGCGGCAACCTGATGTGCAAAACGTGATGTGACAAGGCCTTGTGCGTCGTAGGTCGGGTGGGCAATTTGACGACATGCCCCGATTAGCCCGCCTTGTCGCCGCTTGCCTTGCCGTTCTCGCCTGGGTGACCTTGTATTACTACATTCAGGTCGGGCTGGAGCGCCGTCCTCATTGGACATTGTGGCAAGAGCTGTGGCGCACCGGGCGCTACTTCACCTTCCTCACCAATGGTTTGACCGCAGTGACGATGACGGTGGTGGCGCTTGGCGGACGGGCGCGACCGGTCTGGACGACGGGCCTGACGCTGTGGATGGTGATCGTCGGCGTGGTCTATCACGCGCTTTTGGCGCGCGAGTATACTGGTTTGCGATGGTGGACCGACCAGGGGCTGCACACCGCCATTCCGTTCGTCCTGTTGCTGTGGTGGGTTGCATTCGCCCCCAAGGCCGGGCTGATGTGGCGTCATTCGGCGCTCTGGCTGGCCTGGCCTGGGGCCTATATGGGCTATGCCCTGACCCGGGGGGTGATCGACGGCCGCCACCCGTATTTCTTCATCGACCCGCCACTGATCGGCTGGCCCAAGGTGGGGATGTGGATCGGTATTCTGGGGTTGGCGTTCTGGTTGGCCGGTCTGGGGGCCGTGGCGCTGGGCCAGTGGCTCAGTCGAGACCGGGCTCTTCCAACAGATGCCGCCCTTGGCGGTCCTCGACCTCGATCACCCAGAGATCCGGGTCAAACGCACGTTGGCGGCTGATGGCGGCGTCAACGTCGCATTCATCACCCGAGGCCAGATCGGCCCAGACGCGATCCCCGGTCATAAGGTCGAAACTGCGGGTAAAGGCGCGCGCTTGCCCGTCCAGCGTGGCGCATTTTACCAGCACGGCGCCCGCGTCGTCATCGCCGTGGGCGGTCACATAGGCGGGAATGTCGGACAGTCGCAGGCGCGCGAGATAGGCATCGACCCAGAAGCGGGTGGTCAGCCTTGCCATCAGGCGTTGCCGTCCTTGAAGTTGAGCCCCATCTCCGAATAGCGCTCGGCCTCTTCGAGCCAGTTCTCGCGCACCTTGACCTGCAGGAAAAGGTGTACCGGACGGCCGAGGAACTCGGTCAGTTCCTCACGCGAGGCCTTGGAGATCGCCTTGATGGTTTCACCCTTGTGGCCAAGGATGATGCCTTTGTGTCCGTCCCGGGCGACGTAGATGATCTGGTCGATGCGGGCCGATCCGTCCTTGCGTTCCTGCCAGCTCTCGGTTTCGACGGTCAGTTGATAGGGCAATTCCTGATGCAGGCGCAGGGTCAGTTTTTCGCGCGTCATCTCGGCGGCGATCATCCGCATCGGCAGATCGGCAATCTGATCCTCGGGGTAAAGCCAGGGGCCTTCGGGGACTTCGCGGGCCAGCCATGTGCGCAGGTCTTCGATGCCGTAGCCGCGCTCTGCCGAGATCATGAAAGTTTGCGAAAAGGGGAAGCGTTCGTTCATTTCCCGGGTCAGCGCCAGAAGAACCGGCGCCTCGACCCGGTCGATCTTGTTGATGGCAAGCGCCACCGTGCGCCCCTTGGGCAATTCCTGAAGGCCGTCCAGAATGCGTTCGACCCCTTCGGTGATACCGCGATGCGCCTCGATCAGCAGCACAGTGATATCGGCGTCGGCGGCACCGCCCCACGCAGCGGCGACCATGGCGCGGTCCAGCCTTCGGCGCGGTTGAAACAGGCCGGGCGTGTCGACGAAGACAAGCTGGCTGTCACCTTCCATGGCAACGCCGCGGATGCGGGTGCGGGTGGTTTGCACCTTGTGGGTGACGATCGAGACCTTGGCCCCGACCATGCGATTGGTCAGCGTGGATTTGCCCGCGTTGGGCTCTCCTATCAGGGCGATGAAACCGGCGCGTTTGGTCATTTCTGGCTTTGGCTTGGGATGCGGAAGGCTGCGGTTTAGCGGGTTTTGTCGGGGCTGGCCAGAGGGCAGATCCGGCGTGGACCCTGTGCCGGGGCGCAATGGCGTGATCTGGAGAATTTCGGCACAGCTTCTCGGCCAAGAGCACGCCGGGACGCGCGTTGCCGGCGTTGTGCCCGGGATGAAGAGGTGTGGGCGGTGATCTTTGTTGCGCAAAGACACCCTTGCCCACTCTGACAGCGCGCAGGGACACTTTGTTAGGATTCGTAACAATTCGGAAAAGCTCAGGTAAAAGTTGACCCCGAGGCTGTGACTTGCCCAAATGGCGTCCAGAATCGCAGTCGAAATGCGATTGGCGCGCAATGTCGGGCCACGAGGGATGTCGGCGATACCGGCATGGGGAGGAATGGACTTGGTACATCAGGTTGAGGGCGCAGAGGGTCTGCGCTCGATCCCGGCACTATTGCATCGCAACGCCACCACCTTCGGGGCGGCGCCCGCCTACCGTGAAAAGGAATACGGGATCTGGCAGAGCTGGACCTGGGCCGAGACCGAGGCGGAAATCGAGGCTCTGGCGCTGGGGCTGCTGAACCTTGGCGTCAATGAGGGCGATTTCATCGCGATCATCGGTCGCAACCGGCCTTCCCTCTACTGGGCGATGGTGGCGGCGCAATGCGTCGGGGCCGTGCCGGTGCCGCTGTATCAGGACGCTGTGGCCGAAGAGATGGAATACGTGCTGGCCCATTGCGGCGCGCGGTTCGCCATCGTGGCCGATCAGGAACAGGCCGACAAGGTGATCGAGGTGCAGAACGACCTGCAACAGTTCGAGCATCTGATCTATGTCGATCCGCGCGGGCTGCGGAAATATGACCACAGCCACATGCACCAATACAGCCATGTGCAGGATCAGGGGCGCGCGGCCCGTGAGGAGTTCATCGCCGAGTTGCAGCGGCGGCGCGATGCGCTGACCTATGACGACACCTGCGTGATGCTGTATACCTCGGGCACCACGGGCAAGCCCAAGGGCGTGGTGCTGTCGAACCGCAATATCATCGAAGCGGCGCGCTCTTCGTCCGAATTCGACCATCTGCGGCGGTCGGATTCGGTGCTGGCCTATTTGCCGATGGCTTGGGTGGGGGATTTCATCTTTTCGATCGGGCAGGCCTTTTGGTGCGGTTTCTGCGTGAACTGCCCCGAAGCACCCGCAACGATGTACGAGAACCTGCACGAGATTGGGCCGACCTATTTCTTTGCGCCGCCGCGCTATTTCGAGGAGCGGATCACCGCTCTGACGATCCGGATGGAGGATGCGGGGAAGGTCAAGAAATGGCTGTTCGACATCTTCATGGCGCATGCGCGCGAGGTGGGACCAAAGATCCTCGACGGCAAGCCGGTGAGCTTTGGCGACCGGATGAAATACGGATTGGGACAATTCCTGATCTACGGGCCGGTGCGCAACCGCGCCGGGATGAGCCGGGTGCGCGTGGCCTATACCGCCGGTGAGGCGATCGGGCCGGAGATCTTTGATTTCTGGCGCTCTTTGGGGATCAACCTCAAGCAACTCTACGGTCAGACAGAGGCCTCGGTCTTTATCACCGTTCAGCCGGATGGCGAGGTGCGCTCCGATACCGTCGGCGTTCCGGCGCCGGGCGTCGAAATCCGTATCGGCGAGAATGGCGAGGTCTATTACCGCTCTCCCGGGGCTTTTGTGGAGTATTACAAGAACCCGGAATCCACCGCCTCGACCAAGGATGCCGAAGGCTGGGTGGCGACGGGGGACGCCGGTTTCTTTGAGCAGGACACCGGGCATCTGCGGATCATCGATCGGGCCAAAGACGTGGGCAAGATGGCGGACGGGGCGCTGTTTGCGCCGAAATACGTGGAAAACAAGCTGAAGTTCTATCCCAACATCCTTGAGGCCGTGGTCTTTGGCGCCAGTCGCGACCGCTGTTGCGCTTTTATCAACATCGACCTCTCGGCGGTCGGCAACTGGGCCGAGCGCAACAACATCGCCTATGCCTCTTACCAGGAACTGGCGCAGCATCCCCAGGTGCTCGACATGGTGCAGAAGCACGTGGAAGAGGTGAACGAGAGCGTGGCTGAGGACGACATGCTGTCGGGCTGCCAGGTGCACCGCTTTCTCATTCTTCACAAGGAGCTGGATGCGGACGATGGCGAGTTGACGCGGACCCGCAAGGTGCGGCGCAAGATCATCGGCGAGAAGTTCGACGACCTCGTGACGGCGCTCTACGATGGCTCGGAGGAAATCTACACCGAGACCGAAGTGACCTACGAGGACGGGCGCAAGGGCAAGATCAAGGCGACGCTGAAGATCCGCGACGCAAAGGTGGTGCCGGTGAAGCCGAAAGCGATGGCGGCGGAATGATGGACGGACGCTCCCGCGCCTGCGGCGCGTATCGCCCCGCCCACCATCCCTTGGGCGTCGCGCTAGCGGGCGGAATTCTGATGAGCTTGTGCAGTAGCTGCGTAGCCCATGCAGAGACTAATTCGGCGGAGCTTATGGAGCGCGTGGCGCGGCATATATCGTGTGCGGCTATGGTCTTTGCGGTAGATCTGCCGAACCTTGCGCCGGAAAACTGGATTGCCATGACAGAGTCCATTTCCGCGCGCCACATGAACGATGCCAAAACAGACTTGTCCACTTTACAAAACCGCTTTGACGGGTGCCCGCTTAATGTAACAAAGGTCGTGAATTCTCGGTCCGAGTTCACTGACTGGACCGCTGTCCAGCAGAGTTTCGGCTTATCCGAAGACTTTTGCCTTGGTGTGCTGTTTGCAAAGGCGCAGACAAATTTCGTGAATGAGTTTGACGTCCTGAAATATGAGGACTTCGCTTCGGCCATGCAGGCTCGAACACTTGAGGCCACTTCGCGTTTTCGGGACTTGTCTTGCTATACTGGGGGGCAATAGAGTGAAGGACACCGAGGGATACATCACCGCGGACGGGCGCCAGATTGGCGGCGTGCTGATGGAGATGAAGAACATCACGCTGAAATTCGGCGGGGTGACGGCGATCTCGGACATTTCCTTTGACGTGCGCGAAGGCGAGATCCGGGCGATCATCGGGCCGAACGGTGCCGGCAAATCCTCGATGCTGAACGTCATTTCGGGGTTTTATACGCCGACCGCGGGCGAGGTCTGGTACAAGGGGGCCAGACGTCCGCTGATGAAACCTTACGAAGTCGCGCGCATGGGCGTGGCGCGGACCTTTCAGAACATCGCGCTGTTCGAAGGCATGACCGTGCTCGACAACATCATGACGGGCCGTCTGACGCATATGAATGCCTCGATCGCGGCGCAGGCGATCTGGTGGGGCAGGGCGCGCAACGAAGAGATGGAAAACCGCGAGATCGTCGAGAAGGTCATTGATTTTCTCGAGATCCAGGCGATCCGGAAGACGCCGGTGGGGCGTCTGCCTTACGGTTTGAAAAAGCGGGTGGAACTGGCGCGGGCGCTGGCGGCGGAGCCCTCGATCCTGCTGCTGGATGAGCCTATGGCCGGCATGAACGTCGAGGAGAAAGAGGACATGAGCCGCTTTATCCTTGATGTGAATGACGAGTTCGGCACCACGATCTGCCTGATCGAACACGACATGGGGGTGGTCATGGATCTGAGCGACCGGGTTGTGGTGATGGATTACGGCAAGAAGATCGGTGATGGCACGCCCGACGAGGTGCGGGGCAATCAGGACGTGATCGACGCTTATTTGGGGGTGCCGCATTGAGACATCCGGTGAAACCCGCCCCGGTCCTGCGCCGGGACCTCCACACAAGCCATGAGGCCCCGGCGCAAGACCGGGGCGGGGAGAGCAAGACATGCTGAGAGATATCTTCGTCGCACCCTTCGTCGACATGGTCGAGGCGCCCGACTTCCTGTTGCAGGTGCTCTGGGAGGGGCTGGTTTCGGGGATCCTCTACGCGCTGATCGCGCTGGGCTTTGTCCTGATTTTCCGCTCCAGTCGGATCTTCAACTTTGCGCAGGGCATCATGGTGGTCTTCGCCGCGCTGACGCTGGTGGGGCTGCATGCCTTCGGCATTCCTGCCTGGATCGCGGTGGCGCTGACGCTGGCGGTGATGTTCGTGCTGGCGGTCTGCATCGAACGGGTGGTCCTGCGGCCCCTGGTCGGGCAGCCGGATATCATCCTGTTCATGGCGACCATCGGCATCACGCTGTTTCTGATCGGCCTGGGCGAGATCATCTTCGGCGGCGAGAACAAGCAGATGATTTCGGCGGAACTGGGCATTCCCACCGGTGACACGGTTCTGGAGCCATGGGGCGGTCTGCTGATCCTGCAGCATCTGGACATCACGGTGGTTATCGTGGCGGCCCTGCTGGTCGCTGGGCTGCTGGCTTTCCTGAACTATACGCAGATGGGCCGGGCGATCCGGGCGCTGGGGGACGATCACCAGGCGGCCTTGTCTGTCGGGATCAGCCTGCAGACGATCTGGGTTCTGGTCTGGTTCATCGCGGGCATCATCGCGCTGGTCACGGGCATCGCCTGGGGCGCACGCGCGGGGGTGAGTTTCGCGCTGGAGGTGATCGCCTACAAGGCTTTGCCGGTGCTGATGCTGGGCGGGCTGGAATCAATCACCGGAGCAATTATCGGCGGTTTGATGATCGGCCTGTCCGAAAAACTATTCGAGATCTACTGGGGCCAACCGCTGTTGGGCGGCAACACCGAAACGTGGTTTGCCTTTGTGCTGGCGCTGATCGTGTTGTTGTTCCGTCCGCAGGGGCTGTTCGGAGAACGAATAATCGAGAGAGTGTAGGGCGGGGTTCACCCCGCCGCGCCGCAGGCGACATCACGAACGGGACAGCGGGGTGACGCCCGCCGACCCCGAGGCGACAAAGCAAGGACCGAACGACAATGTCGAAACTGATTGCAATCCTGAACGTGATCGCCTGGGCCGGGTTCTGGGCCTTCGGCTACCTTGCCCTGACAGGTGATCCGGCGCAGGGCGGAAGCATGGTGATTGCGCTGATGCTGGCGGCGGCGGGGGCCGCGGTCGGCCTCTGGGCCTATTTCTGGCTGATCAAGCATACCGAGGCGACCGGCTATGCAAAACCAAGTGGCAGCCGTCCCCGGTTCGAGGCGGATGAAAGGTTGGATGCCTGAGATGACACCTCCGATGGACAAGAGCGCCAGAGCGCGCCCTGTCAACCGCCCCGATCCGGGGATTGCCGATCTGGCGCGCGGCGCCAATGGGTTGGGAGAGGCGGAAGAACCGGCGGATCGCATCGCCATGCCGATGGCGGGGCTTTTCGCAGCGAGCTTCTGGAACATGGCCGCGGTATCATTGGCCGGGATGAGCCTGGCCGCAACAACCGCCGCGCGGGTCTGGACCCTGGGCGGCGAACGCAGCGACCGGGAGGACGGCTGAGGCATGGACCGGGCGGTGCGCAAGGATGGTTGGCTGACGGCGGGGTTGATCTCTGCAGGGGTCACCGGTCTTGCCGCCTTGATGTTGGCCATGTTCCTGATCGTCTCCGTCGGAGGCGGGCCGGAGTTCTTCGGCGCCTTGATGGTGATCCTTGTTGTGGTTCCGGTACCATGGCTTTGCCTGTTCCTGCTGGGGCAGGTTCGCGATGCCGAAACCGAACTGGGCGCTGTGGCGCCGCCGCGCTGGCATGGATGGGGTCTGGTCCTGCTGGCCGGAGGGATCTGGCTGGCGGTGAACGGGATGGTGCTCTGGGTTGTACGCAACGGGCTGGCCGCGCATCCGTCGCGCGACATCGACTGGGGCGACATCGGACATGTGGCCGTCTTTGCCCTGGTCCCGCTGCCGGCGCTGATCGCTCTGGGAAATTTCTGCCTGCGGGGACGGCCTGTGCCGCCCGGTGGGGACATCTACGACGCCACGGCCTGAACCGCGGCAAACAAGAGGGAGGACGGCGATGCTGTATCGCACCGCTGGGCAGTTCAAGACGACATATGAGGCGGATCAGGCGCTGTTCCCGGTCAAGCAGGATGCCTTCCTGCTGGGCGTGATCCTCGTGTTCGCATGGGTGATCTTTCCGCTGACGGCCAGCGAGTTCACCTTTCAGACGCTGCTGATCCCGATCCTGATCTATTCGCTCACGGCGCTGGGGCTGAACATCCTGACGGGCTATGCGGGGCAGCTTTCGCTGGGGACGGCGGCCTTTATGGGTGTGGGCGCCTATGCCTGCTACAAGATGATCACGCTCATGCCCTGGATGAACCCGATCATCGCGATCCTTCTGTCCGGCGTCTTCAGCGCGGGTGTCGGCGTGATGTTCGGCATCCCCTCGTTGCGGATCAAGGGGTTCTACCTCGCCATCGCCACGCTGGCGGCGCAGTTCTTCCTTGTCTGGCTTTTCGAGAAATGGGCCTGGCTCTACAACTACAACGCCTCGGGCGCGATCCAGGTGCCGAACCTCGATATCCTTGGCCTCTATGTGTCCGGTCCGCAGGCCTCCAGCCTCGTGCAGTATTACGTCGTGCTGTTCATCGTCTGCCTGCTGACCATGCTGTGCATCAACCTGACACGCGGCAACCTTGGCCGGACGTGGAAGGCGACGCGCGACATGGACATCGCCGCCGAACTGATCGGCATCAACCTGATGTGGTCCAAGCTGACGGCCTTTGCGATCTCGTCCTATATCGTGGGTGTGGCGGGGGCGCTGTTTGTCTTCATGTGGCGCGGCGCGGCAGAGCCGAACCTGTTCGACATTCCGCTGTCGTTCCGTATCCTGTTCATCGCCATCATCGGCGGGCTGGGGTCGATCCTTGGCAACTATCTGGGCGCGATCCTGATCGTCGGTCTGCCGGTGGTCCTGAATCTGATGCCCGAGGCGCTGGGCATTCCGATCTCTTCCTCGATGGTGGAACATCTGAATATCATGATCGTGGGCAGCCTGATCGTGTTCTTCCTGATCGTCGAGCCGCACGGGCTGGCGCAGCTGTGGCGGCTGATCCGGGAGAAACTGATCCTCTGGCCGTTCCCGCACTGAGCTGTGGTGCGCGCCTGCGCGCATCCCAAGGCCGTCTCACCACGGCCCAAGACCAAGAAGACTGATAACCAAACGAGAGATTCCAAGGGAGGAACGTTATGAAACACTTCACCAAACTGGCGCTTGCGGGCGCTCTGGCGGCGGTGACCGCCGGGGCCAGCTACGCACAAGAGCTTTATGCTCCGAACCTCGCCTACCGGACCGGTCCCTTTGCCGCCACCGGCATTCCGCTGATGAACGGCCAGGCCGATTACCTCGCGATGCTGAACGCGCGCGATGGCGGTGTCGGCGGCATCCCGGTCAATGCCGAGGAATGCGAGACCGGATATTCCACCGAAAAGGGCGTGGAATGTTATGAAAAGACCAAGGGCAAGGCCATCGTGACCCAGCCTTGGTCCACCGGCATCACCCTGCAGGTGCTGCCCAAGACCAACGTGGACATGATCCCGATCCTCGCTCCGGGCTACGGCTTCAGCCCGATGATGGACGGCAAGACCTTCCAGTGGGCGTTCAACACCCCGTCCGGTTACTGGGACGCGGCGGACATGATCATCCAGTACCTCGAAGCGGAGGGCAGCCTTGACGGCAAGACCATCGCCTTCGTGCACCTTGACCACCCCTACGGCAAAGAGCCGATTCCGGTGCTGGAGCAACTGGCCGAGCAGAAGGGCTTTGAGCTGAACCCGATCCCGGTCGGCCTCAAGGAAATGCAGAACCAGTCGGCGCAATGGTTGCAGATCCGCCGGATGCGTCCCGACTATGTCGTGATGTGGGGTTGGGGCGCGATGAATGCCGGTGCCATCACCGAAGCGGTCAAGACCAAGTTCCCGATGGAAAACATGATCGGTGTCTGGTGGTCGAGCCACGATGCGGACCTTGCCATCGTGGGTGAGGACGGCAAGGGCTACAAGGCGATCAGCTGGTCCTTCCCGAACGCGGATGCGCCGGTCATGGCGGACATCAAGAAACACGTCGTCGACGCGGGCAAGTCCAAGTCGGATGAAACCGAGATGTCGGGTGTCTTCTATTCCCGCGGCATCGTGATCTCGGCCATCCTTGCCGAGGGTATCCGCGTGGCGCAGGCCGAGTACGGAACTGCCGAGATCAACGCCGAACAAATGCGCTGGGGTCTGGAGAACATCGACATGACCGAAGCGCGAATCGAGGAGCTGGGCCTGACCGGCATGGTGCCGCCTTTCGCGACCTCGTGCTCGAACCACACCGGTCACTCCGGTGGCTGGATGCTGGAATGGGACGGCGCGAAGTTCGTCAAGGTCTCTGACCTCCTGACGCCGAACGTGGCTGGCTATCAGGCGTTGGCAGAGGAAAAGGCGAAAGAATACGCCGATGACAACGCACCCTGGCCGGTGGTCGAAGGCTGTGACGCGATGTAAGCGTTTCCTGTCCCGGCGGCGCGCGGGCGCCGCCGGGATTTTTTGAGTATTTTCAGAGAGAAGAAGCTGCAGGGACGGCGCAAACCCGACCCGATGTGCGAGGTGAGATGATGCTGGATTCAGGCCGGACGGGCGAGGCGCTCCTTGAGGTCAACAACATCGAGGTGATCTACAATCACGTGATCCTCGTGCTGAAAGGTGTGAGTCTGACGGTTTACAAAGGCGGGATCACCGCGCTGTTGGGCGGCAACGGCGCTGGCAAGACGACCACGCTGAAGGCGATTTCCAACCTGCTGCATTCCGAGCGCGGCGAGGTCACCAAGGGCTCTATCATCTACAAGGGCGAGCGGGTGCAGGAACTTGACCCCGCGGCGCTGGTGAAGCGCGGCGTGATCCAGGTAATGGAAGGCCGCCACTGTTTCGGACACCTGACTGTCGAGGAAAACCTGCGCACCGGCGCCTATACGCGCCGCGATGGCAAAGCGGCCGTCGAGCGGGACCTCGAGATGGTCTATTCCTATTTCCCGCGCCTGAAGGAACGGCGCAAATCGCAGGCCGGGTACACCTCGGGCGGGGAACAGCAGATGACGGCGATCGGACGTGCGCTGATGTCCCGGCCCGAAACGATCCTTCTGGACGAACCCAGCATGGGGCTTGCTCCGCAGCTGGTGGAGCAGATCTTCGAGATCGTGAAAAAGATCAACGAGGAAGAAGGTGTCAGCTTTCTACTGGCCGAACAGAACACCAACGTGGCGTTGAAATACGCGCATTCGGGGTACATCCTCGAGAACGGGCGCGTCGTGATGGAGGGGCCCGCGGCGGAGTTGCGGGAAAACCCTGACGTCAAGGAATTCTATCTTGGGATGTCGGACGAAGGGCGAAAATCGTTCCGCGACGTGCGGTCTTACCGACGCCGCAAGCGCTGGCTTGCCTGAGCCGTACGGCGGATTGTGCGCCGGCCATTCCGGCCGGTCCCGAGTATTGGAGGACCCCAGATGATCCGAACTGCCCTGACCCTTGCCGCGCTTGTTTTCGCCGCGCCGGTTTACGCAAGCGATCTTGTGATTCGCGAGATCCTGCAGGACCAGCCGGTGAGCGACGCCGAGGATCTGAAGCTGGTGCTGACCCGGGTGACGGTGATGCCCGGCGGACGCATCACCCGACATACGCATCCCGGCGACGAACATGCGGTCGTGCTGTCGGGCGGGCCGGTGGAGATGGCGGACGGCAGCAAGATGTCGTTGGCCGCAGGACAGGTCCTGTTCTACCCGGCGGGCGAGGTGCATGGCGGCATGACCAATACCGGCGGGGCCGACATCGTCGTGCTCACCACCCATGTGGTGAACATCTACGAACCCTTTACCTGGCACGCGGAGTAGGACGTAATGGTGCCTGATCTGTCCCCGGCCGGGTCAGGCGGTGTTTCCGCCCTGCGGTGGCCTGACGCGCGGCGCGGCAGGCGCGGGCGGTCAGACCGTCGTCTCGGCGCGCATTTCCGCGATCCGTCGCAGCGCCTCGGCGCGCGTATTGCGGATGTTCGGGCGGAAGTCCTGGCTTTCGGCGCGCAGGCGGATGTCGGCCTCTGTCTCGGAGCCCGGCGCGTAGCGCACAGAGCCCATAGAATGCGCCTGGTTCAGCAGTTTACCCCGGTGGGCGTATCGCACCCATGCGGCGGGCAGGATCTGCGTGCCTTCGTAGTTGATGAGAAAGAACCACGTGTCGTGACCGCTCTCGGCGATACGGGCCTCGATATGGTCATAGAAGTCGTTGACGTCGCGCGAATGGTTGAAGGTGAACCAGCCGAAGTCGGCCTCCATGATCCGCGTCTTTGGGTCAAAGGTGATGCGGTGGAAGAAGTCTCTGGCGGAGTAGTTCGGGTCGTGCTGAATCCGGGCGCGGCGTTTCGATGGCATCTGCCCGATCCGGACCAGCGCATCGGCGCGGTTGGTCAGCAGGTTGGGATCAAACGCCTCGGTGCGGGCGGCGCGCTCGATCTGGGCGGCGGTTTCGGGCGAGGCGTCAAAGCGGACAGAGCCCATGGAATGCGCGAGGTTCAGCGCGCGGCCACGGCGGGCGTAGGCGATCCATGCGCTGCTGTCGATGCGGGTTTCGTTGAGGTTGATCAGGAAGAACCAGAATTCCTCGCCGGTCTCGGCGATGCGTTCTTCGATCCGGTCGTAGACGCGGTTGACCGAGGCGGAGTCGTCGAACTGGTAGTTGGAGAAATCGACCTCCATGATCTGGCGTTCGTCGTCGAACTGGATCCGGTCATCAAAACTTGTGGGCACTACTGGGTCTCCTCTCTCCTATTCGGGAGAGACTACCCGGAGGTTGTGGCAGCAACATTGTTTCAGATCAAAGTCGGGGGGAGTTTAGCGGATGAGCGCATATTTCGATGAATTGGAGACGCGCAGCCGGGAAGCGCGCGAGGTGGCGCAGCTGGAGTTGCTGAATGTGCAACTGGCGCGGCACGGGATGGACCCGCTGGAGACCTTGGCCGGGTTGGCGGCGCTGCCGGTGCTGCGCAAGTCCGACCTGGTGGAGCGGCAATCGGCTGAACCGCCCTTTGGCGGCTTGCCGGTGTCGAACCTTGCGCATGTGTTCCAGAGCCCCGGGCCGATCTACGAGCCGGGCGGCATCGGCCACGACTGGTGGCGCATGGGGCGGTTCCTGAACGCCTGCGGCATCGGGCGCGGTGATATCGTGCAGAACTGTTTCGGCTATCACCTGACGCCTGCGGGGATGATCTTTGAGTCCGGGGCACGGGCGGTCGGGGCGGCTGTGCTGCCCGCCGGAACCGGACAGACCGAGTTGCAGGCGCGGGCGGCGCATGATGTCGGCGTGACGGCCTATGCAGGGACGCCGGACTACCTGAAGCTGATCCTTGAAAAGGCGGACGAGATGGGGCTGCCGCTCAAGATCACGCGGGCCGCGGTGGGAGGCGGGGCGCTGTTCCCGTCGCTGCGGCAGTATTATGCGGATCGCGGTATCCAGTGCCTGCAGTGCTACGCCACGGCTGATCTTGGCAACATCGCCTATGAAAGCCCGGCCATCGAGGGGATGATTCTCGACGAGCATGTGATTGTCGAGATCGTCACGCCGGGCACCGGTGATCCGGTGGCTTTGGGCGACGTCGGCGAGGTTGTCGTGACGACGCTGAACCCGGATTACCCGCTGGTCCGGTTTGCCACAGGTGATTTGAGCGCAGTCTTGCCGGGCGAATCGCCCTGTGGGCGGACCAACATGCGGATCAAGGGCTGGATGGGCCGTGCCGACCAGACGACCAAGATCAAGGGTATGTTTGTGCGCCCGGAACAGGTGGCGCAACTGGTGGCGAAACATGCAGAAATCGCCCGCGCCCGCGTGGTCGCCAGCCGCGAGGGGGAGGTGGACGTGATGACTGTCCGCATCGAAACCGACGCGCCGGATGTCGCGGGCTATGAGCGCAGCGTGGCCGAGGTGTTGAAGCTGAAAGGAAAGGTCGAACTGGTCGCGCCGGGGGCCTTGCCGCGCGACGGTCTGGTGATCGAGGACCAGCGCACATACGACTGACCGGCGGCTGAACGTTGAATGGTCGGGAAGAGGGGGGCTCTGCCCCCGTCTCCCTGCGGTCGACTCCCTCGAGGGTATTTGGAAAACCAAAGAACGGGCGCGTGGCGTGCGCGCGGCAGCGGTCGGCGCTTTTCCGCGTGATGCGGGGCCTTGCGTGGCCTGCCGCCTGTTTCCGCCGCTTGCCGCTTGTCCTGCGGTGGGCGCGCGGTAGGTTTGGAAGAGAGTGGATTACCGGGAGGAAGGCTCATGCGGATTCTGGCAACGGCGCTGATGGGCGCGGTTCTGGCGACAGCCTCGGCCTCGGCGGCGCGGGCCGAGGGCGATGCATTGGTGATCGGCAACAGCCGGTATTCGACGATGCAGACCCTGTTCGGCGCGCAGCGGGTCTCGGCGGCGGCGCAGGCCCTGCGGGACAAGGGGTTCGACGTGGCCGTGATGCAGGATGCGGGCGCCGGCGAGATGCGCCGCATCTTTGGCGAATTCGCCGCCATGCTCGATGACGACGGCGGACCGGTGGTGATCGTGCTCACCGGTGCCTTTGTCCATGGACCGACCGGGGCCTATCTGCTGCCGGTCTCCGGCAAGGACGACTTGGACGAGGCCGATGTTCTGATGAACGGCTTTCCGCTCGACGCGGCGCTGACGATTCTGGCCGGGCATCAGGGGCGGGCCTTCCTGATCCTTGGCGAGACGGCGGCTGAGCCCGACCTGCCGCGTTACCTGTCGCCGGGTGTCGGCCCGCTGGACATCCCGCAGGGGGTGACGGTCGTGCGCGGACCGGCAGTGGACGTCGCGCGCTATGCCGTCAGGGATCTTGCGCGCGCCGGGCGATTCGTCCTGCGCGCGGCGATCGACTATGAACTGCAGGTCGAAGGCTATGCGCCCGAAACCCAGGTGATCGTTCTGCCCGAGGACGTGGCGGAGCCTAGGGTCGCGCCGGAACCGCCGCTGCCGCAGCAACCGGCGGCGGACAGGACCGCGGATGACGCGGCCTGGCGGTTGGCGCAACAGGCGGATTCCGCGGAGGGGTACAGGACCTATCTGCAGGGCTTTCCACGGGGTGCGCAGGTCAACGCGGCCCGGCAGCGCCTGAATGCGTTGGACTCCGAGCCTTTTTATCAAGAGCGCCGCGCCGAAGAGGCGCTGGAGCTGAGCCGCGACGACCGACGGGGGATCCAGAGATGGTTGACCCTTCTGGAATACGACACGCGCGGGATCGACGGGATCTTTGGCGATGGGTCACGCGGGGCGATCCGGCGCTGGCAAAAGGATGCGGGCCTGCCAGTCACCAGCTATCTGACCCGCCCGCAAATCGCGCGGCTGCAGCAGCAGGCGGCCCGGCGCGCCGCCGAGCTGGAGGAAGAAGACCGCCAGAAGCGCGCGGCGCGGGAACGCGACGAGGCGATCTTCTGGCAGCAGGTCAGTGACAATGGCGACGAGGGCGGGCTGCGCGACTATCTCAAGCGCTATCCAGACGGGCGATTCGTTCAACAAGCGCAAAACGCACTGGCCCGGATCGACGGGCAGCGTGCGCAGCAGGCCGCCGGACAGGACCGGCGCGATTGGGCGCAGGCGCGGGATGCAAACTCGATCGCGGCCTATCAGGCTTATTTGGGGGATTGGCCACAGGGGGCTTTCCGCGCCGAGGCCGAGCAGCGGATAGCCGCTCTGCAACAGGACAGCGACCGGGTCCGCAACGCCGTCGCGGCGCGTGAGGAAGAGCGTGGCATGAACCTGAACTTCGTGGCCCGGCAACTGGCCGAACAGCGGCTGCAGCAGCTTGACCTGAATCCGGGGCGAATTGACGGGGAATTCGACGACCAGACACGGCGCGCGCTGCGGTCGTTTCAGGAATCGCGCGGGCTGCGGGTGTCGGGCTACCTTGATGAGCAGACCGTTGTGCGCCTGCTGGCCGATGGTCTGATCGGCATCGACCGCTGAGTGCATGAAACCCGTGATTGCCCCCTTCCGGGGGCGATTCGGGCTGCAGGCAAAGAAAAACCCCCGCAGGGCAAAGCCTGCGGGGGTTTTTGGGATTGGTCATCCACGGGGAGAGGCGCGGGCCTCTCTGGCCGATCAGCCCTGGCGTGCCTTGAACCGGCGCTGGGTCTTGTTGATGACGTAAACGCGGCCCTTGCGGCGCACAACGCGGCAGTCGCGATGGCGCTTCTTGAGCGAGCGGAGCGAGTTGGCGACCTTCATGGGTCTCTCCTGTCGTCGCGGCGCGCAAGCGCCTTGTTGCTGCCAATACCCATCAGCCCGAGAGGCGTGCCTCCCGGACCGCCGGGTGATGAATTCATGGTGGGCGATACTGGGATTGAACCAGTGACCCCTTCGATGTCAACGAAGTGCTCTACCGCTGAGCTAATCACCCATATGGCCGTTGCAAACCTCCCTCGTTCCGCTGAACGGTGCCGCGGGTGGCTCGCGCTGGTGGAGGGTCTATAAATGGCTTCGTAACGGGGATCAAGGGCTTTTGGAGGGCAATGAAATCGGTCTATTCTCTGCGTAAAGGAGACAGGATGTCAGCAACGCCATTCCACCTGCACATGCCCCCGGAACTCGCGTCCTGCGTGGTGTTTGCCTCTCCGCATTCCGGTAGCGATTACCCCGAAAGGTTTCTGCGCACCACGGTTCTGGACCAACATGAGATCCGGACCTCTGAAGATGCCTTTGTCGACGTGCTTTTCGATTGTGCGCCGCAGTTTGGCGCGCCTTTGCTTTGCGCCGGGGCCCCGCGTGCCTATGTCGATCTGAACCGCGCGACGGATGAGATGGATCCGGCGCTGATCGAGGGGATGCGGCGCACGGGTCATAATCCGCGCGTGGCCAGCGGGCTGGGGGTGGTGCCGCGCGTGGTGGCCGGCGGGCGCGCCATTTATCGCGGCAAGCTGTCGCGGCTGGAGGCGGAGCGGCGAATCAGCCAGATCTGGCGGCCGTATCACGACCGGTTGCAGGCCTTGCTGACTGACGCCCACGGGCGGTTTGGCGAAGCGATCCTGATTGATTGCCATTCGATGCCCCATGAGGCGCTGGACGGCGCGGTGCGCCATGGCGTTCCGCGCCCCGAGGTGGTGATTGGCGACCGGTTCGGCGCCTCCGCCGCTTCGGACATTGTCGAGCGGGTCGAGGCGGCCTTTGCCACCGCCGGATTCGTCGTGGCGCGCAATGCGCCGTTCGCCGGGGCGTTCACGACACAGCATTACGGGCGGCCGTCGCGCGCACAGCATGCGGTGCAGGTCGAAATAGACCGGTCGCTTTACATGAACGAAACGCGGATCACGCCGAACACCCGGTTCGAGGACGTCCGCGCGGCCCTGCGCGGTGTCGTGGCGGAACTGGCCGAACTGGGCGGGCGTCGGCCGCAGCAGGTCGCGGCAGAGTAGGCTGTCTCAGGAGGCGTTCGCGAAAAGCGCGTCCAGGGCCCGGTCGAGCGGCGCGGCATCGTCGATTTCGAGTCGGACCGGCAGGGCAAGCACCTCGCGCCGGAACTCGGGCGGCAGGCGCACCGCGTCCTTTTCGGTCGTTACCAGTTGCGCACCCAGTGCCCGCGCCTCGGTCAACAGGCGTGACAGCAGGGCGGGTGTGAACGGCTGATGATCGTCCAGCGCTTCGGCCCGACGGAGATCTGCACCAAGCCCGCGCAAGGTGGCAAAGAACTTTTCCGGGTGACCGATCCCGGCAAAGGCCAGCGCGGGCAGTCCTTCCCAGTCCATGCCCGTCTGCAAGGGGGCCAGATGCCCGGTCAGATGGGGAATGGTGATGCGCGGACCCCAGGTTTCGGCAAAGCGCGTCTGTGCCGGGGCGGGGCCGATCGACAGCAGAAGATCGGCACGGGCAAGCCCGGCTTGCAGCGGTTCGCGCAGGGGACCTGCAGGCAGACAGCGGCCATTGCCGAATCCGGCCACGGCGTCGACCGTCACCAGCGTCAGGTCCTTGGCCACATCGGGGTTCTGCAACCCGTCGTCCAGCAGGATCACCTCGGCACCTGCGTCCTCGGCGGCCCGGGCGCCGTCGGCGCGGGCCGTGGACACCCATGCCGGGCAGAAAGCGGCGATCAGCAGAGGCTCATCGCCGGTTTCGGTGGCGGTGTGGTGGCGCGGGTCGACCTCCACCGGACCCTCCAGCGTGCCGCCGTACCCGCGAGATACCACATGCGGCGTCAGCCCGCGCGCGATCAGCCGTTGCACCAAAGCGATGACGGTCGGTGTCTTGCCCGTTCCGCCTGCGTTGACGTTGCCAACACAGATGACCGGCACGCCGGGGCGAACCTTTGGCGCGCGCGCCACGCGGGCGGCAGTCGCGCGGGCGGTCAGCGCACCCAGCGGGGCCAGCAGACGCGCGCGCAGCGCGGGGCGTTCGGGCGGAGTCTGCCAGAACCGGAGCGGCCGCATCAGTCCGCCTCTCGCCGGTCGAGCACATCGCAGGTTTCCGCCAGCACCCGGTCCACCAAAAGCGCACCAGAGGAAATCACCTCCCACCCTGCATGGGCCATGTTGGCGGCCTGATCCGGCGCGACAAGATGAGAGACCGCAGTGCCCAGCGAGTCGGCATCGCGCACGATCCGCGCGGCCCCGGCGGCCACCAGCCGGGAATAGGCCGCCAGTTGGTGGCCAACATTCGGACCGTAGAGAATGGCAGTGCCAAGCGCGGCGGCCTCGAACGGGTCCTCGCCGCCCTGGCCGTGATTCAGAGAGCCGCCGATGAAAGCCAGGGGCGAAAGGCGATACCACAGGCCCAGTTCTCCGGGACCTTCGGTCAGCAGAACCTGCGTGTTCTCGTCCGGGCTTTCACCGGCATCCCAGTTGCAGACTCGCATCTGTTCCCCGGCAAGCGCACGGTTGAGGGCCCGGGCGGCGGCCTCGTCTGCCGGGACCGCGATCAGCAACAGACGGTGGGCAAGGCGGCTCGCCTGACGGTGGGCGGCAAGGATATCGCGCACTTCTTCCGCGCGCAGTCGCGCCGCCAGCCAGATCGGTCGCCCAGCCAGAATTGCGGCCAGTTCCTCGTGCAGGTTGTCCGGGCAATCCAGTGGCATGTCCGTGTCAAGGAACGGTGTGGCATCATGCAACCGCCTGCTGTCGACGCCCAGACGGCGCAGGCGGCGCGAGGCATCGGGGCCGGTGCTGTAAAGGCTGTGGAACAGCGTCAGAACCGCCGGGGCCGGGTCTGGCAACCAGCGCGGTGCCTCTGCCGGAAACGGCGCATCCCGAAGGTCGAGCGCAATCATATGGCTGCCGGAATCGCTGAGCGCGGTCAGCGTGCCGGGGCGCAGCGTCTGGCCGACCCAGAGGGCTACATCCGGTTTCAGACGCCTGATCTGCCGCAGATCGTCAGAGGCCATGTCGCGCGGCAAGGGCGCGGAAATCAGGCCGGGTCGATCAGGGCAGCGCCCGCTGAGCCAGACGGTGACGTCCGGCCGATTGGCGATGAGCCGCGCGCACAGACTGGCCAGTGCGCGCGCCTGTTCAACGTCATTGGCAAAGCCCCAGACAAAGGGGCCGCGCGGGCGATCGGGCCAAGGCGGGGCCTCGCCCGGAGCGGTCGCGCTGCGCGCATAGGCCAGATAGGCCGAGAGACTCAGCGCCCGCCGGGACATGATGTCAGCCCAGTTCCTCTGTTGAAGAGGCCTCTACGCTCTCTTCCCGCAGGCGGTGCAGGTGGGCGATGAAATAGCGCATATGGGCATTGTCCACGGTGCGCTGCGCCTCTGCCTTCCAGGCGTTGAAGGCCTCTTGATAGTTGGGAAAGATGCCGACGATGTGCAGATCTTCGACATCCTTGAAGACCGATTTGGTGGGGTCGACGAGTTCTCCGCCGAAGACGAGGTGAAGGCGTTGCATGGGCGCTGTCCTCTGCTGTGACGCGTTGCGCGCGACCCTAGCGATACCGCGCAGGGGGTCAAGGCGCGCGGCCGCCCGGCGGTATCTCGGCAATTGCGGGGGGCCGCATTGACCAGGGATGCCGTGGATTCGCGCAAATCGGGATCGACGGGTGTCTTGATGGTCTGCGCTGCCACCTGCAGAAAGATGCGTCGGGCCTGTCCAAGCTTATGAAAACAATATTCATGAGGGCGTGGTGTTATCGAAAACAGTGGTCAATTTGAGGTCCGCACCAAGCTGACAACTCGACCCGGTCCTTCTGATAATCTTGGTATCCGTGGTTCAATCCGGACCCTACAGACGCCGATCCATCAGCGCCGCATGCAGGCGCGGGTTGGCGGCCATCATGCCGTCCGCCTGCGGCACCTGGGCGTTGAACCGCAGCGGAGCGCCGCGCCCGTCGGTGATCCTGGCCCCGGCCTCTGACAGGATCAGCGCGCCGGGTGCGATGTCCCATTCCCAGGTCGGGCGAAAGGTGAACATGGCGTCATAGCGCCCCTCGGCCACAAGGCTTTGCCGATAGGCCAGCGAAGGGCGGTAGCTGCGCTTGAGCTTGGGCAGACCACCGGGCCAGTGTCCTGCGTCAAGGCTGGGGCGGGTGGCCAGCACCTCGGCCTTGGCCGGATGTATTTCATGGCTGGCAGAGATCACCTTGCCGTTCAGCCGCGCGCCGCCCCCACGACTGGCGGAATAGAGCCGGTCCATCAGCGGCAGGTAAACCACCGCCGCCAGCACCTCGCCGTGCTCGACCACCGCCAACGCATGGGCCCAGGTTCGCTCGCCCGCGATGAAGGAGCGGGTGCCGTCGATCGGGTCGATGATGAACACCCGCTTGGCCGAGAGCCGTTCGGAGTCGTCCGGGCTTTCCTCGCTCAGCCAGCCATAATGCGGACGCGCCCCGCGCAGTTTTTCCGCCAGCAGCGCGTTGACCGCCAGATCGGCCTTGGTCACCGGGCTGTTGTCCTGCACCTTGTGCTGCACGCCAAGGTCGCCTCCGACAAACCCCTTGGCAACCTCACCGGCCTCGCGCGCGGCCTCGATCAGCAGAGTCAGATCACTCGCCGGCAAGGGTCAGCCCTTCGACCAGCAGAGAGGGGACAACGCGGCTCAGCCACGGGCGCGCATCATTGGCGGGGATCAGCGTTTTCAGCATGTCGCGCAGGTTGCCCGCGATGGTCACACCGGAGACCGCATAGACAGGCGCGCCGTTCTCGATCCAGAAACCGGCCGCGCCGCGGGAATAATCGCCTGTGTTGGGGTTGATGGTCGACCCGATCATCGAGGTCACCAGCAGGCCGGTGCCCATCTCGCGCATGAGTTCCTCGCGCGATTGCGTGCCCGGAGTCAGTTCAAGGTTCCAGGTCGCGGGTGAGACAGACCCGCCGCCGCGTGCGGCATTGGCGGTGCTTTCCATCCCCAGCTTGCGCGCATTGGCAAGGTCCAGCGTCCAGCCGGTCAGCACGCCCTTGTCCACCATCGCGCGTTTTCGTGTCGGCAGGCCCTCGGCGTCAAAGAGGCGCGATCCGGTGACCCGTTGCCGGTGCGGGTCTTCGATCAGGCTCAGGCTTTCGGGCAGCACCTGTTCACCAAGCGCGCCGCGCAGCCATGATTGCCCGCGCGCCACCTGCGCGCCGTTTGCAGCGGCGGCCAGATGCCCGATCAGCGAAGAGGCGATGCGTTCGTCGAACAGCACAGGATAGGCGCCGGTCTTGGGTTTGCGCGGGTTCAGACGTTCCAGCGCGCGGGTCGCGGCGCTGTGGCCGATGTCCTGCGCTGTGCGCAGATCGGCCTGAAAGATACGCGAGTCGCCGTCGTAATCGCGCTCCATCCCCAAACCTTCACCGGCGATGGCAACACAGAACAGTCCGCGCGAGGTGCGCTCATACCCGCCGCTGAAACCGTTGGAGGCGGCCAGCGCGATTTCCTGATGGCCGTATTGCGCGGCGGCACTGTCGATGCGGGTGATACCGTCCTGCGCCAGCGCGGCGGCTTCGGCTTCGCGCGCATCCTGCTCCAGTTCCGCAGGAGAAGGTTCCACCGTCGAATCGTGCAATTCCAGCGGCGAGGCGTCCCGATCCGTGGCCAGTTGTTCCGGATCAGCAAGCCCTGTGTAGGGATCCTCGGGGGCCTCACGCGCCATCGCCACGGCGCGGGCGGCCATTTCGGTCATCGCCTCGGCGCGGATGTCGGATCCGGAAATGCTGGCGCTGCGCTGCCCGACAAGAACCCGCAGCGACAGGTCGCGGTATTCGCTGCGCTCGGCCTGTTCCAACAGCCCGCCGCGCACGTCGATCGACAGCGAGGTCGCCCCGACCGCCAGAACATCCGCCGCATCGGCCCCGGCCCTTGAGGCGGCGTCAAGCAGGGCGGCGGCGAGTGTTTGCGGGGTGGTGTCGGTCATGGCGGCCTCGGGTCTGTTGCCAGACCGAGGTAAGCCGCTCTGGCGGCAGAGGCAAGGCCGGGGCCGTTACTGCACCGGTTCCGTGACCGCCACGATGGGGCCCATGCGGCGGCCAAAATCGTCGCGCCCGATCTGCGGCGCGAACAGGCGCGAGATATTGCCGTCGAGGAACAGCGCATTCGGCACCTTCAGCACGTCGCGAAAGAATCGGCCGAATTCGTGAAAGGTGACAAGATTTTGCGAGATCACGAAGATCGCGCGCTGCCCGTCTGCCGTGGTGCCGACCCCGTTGCGGATATAGCGCGAGGTCGAATCCGGCAGAAACCGCGGGTGTAGCGCGCCTTCGATCACCAGCATCGGCCCGGATTGCGTGGCATGGCGGCAACGCGGCCCCCTGGCCAGGAAACTGCGCGTTTCCTCCACCCGGGCCCAGCCCTTGCCAATGCAGAAGATGCCATTGGGAAGCAGGCCGAAATTGCCCCTGGACGGACCGGAGAGCACGCGCATCTCTTCGGTGCCGTCTTCGAGATAGTAGCCCACCGGCGACCGGTCATCATGATACATGCCGGCGTTCATGGCAAAGACCAGGTGCTGGCCCTGATCCCGAAGATGATGTTCGAGCACGCTGAATTGGCCATAAGGCGTGCCGGTCTCATCGGCGCGGAACAGGCGCAGGTTCTCACGCGTGGCGTCCACCTCGCAAACGGTAAAGACCTTGTCCTCGTGGGTGGTGTTCTGACAGGTGACCGCCCGCGCCTCGGGGGGCGCGGCGGCTGCGAACAGCAGGGCAAGGCAGGCGGCAAGCAGGCGCATGGCGGTCAGTCGTCGATGTCTCGGCGCACGGCGTCGTCGGAAAAGATGCGTCGCGTATCGTCGAGGTGGTCAAAGGTCTCATCAAGGCGAAACCGGAGTTCGGGCGAGAATTTCAGCGTCAGTCCCCGTGAAACGGCACGGCGCAACTCGTTCTTGTTGCGGTCCAGCAGATCGAACATGTCCTCCTGCTGCTTGCCGCCCAGCGGCACGACATAGGCAGTCGCCACCCTGAGATCCGGGGAAATCGTAACCTCGCCCACGGTGATCGACAACCGGTTCAGGTCCGGATCGTGAATGTCGCCGCGTTGCAGCACCTCGGACAGGGTCCGGCGGATCAGCTCGGCGACCCGAAGCTGACGTTGGCTTGGCCCGGGGCCATCATTGAGTCTGTTGCGTGCCATGGCATGAGACTTACGCCTCGGATCGCGGTTTGCCAAGCGGTCCGCAGGGGCGTGCATTCACGAATGAATGACGATAACAGGGGCACGGGATCGTCAGGAGGCAGAGGCATGACGGAGAATTACGGTGTTGTCGTGACCGGGGTTTCGGGCCGCATGGGACAGATGCTGGTCAAAATGATCGGTGAGCATGGCCGGCTGCATCTGTGCGGCGCGCTGGAACGTCCCGGGCATGACTGGATCGGACAGGATCTGGGGCTGGCCATGGGTGGCGCGGCGCTGGGCGTGATGGTCTCTGACGACCCGCTGGAGGCCTTTGCCCGCGCCCATGCGGTGATCGATTTCACCGCACCCGCCGCGACCGTCGGTTTTGCCGAACTGGCCGCGCAGGCCCGGGTGGTGCATGTGATCGGCACCACCGGCCTGAGCGAGGACGACCTGCACAAGATCGCGCTGGCGGCGCGCCATGCCATCGTGGTCCGGGCTGGAAACATGAGCCTCGGCGTGAACCTGTTGACGCAGGTCACCAAACAGGTGGCCGCGGCGCTGGATGCGGATTGGGACATCGAGATCATCGAAGCGCATCATTCCCGCAAGGTCGACGCGCCCTCGGGCACGGCGCTGATGCTGGGTGAGGCTGCCGCCGAAGGGCGCGGCGTTACGCTGGGCGATGTGGCCGACCGTGGACGCGATGGCATCACCGGCGCGCGCAAGACCGGCGATATCGGGTTTCATGCCGTTCGTGGCGGCGACATCGTGGGCGAGCATGAGGTGCTTTTTGCCACCGCCGGTGAACGGATCGTGCTCAAGCACATTGCCTCGGACCGGGCCCTGTTCGCCCGTGGCGCGCTGCGGGCGGCTGTCTGGGGACAGGACAAGGGCCCCGGCGAATACGACATGCTGGACGTGCTTGGCCTGAAATAACCGGGCCTCAAATAACCCCGCGTCCGCGCCCTGACCGGAGCGCTCCCACCCGCCCGCGCCGCGTTCAGGGCGCGGGGATGGTGCGTTTTTTGGATCGCTTCCGGCCCACCGAGGCAAATGCCGGGAGCGGGCGCTCAGAAGTCGATGGCGAGGCCTTTTTTCTCCCAGTCACCGTAGCGCACCGGTTCAGGCCCGTCGCGGCCGCCAAGTTCCTTTGGCTGCGCCCTGGCCTCTGCCTCGGCCCTGGCGCGCCGTTCGGCGGCTTCGGCAAGGGCGCGTTGGGCGGCGGGCGGCAGGTCGGGCTGGGGCGCGTCTGTCATCGGGCTTTCCTCGTCTGGTCCCCCCTGATATACGCCCGTCGGTTCGGGGGGCAAGCCCGCCCCCTGCCGCAGAACCAAAGGTCTTGTTCATGTCCAATGCCCCCAGTCCGGCCCGTCTGGCCGCGGTCGATCTGCTGGATCAGGTGCTGGAACAGGGGCGACCCCTGTCCGAAAGCGACCGGCTGGAGGCGCTGGCGCCCGCCGACCGCGCGGCGGCGCAGCGGCTGGCGACGGAGACCCTGCGCGGTCTGGAACGGGCGGACAAGCTGTTGAAACCGCATCTGCGCAAACGCCCCGCGCCGCGTGTGCACAATATCCTGCGGCTGGGCACGGTGGAACTGTGTTCCGGTGGCGCGGCGCACGGGGTGGTCAGCGATTGTGTCGAGATCGCCGCCGCTGGCAAGCGCACGCAGGGGGCCAAGGGGCTGATCAACGCGGTGCTGCGCAAGGTGGCGGCAGAGGGGCCGCAGGCCTGGGGCAAGCTGCGCATTCCGCGCCTGCCGAAATGGCTGCGCGCACCGCTGGTCGAGGCTTGGGGTCCGCAGGCCGTGGCCAACATGGAACGGGTGCATTTCGAAGGTGCGCCGCTGGACCTGACGTTGAAACCCGGCGTGCCGGTTCCCGATGGCGAGGTCCTGCCCACCGGATCGGTCCGGTTGCCGACGGGCAGGCAGGTCAGTGCGCTGCCCGGGTTTGCCGAGGGTGACTGGTGGGTGCAGGATACCGCCGCCGCGCTGCCGGCCAAGCTCTTGGGCGATGTCAGTGGTCTCAGGGTTCTGGACATGTGCGCCGCCCCTGGAGGCAAGACCCTGCAACTGGCCGCAGCCGGCGCGGATGTGACCGCGCTGGACCTGTCGCAGGCGCGGTTGGCGCGCGTGCAGGAAAACCTTGACCGCACGAGGTTGAAGGCGCGGCTGGTGGCAGGGGATGCTTTGGAACACCAAGGCCAATATGATGCGGTCCTGCTGGATGCGCCCTGTTCGGCCACCGGCACCATCCGCCGTCACCCGGATCTGCCCCATGCCCATCAGGGTGAGCGCATTTCGGAACTGATCGGCCTGCAGGAGGCGCTGCTGGACCATGCCTTGCAGCTGGTGAAGCCGGGCGGGCGGCTGGTCTATGCCACCTGTTCGTTGATCCCCGATGAGGGCGAATGCCAGATCGACGAGGCCTTGCTGCGCCACACGGACCTGAAAGTTCTGCCGCCCGACGCGCCCTGGATCGAGGACAAATGGCGGTCCGGGGAAGGCGGCCTGCGCTTGCGGCCCGATTTCTGGGCGAACAGGGGCGGGCTGGACGGCTTCTATATGGCGCTTGTGCAACGCGGCTAACTCTTTGGTGACTTCGCGCCGGGTCCAATGTATCCTGATCGCAACAAGCCCGGAACGGGCGACCCCGAGGTCGAGCTCAGAGTACAGGATATGTCCACGGCGCGAAACTGGCGGACTGCGCACGCGCGCATGATGAACCGCATGCAGGCCCGCATGGCGGCCCGGACCCGTCCGGCAGAAGGATTCGTGTCGCAACCCGAACCGCGCACCGTGGGGTTCTTTGCCCGTGGCCGGCAGATGATGGCCGGAAACCTCATGTTTGCCGGTCATCTGGTCGAGGCCGAAGGGCGGTCGATCTGGGCGATTGATGCACCCGACCCGGCCTTTGAAGAGGAAATTCATGGTTTCGCCTGGCTGGATGACCTGGCCGCCGTCGGCGATTCCAAGGCCCGCGCCCTGGCGCAGGAGTGGTTGTGGGACTGGATCCGTCGCTATGGCAGGGGCTCGGGCCCGGGCTGGACTCCGGAACTGACCGGGCGGCGGGTGATCCGCTGGATTCATCACGCCCTGTTCCTGCTGCGCGGACGCAAGGCCGAGGACAGCGAGAAATTCTATGCGGCTCTTGGCGCGCAGACCCGGTTTCTGGCCAAACGCGCCCATGTGGCAGCACCCGGCCTGCAACGGTTCGAAGCGATGACCGGCCTTCTCTATGCGGGCCTGTCCCTGCAGGGGATGGAGGCGCATATTGCCCCGGCCCGAGAGTCGCTGGGCGCGGATTGCGCCCGGCAGGTGGACGCGCAGGGCGGCATCCCCACCCGAAATCCCGAAGAACTGCTGGAGGTCCTTACGCTGCTGACATGGGCGCAGGCGGCCCTGCACGAGGCCGATCTGGAACCTGAACCGGCCCATCTGGAGGCGATCAGGCGCATCGCGCCGACGCTGCGCACCCTGCGCCATACGGACGGCGGGCTGGCGCGTTTTCACGGCGGGGGCCGGGGGCTGGAAGGGCGGCTGGACCGGGCTTTGGCGGCCTCGGGCAACAAGAAACGGCAGGCTGACGGGCTGGCGATGGGCTTTGCCCGTCTGTCGGCGCAGCGCACGTCGATCATCGTCGATGCCGCCCCGCCGCCGGCCGGTGCGGCCAGTGCCCGCGCCCATGCCTCGACGCTGGCGTTCGAGCTGACCTCGGGCCGCCGTCCGGTGATCGTCAACTGCGGCTCGGGCGGCGGTTTCGGCGAGGAATGGCGGCGTGCGGGCCGCGCCACGCCTTCGCATTCCACGCTCTGCCTGCAGGGGTATTCCTCGGCCCGTTTGAGCGCGTCGCGCTGGGTGGGCAACGCGAGGCGGGAATTGCTCGAAGACACGCCGCGCCACGTCCCGATCCAGATGAGCCACCTGCCCGAGTCGCTGCGCTTTGAAGGCGGGCATGACGGCTATGTCACGGTGCAGGGCCTGACCCATGCGCGCAGTCTGGAACTGTCGCTCGACGGGCGCGGGCTGAAGGGCGAGGATTACCTTGTCGCGCTCGACGGGCCGTCGAAGAAACGCTTTGACCGGGCGATGGACACGATGAAACTGGCGGGCCTGCCCTTCGAGGTGCGGTTTCACCTGCATCCAGAGGTGGACGTGGCGCTGGATATGGGCGGAACGGCGGTCTCGATGGCGCTGCGCTCGGGCGAAATCTGGGTCTTCCGCGTCGAAGGCGCGGTCGAGGTGACGCTGGAACCCTCTGTCTATCTTGAAAAGGGGCGGCTTCAGCCGCGTGCGACGAAGCAGATCGTTTTATCCGGCCGCGCAATGCAGTATGCGACCCGCGTCCGCTGGACGCTGGCCAAGGCGCAGGAGACGGCATTTGCCGTCCGTGACCTTGCCCGTGACGAAGTGGACATGACCGTCTGAGCGGTCGTTGCCGACAACACTTCCGAAGGGAACCCCCCAATGTCCGACCTGCAGCCCCTGCGCCGCGCGCTCCTTTCCGTATCCGACAAGACCGGCCTGATCGACCTGGGCAAGGCGCTGGCCGCGCGCGGGGTCGAGATCCTGTCGACCGGCGGATCGGCCAGGGCCCTGCGCGACGAAGGAATCGAGGTGCGCGACGTGGCCGACCTGACCGGCTTCCCCGAGATGATGGACGGCCGGGTCAAGACGCTGCACCCGAAGGTCCACGGCGGCCTTCTGGCCCTGCGCGACAATGGCATGCACGTCGCCGCGATGGCGGAACACGGGATCGTCCCGATCGACCTGCTGGTGGTGAATCTCTACCCCTTCGAGGCGGCGCTGGCGCGTGGCGCGGGCTATGACGAGATGATCGAGAACATCGACATCGGCGGACCGGCGATGATCCGCGCGGCGGCCAAGAACCATGCCTTTGTCACCACCATCGTGGATGTTCAGGATTACGACGCGCTACTGGCCGAACTGAAGGCCAATGACGGCCAGACCGGCATGGCGTTCCGCCAGCGTCAGGCCCAGATCGCCTATGCCCGCACAGGCGCCTATGACGCCGCCGTCAGCACGTGGATGGCCGCCGCCATTGGCGAGAAAACCCCGCGCCGCCGGGTCTTTGCCGGGACGCTGTCGCAGAGCCTGCGCTATGGCGAAAACCCGCACCAGAACGCGGCCTTCTACACCGATGGCTCCGGGCGGGCGGGTGTCGCCACCGCCGAGCAGCTGCAGGGCAAGGAACTCAGCTACAACAACATCAACGACACCGATGCGGCCTTTGAACTGGTCTCGGAATTCCTGCCCGCCGACGGCCCGGCCTGCGCGATCATCAAACACGCCAACCCCTCGGGCGTGGCGCGCGGCGCGACCATGAAAGAGGCTTATCAAAAGGCCTTTGACTGCGACCGCACCTCGGCTTTTGGCGGCATCGTCGCTCTGAACGGACCGCTGGACGGCGACACCGCCGAGGCGATTTCCGAGATCTTCACCGAGGTGGTGATCGCCCCCGCCATCCACCAGGAGGCGAAGGACATCTTTGCGAAGAAGAAGAACCTGCGCCTGATCCTTGCGCCCGGTCTGGCCAATTCCGCCGCGCCCGGCCTGGCCTGGCGGCAGGTCTCGGGCGGGCTGCTGGTGCAGGACCGCGACAATGGCGCGCGGTCACTGGATGATCTCCAGGTGGTGACGAAACTGGCGCCGACCGAGGCGCAGATGGAGGACCTGCTGTTTGCATGGAAAGTGGCCAAACACGTCAAGTCCAACGCGATCGTCTACGTGCGCGACGGGGCGACCGTGGGTGTCGGTGCAGGCCAGATGAGTCGCGTCGATTCGGCCCTGATTGCGGCCAAAAAAGCTGAACGGATGGCCGGTGCACTGGGCCTGCCGGAACCGCTGACCAAAGGCTCTGCCGTGGCCTCGGACGCCTTTTTTCCCTTCCCGGACGGTCTGATGGAGGCAGCCGCCGCCGGCGCTACCTGCGTGATTCAGCCGGGTGGATCGATGCGCGACGACGAGGTGATTGCCGCCGCCGACGATGCAGGTCTTGCGATGGTCTTTACCGGGATGCGCCACTTCCGGCATTGATCAAAAGGTCAACCGGGGCAGGGGGGCGCTGCCCCCGCCGCGCGTTCCGCGCGACTCCCCCGAGGGTATTTTCCAAACCAAAGAAGGGCGCGCACCCGCCTGCTTCTTTGGTTTTACAAATATCCTCGGGGGTGAATTGGCCGCAGGCCAAGCGGGGGCAGCGCCCCCGTCCTTCCGGCAGGTCCGCGCGGCCAAGCGGAGCATTCGCCCGCTTCCCGCTTGCACCCATGTCGCGCGCCTCTTAGGAGAAACGCAACTCCGGGACGTGGTCCCTGCAAGAAACCGACGAGGCGGCTCTGGCACAGGCAAAGTCAATGACAAACGGGTTGAAGCTGGTGTTCTGGGTGGCGCTGGCCACCATTGTGCTGGATCAGCTCAGCAAATTTCTGGTTGTCCATGTCATGGGGCTGGGCAACAAGCTTTTGATCGATGTCTTCCCGCCGTTCCTGACCTTTCGCATGGCTTGGAACTATGGCGTGAACTTCGGCTTGTTTGCCGGGGACGCGGCAGCGACACGCTGGATCCTGATTTCCGTCGCCCTGGGCATCGTGCTCTTCGTGCTTGTCTGGATGCGGCGCGATCCGCCCGGCAGGCTTGGCCTGATCGCTGGTGGTTTGCTGATCGGCGGGGCGCTGGGCAACGTCATCGACCGCATCATCTATGGCGCGGTGGCGGATTTTCTGAACATGACCTGCTGCGGCATTGATAATCCCTTTGCCTTCAACGTGGCGGATATCGCAATTTTTGTCGGCGCAATCGGGCTTGTCCTCTTTCCGTCGCGAAAAAACGCCTCGTGACGGCGCCGGATAGATGCGATAAGACCGGCAAGACGTGATTACTGGAGGGTAGCGATGCGGCGTGCGCATCTGTTGGCAATCTTGGCTCTGGCAGGCGTGGCCTCCTGCGCGGTGATCGACCGTGACAAGCCGCTGCGCGATCTGCGCACGAACAGCGGCAAGCCGCAGGAATTTGCCATCGTTCCGAACAAACCGCTGCAGACGCCTGACAGCCTGGCCCAGTTGCCGCCGCCGACACCCGGTGGCGCCAACCGGACGGACCAGACCCCCAAGGCCGATGCTGTCGCCGCGTTGGGCGGCAATCCGGCGCGGCTTGCGGTCAGCGCGGGTGTGCCCCGTGGAGATACGGCGCTGATTTCGAACGCAAGCCGCTTTGGCCGCGATCCGAACGTGCGTCAGGAACTTGCCGTCAAGGACAAGGAATTCCGCCGGTCGAAGAACATCTTCAACTGGTCGCTGCTGCCCGAGGATGATTACAACCGCGCCTACCGTCGTCAGACTCTGGACCCCTACGCCTGGTTGCAGCGATATCGCCGTGCGGGGGCCCGCACACCCACCGCGCCGCCGGTCAACTGATAACGGACATTCGCCGGTCACGAGAGCGTCACAGCGGCTTGAACTTGTGCCCCCTTAGCGTACCTAATGCAGCATCCGATTTACATGAGGATGTCGCATGCGCCATTTGACCCTGCTTAACGCCCTGGCCCTGTCGTTGGCCTCGGCGTTCACCGCCGCCGCCGCGCAGGAGGCGGGCAATGTCACCACCTTCGCGCTCGATAACGGGATGGACGTCGTGGTGATCGAGGATCACCGCGCCCCCGTTGTCGTTCACATGGTCTGGTATCGTGCCGGATCGGCTGACGAACAGCCCGGAGTTTCCGGCGTGGCCCACTTCCTGGAGCACCTGCTGTTCAAGGGCACCGATACGCTTGACCCCGGTGAATTCAGCGCAACGGTGGCCGCCAACGGCGGGTCCGACAATGCCTTCACCAGTTATGACACCACCGCCTATCACCAACGGGTCGCCGCCGACCGGCTGGGCCTGATGATGAAGATGGAGGCCGACCGCATGGTGAATATCCGCCTGTCAGAGGCGGATATCCTGACCGAACGTGAGGTCATCATCGAAGAGCGCAACCAGCGCGTGGAAAACAGCCCCGGCTCCCTGTTCCGCGAACAGCAGAGCGCGGCGCTGTTCCTGAACCATCCCTACGGCACGCCGATCATCGGCTGGCGTCACGAGATGGAAGAGTTGGATCTGGACGATGCGCTGGCCTATTACAAACAGTTCTACGCCCCCAACAACGCCATCCTGATCGTCGCCGGTGACGTAACCCCGGACGAGGTGCGCGCATTGGCGTCAGAGCATTACGGCCCGATTCCCGCCAATCCCGATCTGCCCGAGCGCGCCCGCCCGACAGAGCCGCGCCATCTGGCCGAACGGCGGCTGACCTACAATGATCCGCGCGTTTCGCAGCCCTATGTCACCCGGCGTTACCTTGCTCCACCGCGCAGCTCCGGCGCGCAGGAAGAGGCCGCCGCGCTGTCGCTGCTGGCGCAGGTTCTGTCGGGCGGGCAGACCTCTGTCCTGACCCAGAAACTGCAATTCGAAAGCCAAAGGGCGGTCTATACCGACGCCCATTACGACAGCACCACGCTGGATTCCTCGACCTTCAGCTTTGTGGTTGTGCCCGCCGCCGGCGTCAGCCTGCCCGAGGCAGAGGCCGCGCTGGACGAGGTTCTGGCGCAGTTCATCGAAGAGGGTGTCGATCCAGAGCAGCTGGACCGCATCAAGTTCCAGATCAAGGCACAGCAGATCTATTCGCTGGACGACCCGGGCCGTATCGCCCGCCGCTATGGCGATGCGCTGACAACCGGTTTGACCGTGCAGGACGTTCAGGACTGGCCCGATGTGCTGCAGGCGGTGACCGGCGAACAGATCGTCGATGCCGCCAAGACCTTGCTGGACCGGCGCAAATCCGTGACCGGCTACCTGATGAGCGACACCCCGCAGGAGGTGACCCAATGATCCGTCGTTTCGTTCTTGCCGTCGGCATGATCTGCGCGGGCTTTGCCGCCCACGCCGAGATCGAGATTCAGCAAGTCACCTCGCCGGGCGGCTTCAAGGCATGGCTGGTCGAGGAACCCTCGATCCCCTTTGTCGCGTTGGAGTTGCGTTTCCAGGGCGGCAACTCGCTTGACGCGCCGGGCAAGCGCGGCGCGACCAACCTGATGGTCGGCTTGCTGGAGGAGGGCGCGAACGAGATGAACGCCCGCGACTTTGCCACCGCGTCAGAGGCCATCGCCGCCCAGTTCAGCTATGATTCGGGCGATGACACCGTCAGCATTTCGGCCAAGTTCCTGACCGAAACCCGCGACGAGGCGGTCGACCTGCTGCGTGCCTCGCTGGTCAACCCGCGCTTTGATCAGGACGCGGTCGACCGGGTGCGCCAGCAGGTCCTGTCGGGCCTGCGTTCGGATGCGACCGACCCGGACGAGATCGTGGGAGAGGCGTTCTACCGGACCGTTTTCGGCGATCACCCTTACGGCTCGCCCGACAATGGCACCATCGAGAGCGTCACCGCGCTGACCCGCGACGACATTGTCGCCGCGCACAAGGGCGCCCTGGCCCGTGACCGGGTCTATGTCTCGGCGGCGGGTGACATCAGTGCCGAGGAACTGGGAGTTCTCATCGACCGCTTGCTGACGGACCTGCCGGAAACCGGTGCGCCGCAGCCCGCAGATCTGGATGTCATGACCGAAGGCGGCGTCAACGTGGTGCCCTTTGACACCCCGCAATCGGTGGCGATTTTTGGTCACAAGGGGATGAAACGGCATGACCCGGATTTCTTTGCCGCCTACGTGATGAACACCGTCCTTGGCGGCGGCGGGTTCGAGGCGCGACTGATGCACGAGGTGCGTGAGAAGCGTGGCCTGACCTACGGCGTCTATTCCTACCTCGCCCCGCGCGACCATGCCGAACTGATCCTCGGCCGCGTCGCCTCGGCCAATGACCGGATTGCAGAGGCGGTTCAGGTGATCACGGACGTCTGGACGGACATGGCGGAGAATGGCGTCACGCCCGAGGAACTGGAGGCCGCCAAGACCTATCTGACGGGGGCCTATCCCCTGCGTTTCGACGGCAACCAACCGATTGCGCGGATCCTGGTGGGCATGCAGATGGACGGCCTGTCGCCGGACTATATCGTGACCCGCAACTCCAAGATCGAGGCGGTCACGCTGGAAGACGTCAAACGTGTCGCGGATGAGTTGCTGCAACCCGAAGATCTGCTTTTCGTGGTCGTCGGTCAGCCCGAGGGGCTTGAGGCGACGGTGGGCCAATAAACCTTCATTGCTCAGAAAAAGGGCCGGAAACCAAGTGGTTTCCGGCCCTTGTCTATTCTTCGGAAAGCCGCGTTACGGCCCCGGCTTACTGGGTCAGTTCATCAATCCCGCATGCACCAGCGCCGCATCCACCATGCCCTTGGTCGGGTCGGTCAATGTCACCAGCGGCAGCCGCACCTCATCCGAACACAGGCCCAGCTTTGACATGGCGTATTTGGCGCCACATAGGCCCGGCTCGGTAAAGATTGCGATGTGCAGCGGCATCAGACGGTCCTGAATCTGCAACGCCTTGGCGTAATCGCCGGCAAGGCAGGCCTCCTGCAGTTCCGAACACAGCTTGGGCGCGACATTCGCCGTGACCGAGATACAGCCAACGCCGCCCTGCGCGTTGAACCCGTGCGCGGTGCCATCCTCACCCGAGATCTGCAGAAAGTCCGGTCCGCAGGTGATGCGCTGCTGACAGACGCGCGCCAGATCGGCAGTGGCATCCTTGACGCCCACGATGCGCGGCAGCTTGGCCAGTTCGCCCATGGTCACAGGCGACATGTCCACAACCGACCGGCCCGGAATGTTGTAGATGATGATTGGAATCTCGGCGCAGTCATGCACGGCCTTGAAATGCGCGATCAGCCCGGCCTGCGTCGGCTTGTTGTAATAGGGCGTCACGACCAGCGCGCCATTTGCACCGACCTTGGCCGCATATTGGGTAAAGCGGATCGCCTCGTCGGTGTTGTTGGACCCGGCACCGGCAATCACTGGAATGCGGCCGGCTGCGGCCTCGACCACGCAGGCGATGACCTCTTCGTGTTCGCGGTGGGTCAGCGTCGGGCTTTCGCCGGTGGTGCCCACGGGCACCAACCCGTGCGAGCCCTGGTCGATATGCCAGTTCACCAGCTTTTTGAGCGTGTCGAAATCCACGGCGCCGTCCTTCAACGGCGTGACCAGGGCAGGCATCGAACCTTTGAACATCTCACGCTCCTTTCATTTATCCTTGTTCGGCGCGCTCTTTGGTGGAAACATGCCGACCCCGCGACTATGTGAGTTGCACCGAGCCCTGCCGAACGTATCCTTTGCAAGAAGCGTCTATTCCTTTTCATTGCGGAAAAAGCAAGCCGATGTCGCGCCTCCTACCTCTCCTGTTGCTCCTGATCACCTCCCTTCCTGCTTTTGCTCAGGAAAGCGGGTCGGCACTGGCCAAGGCCATGCAGTCGATGCGCGAAGGGAACTGGGCGGCGGCCCGAATCGCGGCGCGCGGGGACGGGCAGGTGGCGGTGGACGTGGTCCTCTGGCACGCGCTGCGCGCCGGGCGCGGCGATCACCGCGAGGTGCTGGATTTCATCGCCCGCAATCCCGACTGGCCGGGCATGCCCTACCTGCGGGAAAAGTCCGAGCCGACCATGTCCGCCGCGACGCTGGACGAGATTCGCACCTTCTTCTCGGAGGATCTTCCGCAGACCGGATCCGGCGCGCTGTCACTGGCGCGGGCGCATATGGATGTGGGGGATGAGGGCGCGGCGCAGGCCGATATCGTGCTGGCCTGGCGCACCCTGCAGATGACCAATGACGAAAGTCGCGCCTTTCTTCAGCTTTGGGGCGAGATCCTGAAGGATCATCATGTCGCCCGGCTGGACATGGCGCTGTGGAACGGCTGGAGCCGCAACGCCAGCGCGATGATGCCCCTTGTCGATGAAGGCCGGCAGGCGCTGGCGCAGGCGCGCATGGCCCTGCGCACCTCTGCACCGGGGGTCGATACGCTGATCGCCAAGGTTCCCGAGGAACTGGCCAACGATCCCGGGCTGGCCTACGAGCGGTTTCAGTGGCGGGTGCGCAAGCGGCGCTCGGCGGATGCCATCGAACTGCTGCGCGAACGCTCTGTCAGCCGCGCATTGCTGGGCGAGCCCTGGGCCTGGGCGCCCGAGCGGGTCGATCTGGCGCGTGCGCGTATGCTGGACGGGGCCTATGCCGAGGCCTATGAGATCGCCGCCCGGCATTTCCTTGTCGATGGCAGCGAGTTTGCCGAGCTGGAATGGATCTCGGGCTTTCTTGCCCTGCGGTTCCTGGATCGCCCGGACCTGGCCGTGAAGCATTTCGAAAACTTTCGCGACGCGGTCTGGACGCCGATCTCTGTCGGCCGCGCCGGATACTGGTTGGGCCGGGCACAGGAAGCGGTCGGCACGGCCGAGGCCGCAAAAGAGGCCTATGCGCTGGGGGCCAAGTACCAGACCTCGTTCTACGGGCTGCTGGCGGCGGAAAAGGCGGGCATCGCCCCCGATCCCACGCTGTCCGGCGTCGAGGATTTCACCGACTGGCGTCAGGCCGAATTCACCAAGTCCAGCATATTCGAGGCAGGTGTCCTGCTGCTGGCAGCCGGGGAAATCAACCTTGGCGAGCGCTTCCTGACCCATCTGGCGGAGTCGCTGGACCGCGACGGCATGGGCCAGCTGGGCGATATGCTGGCCGAAATGAAGCGTCCGCATATCGGTGTCATGCTGGGCAAACGCGCGGCGCAGTTCGGAATCGAACTTCCGGGGCCTTATTACGCGCTGCACCCGCAGGTGGCGGAGGGCGAATATCCGGTGCCCAAGGAACTGGTGCTGGCCATCGCGCGGCGCGAATCAGAATTTGATCCGGGCGTGATCTCGGGCGCGGGCGCGCGCGGTTTCATGCAGCTGATGCCGGGCACGGCCAAGCTGGTCTCGGGTCAACTGGGGATCGACTACGATATTGACCGCTTGCTGACGGACCCGGCCTATAACGCGCGGCTTGGTTCCAATTACCTTGCCGGGCTGGCGGATCGCTTTGACGGTAACGCGGTGATGATGGCGGCAGGCTACAACGCGGGACCGGGCCGGCCGATCCGCTGGATGGATCGCAACGGCGATCCGCGCAAGGGGGATGTGGACATCATCGACTGGATCGAATTCATCCCCTTCGACGAGACCCGAAACTACGTGATGCGAGTCACCGAAAGCCTGCCGGTCTACCGCGCGCGACTGGGAAAACCGCCGCATCCGGTGCCCTTCAGCAAGGAGTTGATGGGCAACACGCTCAAGGCCAAACGTTGACTTAAAGGGGAGGGAGGGGCGCTGCCCCTCTGGTCCTGCGGACCATTCACCCCGGGATATTTTCGGACAGAAGAAACTTGCGGTCCTTCCGGCTTTCTTCTGTCCGAAAATATCCCGGGGGAGTCGCCAAAGGCGACGGGGGCAGAGCCCCCAAGGTGCCTCAGTTTTCCGCCTTTCGCGCACGCCAGAGCGTGAAGAGCCCCGCCGCCACGATCATGGCCGCGCCAAGGCCGACGTTCCAGCGAATGCTCTCGCCAAAGACCAGCAGTCCGAGCGCGCTGGCAAAGACCAGTTGCAGGTATGCAAAGGGTTGAACCGCGCTGGCCTCGGCCACCTCGTAACAGCGGATCATCAGGTAGTGCCCCAGCGCGCCGGTCAGGCACAGAAGACCCATCCAGCCCCAGTCCGGACCGGTCATTGGCACCCAGAACCACATGCCGATTGCCGTCGCCACAAAGACCCCTGCAACGCCGGTGTAAAAGAACGAGGTCGCAGAAGAGTCGCCGCGCGCCACATAGCGTGTCAGCAGCGCGTAGAGCGCGAACATCAGCGCCGCCAGCAGCGGGATCGCGGCATAGGGGGAAAACACCCCGCCCGAGGGCTGCAGGATGATGATCACCCCGACAAAGCCCACCGCGATTGCCACCCAGCGGCGCCAGCCGACGCGTTCCCCCAGCACCGGCCCTGACAGAGCCGCCACCAAGAGCGGGTAGGCGGCAAAGACCGCATGGCTTTCCACCAGTCCCAGAAAGACGAAGGCCAGCACCATCACGTTGATTTCCACCGCGAGCAGTACGCCGCGAAAGGCCTGCAGCCACGGAAAGGCACTGCGCGCCGCCGCCCGCAATCCGCCCGCCTTGCGCCCTGCCACGGTCATAACGAAGGCGGCAAAGAACCAGTAGCGGATCATCACCACCATCATCACGTTGTACTCTGCCGCCAGATGGCGCGAAATCCCGTCCTGTACGGCAAAGACCATGGTGGTGGCGACCATCAGCGAGATGCCAAGTCGCGTGTTTTGCTCTGCCATGTTGCAGCTTTCCGGGGTTGATGCGTTGGCGGGCGCGCGTCCTATTGCGCCTGCCCGAAGGGATCAGACCGTCAGGCGTGGCCGGGATGCGATTGTCATGTGACGCTTTCGGCCATACCCCTTGATGCGGGTGACCTCAAGCCCGGCGTCCTGCAAGGCGCGCCGCACGTGCCCCGCCGCTGTATAGGTGGCCGCCGTGCCGCCCGTCGCCATGTGGCGGGAGACCTCACCCATCAGCCAAGGCGACCACAGTTCCGGATTCTTGGCGGGTGAAAAGCCGTCAAGAAACCAGGCATCCGCCGTGCCGCACCACCGGGGCAGAGCTTCCCGGGCGTCACCAGTGATCATCTCGAACCGCAGATCGGGCATGTCAAATCGCGACGGCCCCCAGAAAGGGGCAAGCTCCGCCGCCAGATCGGCGATCTCGGGGAAGCCTGCATGCGCGCGGATCATCTGGTCCGGTGTCAGCGGATAGGCCTCGAATGTGGTGAAGTGCAGCACACCCGGTGTCCCGTTCTGCCGCCACAGCCGCAGAGCCGCCAAGAGGTTCAGCCCGGTGCCGAACCCCAGTTCGGCAATCCGGAACCCTTCGCGGAACCGCTCGGGCAGGCGATTGCCCGTCAGAAAGACATGTGTCGTTTCCGCCAGACCGTTTTCCAGCGAGTAGTAGGGATCATCAAAGCGGGTCGAGACCGGCGTCTCGCCGCGCCAGTCCAGCGTGCTCTGGTCGGGCATCAGGTTTTTCCATATGAGATGCACGTGATTCTGGCGGGAGAGGCGGCAAATGGCAAGCGTGGACGTGACGGTGCGCGGGGCGGGCATCTTTGGCCTGACCGTGGCCTGGACCTGCGTGTTGCGCGGCGCGCGGGTGCGTGTGGTCGATCCCTTTGGCCCCGGCGCCGGGGCCTCGGGCGGGATCGTCGGCGCGCTGGCGCCGCATGTGCCGGGAAACTGGAACCCCAAGAAACAGTTCCAACTGGAAAGCCTGCTGATGGCCCAAGGCTTCTGGGCGGCGGTCGAATCCGTGGGTGGGGTTACCGCAGGCTACGGGCGCACCGGGCGCGTTCAGCCTGTGGCGGATGACCGGGCGCTGGAATTGGCGCGCACCCGATCCCAAGGCGCGGCAGAGCTTTGGCAGGGCAGGGCGGACTGGCAGGTGATGCGTGTCGAGGAAGCGGCGGCGCTGGACGGTTTCGTGCCGCTGACACCCACGGGCTACGTAATCCGCGACACTCTCAGCGCCCGCATGAATCCACGGCGTGCTTGCGCGGCATTGGTCGCGGCCCTGACGGTGCGCGGTGTCGAGATCATGACAGAGGCCCCGGATGAGGGCGCGGTGGTCTGGGCGACCGGCTGGCAGGGGCTGCGGGCGCTGACCCAGGCGCTGAGCCGTCCGGTGGGGGACGGGGTCAAGGGGCAGTCGGTGTTGTTGCGCCATGCGGCCCCGGACGCGCCGCAGCTGTTTGTCGATGGGCTGCACCTTATACCTCATGCGGACGGGACGCTGGCCGTTGGCTCGACCTCGGAGCGGGAGTTCGATGCGCCGGAAGGCACCGATGCGCAATGCGACGCGCTGATCGAACGCGCCTATGCGGCGGTGCCGGCCTTGCACGGGTCCACGGTGCTGGAACGCTGGGCCGGGGTGCGCCCGCGCGCCCGGTCGCGCGCGCCTTTGCTGGGTGCATGGCCGGGGCGCGCCGGGCACTTCGTGGCCAATGGCGGCTTCAAGATCGGCTTTGGCATGGCGCCCAAGGTGGGGACGGTCATGGCCGACCTCGTTCTGGACGGGCGCGACAATATACCTGACGGGTTCGGCTTTGACGCGCTCTGATGCACCCTTAGTGTCCTGTGAGTCAGGTTGTCGGACGTCGCTCTAGTGGAACCAGCCGCTGCCCGGGTCCCACTGGTATCCGGCCCGCGCCTTGCCATTCATCAGCGCGTCGCCATAATTGTACGTCACAGCGTTGCGGTCACATTCCAGCCAGGCGATCTCACGCCCGCCCTTTGAGACGGTCACCCCGCCAAACGAGCGCTCCGATCCATAGGAGTCATATTGTCGTTCGACCCCGCCATTCACGACATAGCTGTAGTCACCGTTGTAAAACGTCACGTTTTCCCAGATGTCCATTCCGACGCCCGGCCACGGCTGGTAGTCCAGCCCGGCATAGGTTTCGAAAAGCTCGAGTTCGGGTCGCCCTTGCGGGCCAAAACGATAGGCCACCCCGTTCCATTCGGCGCAGACCTCCAGCGTTTTGGGGCTGCCGGCGATGCGGCACCAGAGGAAACTGGCATCCGCCGAGGAACAGGCGGCAAACGCTGGTCCGGCGGTGAGAAGGAAAAGGGGCAGAATACGGAGCATGACGACCTCGGGCTGAAAATGAACTGGCCGCAGCCTATGCCGCGCGGGTCCTCCGCTCAAGCCTCTTGCATTGGTCAAGTGCCGTAAGACGCGACCCCGCCTGACCCGCAAAAGGACCGCCTGCTTCTTTGGTTTCAAAAATACCTCGGGGGAGCGCCGAAGGCGCGGGGGCAGAGCCCCCGAACCAGTATCAGTCGAACTTGCGCGAGGGGGCCAGAACCTTGGCCTCGCCGATCAGCACCTTCTTGCCATCGACCGCGCAATGGGTCTCCAGCGTCACGCGGCGCTTGGCGATGTCGATGTCGACCACCTTGACCTCGGCATAGACCACATCGCCCGGACGCACCGGCCCGAGAAACTTCAGCGTCTGGCCCATGTAGACCGTCCCGTGGCCCGGCAGTTGCTCGCCGATCACCGCAGAGATCAGCCCGGCAGTCAGCATCCCGTGGGCGATGCGCCCCTCAAAGATGGTGTCCTGCGCATAATCGTCATCCAGATGCACCGGGTTACGGTCGGTCGAGACTTCGGCGAACATCTCGATATCCTGATCGGTCACCTGTTTGCGCAGGTAACGGACCATGCCCATCTCGATGTCTTCGATGCAGATCGTGCCGCGCGGCAAGTTGTCCAACATTCGGCCCTCCATTCGCAAACCGCTGAGTAATAAATGCCCGGATTGCCCGCGCTTTGGGTAATTTTATTACTTTGCGACTGCAGCAAAGGCAAGCAAAAACTGCATTACCTCAACGTGCCGATGGAAAAGGTCGGATTGATCATTTCCTTTTGAATATAGGCGTTTAGCGCGTCCCGTTCGGGCTGGTGCGTCGTTTTGGTCTCTTCGCGGGCCAATCCGCCGCTGATGAAGAGGGAATCGAAATCCTCTCCCATCGCGCCATCAATATCCGTGTGCGGGCCGTCTCCGATGGCCAGGATCGCGGCATCTGGCAGCCCCGGACGCAACTGCGCCAGCCGCCGCCGCGCAAGGTCATAGATCGGCGGATGCGGCTTGCCGAAATACAGGCTCTCGCCGCCCATCTCGGTATAGAGCTTCGCCAGCGCGCCCGCGCACCACTCGCGGGTCTCGCCCCGGTCCACCACGATGTCGGGATTGGCGCAGAGCAATTTCATGCCTTTCTGCTTGGCGTAGAGGAACTGCGGCCGGTTCTCTGCCGGGTCGGCGTGCGGGTCGAAGGGTCCGCAACAGATGATCCCCTCGGCCTCTTCCAACTCGACTCGCTCGATCTCGACCGGGTTGTCCAGCATCTGCAGCGGCTCGAAAAACGTCAGGTCATGTTTCTGCCCCATGAACCAGACCTTGCGCCCGACCGCGCCTTCGAACATGGCCACGCGCCCGCTGTCGCCCGAGGTTGCAATGTCGTCATAGGCGTCCTCTGGCACGCCAAAGCGGACCAGTTGCTTGGCCACCTCGTGACGCGACCGTGGCGCATTGGTCACAAGGATCACCGCGCCGCCGCGCTGCCGGTACGCCTGCAGGGCCTCTACGGCAGAGGGGATGGCGGCAAGGCCATTGTGCACGCAGCCCCAGAGATCGACGAACAACGCGTCATAGCGGTCGGAAATCTCGGAAAGGGCGGAAATGATCTGGGTCATGGGGCGAGTCCTGGTCAACTGTTGTTGCCCCGGTCATCCCATATCGCGCCCCGGCAGGAAAGGCCCGGGACGGGTCAGGCCTGCTGGATACGCTCGACGTGGAGCCGCATTTCCTCGGTCTCGGTGCGGGCTTCACGCAGCCCGTCCATCGCGGCGGACAGTTCGGCCTCTGTCTGCGCCAGCTGGTTGGTCAGTTCCGCTTCGCGCTGCTGCAGGTAGGTGATCGCCTGATCGCGGGTCTCTTCGGCCTCGTGCAGTTCCTGGCTCATCTTCTCCAGCTGATCCATGTCGGCCTGGCTGACGCGCTTGAACCGGTGCACCAGCCAATGCGCAAACCAGCCAAGGGCAAAGGCCACGAACAGGATGATCGCGGTCGTGAAGATGAATTCCAGTCTATTCATCCGATGTTGCCCCTCTTCCGGCCGGCGGCCTGATCTTGCCCAGTTCCGGGTTCACCACGATCGGCGCAGCAGGCGCCTCTGCGGGTTCCGGGTCCACCGCGTCGGGGTCCGTTGCATCCGCCGCTGTGCCCGAATCACCCGGATCCTTTCCTTCTTCACCCTCTTCCGGCTCCGGTTTCAAGAGTTTGAATGCGATCCGCCGGTTTGCCTCGCGGCCGTCCTCGCTGTCGTTGCTGGCGATGGGTTGCTCTTCACCGTAGCCTTTGACCGAGTAGGCCCGCGTCGGCACGCGCCGCCCGCGCAGCGCGTCCAGAACTGCCTGCGCGCGGTCCCGGCTCAATTCCTCGTTCATGATTGCCCGGCCCTGGCTGTCCGTGTGGCCGCCGATCTCGATCGGGATTTCACCGCATTGTTTCAGAAGGTCCGCCAGTTCGTCGAGGATATCCTTGGCAGAGGCGTCCAGCGTGGCAGAGCCCGGCTCGAAGGTGATTTTGCGGCTGCCGATGATCTCGACGATCATGGCCTCGCATTCCTCGGGGGTCGGCAGGCCGGCGATGGGGTCCAGCGCCTCGACATATTCCACCGCAATCTCGAATGCCGCGCTTTCGCCCAGTTTGGACACCAGAAGATTGGTGATTTCCTCACGGGCCTGCGGGTTGCCGGTCTTGCCGGTGACGATGACTTTGTCAGGCATCACGGTCACGGCGCCATGCGCAAGGATCGACAGCGCCTCCAGCCCGGCAAGCGTGCGCACGCCCCAATCGTTCGGCAGACCCTCGGTCACCCGCGCGGCGGTATAGACCGAATCCGATCCGAACCGCGCCCGCGCGTAGCTGTCCGCCGTGGTGCGCGCGGTTTCCGAAGCCAGCCGCCCGCGCAACTGCACCGCGCCTTCGGGGCTGAGCGTGGCGACAAAATCCGGGTCCCCCTCGGGTTGCGCCTCGGGCGGTTTGGGCAGCACTGCCTTCAGGGTGAACACGTCCGGCAAAGAGGTCTCCAACTCTCCCACGATCCGGTCGAACAGCGCCTGATTGGTGCCTTCGCGGGCCACCAGCGAAATGTCTGCATTGGAAAAGGTCAGCGTCCCGCCGCCCAGCTCCGACAACTTGCCAATCGCGATTTCCGCCGCATCCGCCCAGCGGCGCGAGGGCACGCCAAGCCCCAGACGGCAGGACAGCTTGCCTTCCAGCCCTGCCTTGGCCACAGCCTTGAGGATGCGGTCGCGCGACACCTCGGTGTCAGCGGAACAGGCGTCCAACCTGACCCCGTTTTCGCCCACTGCGATGCGCAGTGTGAACGGCGTGATGACAGGTCGCGGGGCAGAGATTTCCAGCGCCAGTCTCATGTCTTGGGGCTTGCGCCGGGCCAGCGCGGTTTCAAGTCGCGACTTCGCCTCGGCGCTGTCCGTCATTGCCTTGATCGCCACCATTCCGGCCTCGACCGAGACCTTGGAACGCGGCAGATCCTTCAGCGCGGCCGAAGCATAGGTCAGTGCATCGGTCCAGCCGTCCGGCTCGGGGAAGTCGGCGAATTCCAGCAGGTCGGTCACTTCGCCACCGTCCGCCATGGCGCGGAACACCTCGATCAGCTCCGCGCGGTCGGTAGAGGCGGGGACAAGCCCGATGACGGATATACCGGCGTCGTTTCGCAGGATCTCGACAGAGAAATGTGGCGGCTGAATCTCGGCGGGCTCCTCGACCAGCATCTGGTCCAGCACCCGGCTTGCATCCACCACGCGGCCCGCCGCCGCCAGTGCCTGAAAACGCGTCGCCTCGTCCGGCGCCGTGCCGTGCAGAAAGACCTGCAGGCCGTCGGTCTCGACCCCGGCCCACGTCAGTCCATGCGCATCGAGTTCGGTCAGAATCCCGGCCTGCGAGGCGTCCTCGACCACGTCGGCCGAGAAATAGGCTGTCAAAAGGCTCAACCCGCCCGCCGCGAGGAAGATGCCGGATGTGACGATTACCGAGGAGAGCCGCATGGGCGCATGTTTTCCTTGTTATTTTCATACCAGATACGAAAGCACGCGGGCCTTCGCAATCAGGCGATCAGAGCGACGGCGAAAAACAGCACGGGCAGCAGGCCCGCGTCCCGGTTTGACCGAAACAATTCCAGCAGGCGGTCGGAATCGTCCATCTTCAGGCGCCGCATCTGCCAGACCATGTGCCAGCCCATCGCCCATGGCCCTGCGATCATCAGGATCAGCGCCAGCAGGTTGCCATCGGGCGCGGCGGCAATGATCGCCACCCCCATCAGCGCCACCGTCAGCACAAGGAACCGGCGCAGCCATTTCGGCGTCTCGTCGCCAAACAGGCGGGCGGTGGATTTCACCCCGATCAGCGCGTCATCCTCCTTGTCCTGATGGGCATAGATCGTGTCGTAGAACAGCGTCCAGGCCATCCCGGCGAAGTACAGGACGACGGCCGGCAGTTCCAACTGGCCGCTGTGGGCTGTCCAGGCCAGCAGCGCCCCCCAGTTGAAAGCGATGCCCAGAAAGACCTGCGGCCACCATGTGAACCGCTTGGCAAAGGGATAGATGGCGACCGGCGCCAGTGCCAGTACGCCCAGGGCGATGGCCATGGGCGGAAAGGTGATGAGGATGCAGAAGGCCACAAGCGACTGGATCACCGCCCATGCCAGCGCCTGTTTCGTCGTCACCTGACCCGAGGGGATCGGCCGCGAGGCGGTGCGCGCCACCGATCCGTCGATGCCCCGGTCGGTGATGTCGTTCCATGTACACCCCGCGCCGCGCATCAGCACCGCGCCAATACCGCAGCCGGCAAAGATCCACAGATCGAACCATCCGGCGCGTCCGTCATGTACCATCGACAACAACAAGCCCCACCAGCAGGGCAGCAACAGCAGCCAGGTCCCGATGGGACGGTCTGCCCGGCTCAGCCGCAGATAGGGCCGTGTCCAGGCAGGTGCATGGTGGTCGACCCAATTGCCCGCAACCGCGTCACGAACCTGCCCTTCGGCCTCTGGTTTCTCTTGCACGCCGGACATATGTTCCCCTCATGACGCCGAAAATCCGCCTCTTTGTAGAGCACCCGCTGAGCGAGGGACAACAGGTGACGCTGTCGCGGGAACAGGCGCATTACCTGTTCGGCGTCATGCGGCTGACGACGGGCGCGCAGGTCGCCCTGTTCAACGGCTCTGACGGCGAATGGCGGGCAGAGGTGGCCGAGGCCGGCAAGCGCGGCGGCACGCTGGTCTGTATGGCGCAGAGCGCGCCGCAAAGCCTGCCGCCCGATCTCTGGCTGCTGTTTGCCCCGATCAAGAAGGCGCGCACCGATTTCATCGTTGAAAAATCGGTCGAGATGGGCGCCCGCCGGATCCTGCCCGTGCAGACCGCCTTTACCAACTCCGAACGCATCCGGCAGGACCGCCTGCAGGCCCACGCGACAGAAGCCGCCGAACAATGTGGCGCGACCTTTGTGCCCGAGGTCGCGGGCCTCATCCGCCTCGACCGCCTGCTGGCCGACTGGCCCGCGGACCGGCAGTTGATGTTCTGCGATGAGGGCCGCGCGGGCCAGCCTGCCTCCCTGCCGCAAACGCCCGGACCCTGGGCCATCCTGATCGGCCCCGAGGGTGGATTCTCCGAAGCCGAACGTGACCGCCTGCACGCGCTGCCCCTTGCCCACCCGGTCGCCCTTGGCCCGCGCATCCTGCGTGCGGACACAGCCGCCGTGGCTGCGTTGACCCTCTGGCAGGCCAAGCTCGGAGACTGGCAATGATCCGCAAGGCCACACCGGAGGACAGCCTCGCCATCGCCGCTTTCCTTGAGCCGCATATCGAAACCTCGATGTTCCTGCTGGGCAATCTCGAGGTGTATGGCATCGGCAACACCAGCCACCGCAATGCCACCAGCTATTTCCTGCGCGAAACCGGCGACGGGATCACCGGCGTCTTTGGCTGTACCAATGGCGGTTTCCTGATGTGCCAACTGCCGGGCCTGACCGTGACAGAGGCGCAGACCTATGCCCACTTGCTCAAGGGTTACACCCTGCATGGCATGACGGGGGCCAACGAACAGGTGCGCACCATCCTCGACGCCTTGCCGATCCCGGATAAGGCATGGGGTCTCAACCGAACCGAACCGCTCTACCGCCTGTCGGTTGCCGGACTTACCTCAGAGGACACCACCCGCGCGCCCGCCGCTGCGGACCTTCCCAAGCTGACAGAGTGGTACGCCGCCTATATGCAGGACACCGAAACCACCCCGCCCGGTGACCTGCAAGTAGCTGCGCAGACCCGCGCCGGACAAGCGGTCGACTCCCCCCGCGTCCGTTTGCTGATCGAAGACGGGAAACCAACCGCCATGGCGGCCTTCAACGCCCGCGCCGGGTCCGCCGTTCAGGTGGGCGGTGTCTACGTCCCAAAACCCTTTCGGGGAGAGGGGCGGGGCGGGCGCGTGGTTCAGGCCCTGTTGGCCGAGGCTGCGACCCAAGGGACCACAACCGCGATCCTCTTTGCCGCGTCGGAATCCGCTGCCCGGACTTATGAAAGGATCGGCTTCGACATGATCGGTGCCTACCGCATCGCGCTCCTGCGCGCGGCGATCACGCTGGGCGGCCCGCAATGATCCGCCCCGAAGCCATGAAAACCATCCGCCAGTGGCAAGAGGCGCTGATCGGCCTCGCCGTCATGGTGCTGGGCGCCTATTGGGGGTTCTTAACCGGTGGCGGCCTGCTGCACTGGATCGGTTACCTTGTCCTGCTGATCGGTGTCGCGCTGGTCCTGACCGGCATTCAGCGCGGGCGGTTTCGGATGGGGGATGGCGGCCCCGGTGTCGTGCAGATCGTCGAGCGCCGCATCAGCTATTTCGGCCCGCTCTCTGGCGGTATTGTCGACCTGGAGGCGCTGACCGCGCTGACCCTCGATCCCACCTCTGAACCGCCGGTCTGGCTGTTGCAGTCACCGGGACAGCAGGCGCTGGCGATCCCGCTGACTGCCAGAGGCGCGGAGCAACTTTTCGACGCCTTCGCCAATCTGCCGGGCATCCGCACCGAGCACATGCTGCGCCAGATGCAGGAGGGCGCCTCGCATCCGGTTGTCATCTGGCGCGCGCCTTCTGTGCGCGACGCCGCCCTTCGGCTGCATTGACAGGCCCGCGGATTGACGCCAACAGGTAAGTTCAGAACGGCGAGCAGACCCGGAGTACCATATGTCCATCCCTCAATCCGGCGGCGGACCGATCGAATCCCGTGACCAGCTGGCGGAATATCTCGCCTCGGGCTGCAGGCCCAAGGACGATTGGCGCATCGGCACCGAGCATGAGAAATTCGGCTACTGCAAGGACACGCTGAAGCCGCTGCCCTATGACGGTGACCGCTCGATTCGCGCCGTGCTGGAGGGGCTGCGCGACCGCCACGGCTGGGACCCGGTCAGCGAAGGCGGCCATATCATCGGCCTGACCAAGGACGGTGCGAACGTGTCGCTGGAACCGGGCGGGGCGCTGGAACTGTCGGGCGCGCCGCTGGAAACCATCCACCAGACCTGTGACGAGGTGAACGAACACCTGCGGCAGGTCAAGGACATCGCCGATGAGATCGGTGTGGGCTTCATCGGGCTGGGCGCCGCGCCGATCTGGACACATGACCAGATGCCGCTGATGCCCAAGGGCCGCTACAAGCTGATGGATGCCTACATGGACAAGGTGGGCACCACCGGCAAACAGATGATGCGGCGGACCTGCACCGTGCAGGTGAACCTCGATTTCGCGTCAGAGGCGGACATGGTGAAAAAGATGCGTGTGGCGTTGGCGCTTTCGCCCGTGGCAACCGCGCTCTTTGCCAATTCGCCCTTCTTCGAAGGCAAGCCGGTCGGCGTGAAATCCAAGCGGATGCAGATCTGGGAAACGCTGGACGACTCGCGCACCGGGATGCTGCCATTTGTCTTTGAAGACGGCTTTGGCTTTGACCGATGGGTGGATTACGCGCTCGATGTGCCGATGTATTTTGTCTACCGCGATGGCGAATACGTCGACGCGCTGGGTATGTCCTTCCGCGATTTCATGGAGGGCAAGCTGCCCGCGCTGCCCCGGGAGACGCCAACCCTGTCCGACTGGGCCGACCACCTGACGACGGCTTTCCCGGACGCCCGGATGAAGAAATACATCGAGATGCGCGGCGCAGACGGTGGCCCTTGGCGGCGGCTGTGTGCGCTGCCCGCCTTCTGGGTCGGGCTGATGTACGACCAGACCGCGCTGGACGCGGCCTGGGATCTGGCCAAGGGCTGGGACGCGGAAACCCGTGAGGCCCTGCGCCTTGCCGCCACCCGCGACGGGCTTCAGGCGCAGGTGGGGGGCATCAACATGCACGATCTGGCAGGTCAGGTGCTGGAGATCGCAGAGGCCGGCCTCATGTCCCGCGCCCGTGCCGGGGCAGGGGGCCTTGTCCCCGATGAGACGCATTTCCTGAACGCGCTCAAGGAAAGCGTCGAGAGCGGCAAGGTGCCCTCAGACGAGTTGTTGGAGCATTACCACGGCGACTGGAACGGGGATCTGTCGAAGATCTACGCCCAGTATTCCTACTGACATTTCGGGCGGATTGGGGGCGCTATGAATGCGCACCCTACGAAGGCTGAATTCCTGACGATTGGTTGAACCGTCGCTGTAACCCAATGATCCGGCATTCGCCCTTTGGGCAGGCCCCCTCAATACCCGATCGCGCAGCCATCCTTGCGCGGGTCCGAGGCCCCCTCGAGAACGCCGTTCTCATGAATGTAGATCGCCTGCGCGCCGCCCACCGGTTCCTCGGGCACTACGATGTCGTGCCCTTTCTCGGCCAACTTGGCAATCACCTCTTCACGATAGCCCCGCTCCAGCTTCAGCTTGCCTCCATCGGCAAAGCTGCGCGGCGCATCCAGGGCCGTCTGAGGGTCCATCCCGAAATCGATCATGTTGGTCAAAACCCGCGCGTGCCCGTTCGGCTGATATTGCCCGCCCATCACTCCGAAGGGCATGGTCACCCGTCCGCCCTCACACAGGATGCCGGGAATGATCGTATGCATCGGCCGCTTGCCGCCCGCCATCTCGTTGGGATGCCCCTCGGCCAGGGTAAAGCCCGCGCCACGGTTCTGGAACAGGATGCCGAACTTGTCCGAGGCGATGCCCGACCCGAAGCTGTTGAAGATCGAATAGATCAGCGACACCGCCATGCGGTCCCGGTCAACAACGGTGATATAGATCGTCTCGCGGTGCACCTCTTCCGACAGGCTGCTTGCCGAGGTCATCGCCCGCGCCGGATCGATCAACGCGGCCAGACGCGCCGCCGTCTCGGGGCTCCTGAAGTGATCCAGCCGGGTCATGGACGCGGGATCGGCAAGGAAGCGGTTGCGCGCGTCATAGGCCAGCTTGGCCGCTTCCGCCTCGATATGCGCGCGGTCGGCCCCCAGCGGATCCATCGCCGCAAGGTCGAAATGCGACAGGATGTTCAGCAGCAGATGCGCCGTCACGCCCTGACCGTTCGGCGGATGCTCCAGCAACTCGCGCCCCTTGTAACTGCCTGACAAGGGGTCGCCGATGGTGCAGGCGGTGGCCGCGAAATCGTCGAGGGTATGTACACCACCCGCCGCATTCAGGGTCGCGCACATGTCCTCGGCCACTTCGCCGGAATAGAATCCATCGCGCCCCTGCGCCGCGATCCGGCGCAGCACCTCGGCATTGCCCGGCAGGCGAAACACCTCGCCCGTTTTCGGCGCCGCGCCGTCTTTCAGGTAATGCGTCTGCGCCGCGCCTTTCAGCACTTCCCAGTTGCGATGCCAGTCGAATGCCACGCGCGGGGCAACGGGAATGCCATCCTCCATGTAGCGGATCGCGGGGGCAAGGCTGTCCGCCAGTCCCAACCGGCCCCAGCGTTCGGACATGGTGTAGAACGCATCCACCGCCCCCGGCACCGTGACGGCAAAGGCGCTTTTCGGCGGCACTGTCTCATGCCCCGCAGCGCGCAGGCTGTCCGCGCTTGCAGCGGCAGGTGCGCGGCCCGATCCGTTGACCGCGATCACCTCATCACCGCCAGCGGGGGACACCAGTGCAAAGAGATCGCCGCCAAGACCGGTCATCGCCGGTTCTGCCTGGCCGAGGATCACTGCGCCGGCAATGGCCGCATCCATCGCGTTGCCGCCATTGCGCAGCACGTCGACAGCAACCTGCGCGGCCAGCGGATGCGAGGTCGCACAGAGGCCGTTGAGCGCCATGACGGCTGAGCGTCCGGGTTTGTGAAAATCGCGCATGACTGTCTGCTCTCCTCGCTGTTGGTGCGAGAATAGTGGCAGTGGGAGCAAGGTCAATCGGGGGAAGTTCCTCGACGCCGCGCTCTGGGTGGGGGCTAAATTCACGCGACGCCGAGGGAAGCCATATGCAGCTACAGGTCCCTTTTGCCGCGCAATCGCGGCGGAATTGTGAAGCGTGTCGGGTCATTCGGTGACACCGGGTTGTTCGCCGCGCACGCAATGTCTCAATAATTTGGGGGGGAGGAACCTCGACGCCGTGCACTGGGTGGGGGCTAAATTTGCACGGCGCCGAGGGAAGCCATATGCAGCTACGAGACCCAGTCTGACCACGAATCCGGGCGTGAATGCGGCAGGTGCAGGTCCATTTGACGGCATTCGGTCCAGCCGGAGAACGGCTGGTGGCGACCGGCGCCGGGCAGTACCGGAGCGGCAAACCAGCGGCCTGGCGGTCAGGCCTGAATGTCGGAGGTCAGGGGAATGGTAAGGGACAGGCGGTTGCTGTCTTTTTCGCGGCAATAGGCCAGATCTTCGGTCAGGGACCGGATCAGGAACCAGCCGAACCCGCCTTCGGGCAGATCTTCGGTCGATACCTCCAGATCGGCGGGCGCGCCGTCCGGCGGAGAACCGCTTGGCATGGGACGGCCAAAGTCCTTGAACTCAACGGTCAGCCGGTCTGTTTTGAAGCGGAGGGTCAGGATGATCCGCCCGCCGGGCCGGTCCTGATACGCGTGTTCCACGATGTTGTTGAGAACCTCTGCCACCACCAGTTCCCAACTGCACTCTGGTGGCGGTTGCGTGCCTTCATCAGCCAGCATCCTGTTGATGCCATGCAGTGTCTTGCTGACGTCGTCCGGCGTGCTGTCAATTTCGCACGTGAGGACGAAGACGCCGTCTTCCAGTCGTTCAGCGTGCATCGGTGCGCTCCACTTCGGGATCAGGCGCTGGCGGCGAGGGCCGCCTCGGTCGAGTGGTGGATGGCAAAGATCGAATCCATCCGCGTCATCCGAAACACCTTGTCCACGGCCGGTGTCAGGCCGGCAAGTTCCAGCTTGCCACCCTTGGGCATCAGTTTCATCGCGGCGACAATTGCGCCCAGCCCGCTCGAATCGATAAAATCCACCTTGTGCAGATCCAGAACATAACGCGGCCTTTCCGTGCCAAGCACTTCGCGCATGCGATCCTTGAACTGGATGGCCACAGCGGCGTCGATCCGGCTGGCATCGACTGTGATGACGTCGATGCCATCCTGGGAATTGGTCTGCAGTTCCATGCGGTCCTCACTCTTGCGAATGCGATGGAACCTAGACGGCAATCCTTACCATTCTGTATGCAAGAACCGGAGAAAGGGAGGCATTCGAATGGGAATGGTCGTGATAACCGGGGCGTCCAGAACGCCGATGGGCGGGTTTCAGGGGGTCTTTGCCGAACGGGACGCCTCTGCCCTGGGCGGCGACGCGATCCGCGCCGCGTTGAAACAGGCAGGCAAACCCGAGGTGGATGAACTGCTGATGGGCTGCGTCCTGCCCGCCGGGCAGGGGCAGGCCCCGGCGCGTCAGGCGGGATTCGCGGCCGGTCTGGGTGAGGAAGTGCCCGCCACGACGCTGAACAAGATGTGCGGTTCCGGCATGAAGGCGGCGATGATGGCCTGGGACCGGCTGGCGCTGGGCGATGCGCAGACCATCGTGGCAGGTGGCATGGAATCGATGTCCCGCGCGCCTTATCTTCTGCCAAAGATGCGGAGCGGCGCGCGGATCGGCCACAGCCAGGTGGTCGATCACATGTTCCTCGACGGGCTCGAGGACGCCTATGACAAAGGCCGCCTCATGGGCACCTTTGCCGAAGACTGCGCCGAGGCGTTCCAGTTCACCCGCGAGGCGCAGGACCAGTATGCGCTGGCCTCTTTGTCGAATGCGCTGGACGCCGAACGCTGTGGTGCTTTCGATGACGAAATCACGCCGGTGACCCTGCATATGCGCCACGGAGAAGAGATCATCACCCGCGACGAACAGCCGGGCAAGGCGCGTCCCGAAAAGATCCCGATGCTGAAGCCGGCCTTTCGCAAGGAGGGAACGGTCACGGCGGCAAACTCATCCTCCATTTCGGACGGGGCCGCGGCGCTGGTCCTGTCAACGCTGGACGCGGCCGTGGCCGGCGGGGTGACGCCCCGCGCACGGGTCCTTGGTCATGCCAGCCACGCGCAGGCTCCTTCGCTGTTCCCGACGGCCCCGGTCCCTGCGGCGCGAAAACTGCTGGAGCGGATCGGCTGGAAGAAAAACGATGTCGATCTTTGGGAGGTGAACGAGGCCTTCGCCGTGGTCCCCATGGCCTTCATGAAGGAAATGGGCCTGCCTCGGGACATCGTGAACGTCAATGGCGGGGCGTGTGCCCTTGGCCACCCCATCGGGGCCTCCGGCGCACGGATCATCGTCACGCTGCTGAACGCCCTGGAAAAGCGCGGCCTGAAACGCGGTGTCGCGGCGATCTGCATCGGTGGCGGTGAGGGCACGGCCATCGCGATCGAACGGATCTGAGCCTGGCTCCCGGGCCTTGTTTCTTTGGTTTGAAAAATACCTCGGGGAGCGCGAGGGGCTGGCCCCTCGCTCCCGCAATCGCCAGGAAAGCGCTGCATGCCGATCGACTACACCACGCTGACCAGAACCATCACCGCCCTGACCGAGGGTGAAGCCGACGCCGTTGCGCTCATGGCCACGATCGCCTGCGAAGTGCACCATGCCGATGACCGGTTTGACTGGACCGGGTTTTATCGGGTCGTGGCGCCCGAACTGCTCAAGATCGGACCCTATCAGGGTGGCCATGGCTGTCTTGTCATCCCGTTTTCGCGCGGCGTCTGCGGCGCTTGTGCCCGGACCGGCGAGGTGCAGTTGGTCGCAGACGTGGAGGCCTTTTCGGGCCATATCGCCTGCGCCAGTTCGACGCGGTCGGAAATCGTGCTGCCGGTGCGCGATGGTGTGGGCAAGCTGATCGCCGTCTTCGACATCGACAGCGATTTGCCCGATGCGTTCACACTGGATGACGCAGCCGGTTTGCAGGCCATTCTGGACGACGTCTTTCACAACGCGGCCTGAATGCGTGAAATAATGCTTTGAATTTTCACGCGCCTGTGGCAGCGTGAAATCCGAAGGCAAAATTTCACGAACCCAACCATGTCACACCCGCAATCCATGCCCAAGACCCTCGGCGCCGACCTGCGCGCGCTGCGGCGCACGCGCGGGCTGACCCTGCAACACCTGGCCGACCGGCTGGGTCGCTCTGTCGGCTGGTTGAGCCAGGTGGAACGCGACCTGTCAGAGCCCTCCATCACCGACCTGCGCCATATCGCAACGGCGCTGGAGGTCTCGGTCTCCATGCTCGCCCGGCACGAGACCACGGCCGGACCGGAGGCCGGGCGCATCGTCCGCAAGGGCACCCGCCGCCAGATCGGCGCGCGCATCACTGGGCTGGTCGAGGAACTGCTTTCGCCCGACCTGACCGACGAATTCGAAATGGTGCATTCCACTTTTGAGCCACACTCCGAGATCGGCGAAACCGTCACCCGCCCGACGCAAGAGGTCGGCTGCGTCATCTCCGGCCGCCTTGTCCTCACCATCGGCGAGGATCGCTTTACCATCCACCCCGGCGACAGCTTCCGCATTCGCGGCGAGCCCTTCCGCTGGGCCAACCCCTATGACGAACCCGCCGTGGCGATCTGGGTGATCGCGCCGCCGGTCTATTGAGGGACACTGCCATGACCAAGGGCCATTGCCTCTGTGGCGCCATCACCTTTCAGACCGACGCACCCCCGCGCGGGCCGAGCGTCTGTCACTGCGGCCAATGCCGCCGCCAGTCAGGACACCTTTGGGCCTCGGCCTATGTCCCCAAGGAGGCACTGAACGTCATCGGCGATGTCCGCTGGTATGACAGCAGCCCGCAGGCGCAGCGTGGCTTTTGTCCTACCTGCGGCAGCTTCCTGTTCTGGCACGCGCACGCCGAGGACACGATCAGCTTTGCCCTTGGCGCATTGGAGGCGCCCACCGGCCTGCGCCTCGAAAAGCATATCTTTACCGCCGACCAGGGCGACTATTACGACATCGCGGACGGCGTTCCGCAAAAGGAGTGAGGGAGGCGGAGATGCCTGATTTCCCGACAACGGCCCGCGTGGTCGTCATTGGCGGTGGCGTGGTCGGCACCTCGTCGCTCTATCATCTGGCCAAAAAGGGCTGGAGTGATTGCGTCCTGCTGGAAAAGAACGAGTTGACGGCGGGCTCCACCTGGCATGCGGCGGGCAACGTGCCGACCTTTTCGACCTCCTGGTCGATCATGAACATGCAGCGCTATTCGACCGAGCTGTATGCCCGTCTGGGGGAAGAGGTCGACTACCCCATGAATTACCACCAGTCCGGTTCGATCCGGCTGGCGCATACAAAGGAGCGGATGCAGGAGTTTCAACGCGCCTGTTCCATGGGCCGCTACCAAGGCATCGAGATGGAGCTCTGGACGCCGGAACAGGCCAAGGCGCGCTATCCCTTCCTCAAAACCCATGACCTTGCAGGCGTGCTTTATGACCCCACCGATGGAGACATCGACCCGGCGCAGCTGACGCAGGCGCTGGCCAAGGGCGCGCGGGACTTGGGGGCGAGGATCATACGTTTCTGTCCGGCGACGGGCGTCACGCAACAGGACGACGGCACATGGATCGTGCACACCGAACAGGGCGACATCGCCTGTCACCATGTGGTCAACGCCGCAGGCTACTACGCGCAGCGCGTCGGCGAATGGTTCAAACCCTTCGGCGGGCGCACCGTGCCGATGATGGTCATGTCGCACCAGTACCTGCTGACCGAGGAAATTCCCGAGATCGAGGCCTGGTCAAAGGAACATGGCACCAAGCTGCCGCTGCTGCGCGACGTTGACGTCTCGTATTACCTGCGGCAGGAAAAGCACGGCTTCAACCTTGGCCCCTATGAACCAAACTGCCGCGGCCACTGGATGAGCGCAGATGACCCGATGCCAGAGGATTTCTCGTTCCAGCTCTGGAACGACGATCTTGATCGGATCGAGGATATCGTCGCCGACGCGATGGAACGTGTGCCGCTGATGGCGACCTCTGGTGTTGGCCGTGTGATCAACGGCCCCATTCCTTACGCGCCCGACGGCCTGCCGCTGCTTGGCCCCATGCCGGGGGTGAAAAACGCCTTCGAGGCGTGTGTCTTTACCTTCGGCATCGCCCAGGGCGGCGGCGCGGGCAAGGTGCTGGCCGAATGGATCGTCGATGGCCGGACCGAATGGGACATGTGGGCCGTCGATCCCCGTCGTTACACTGATTACACCGATCAGGACTACTGCAACCTCAAGGGCATGGAGGTCTATGGCAACGAATACGCCATGCACTTCCCGCACCACGAATGGCCCGCCGCGCGCGACAAGAAGCTGTCGCCCGCCCATGACCGGGTCAAGGCACTGGGCGGCGTCATGGGGGCCTACAACGGCTGGGAGCGGGCAAACTGGTTTGCGCAGCCGGGTGATGACATATCGCCGGAGGCGACCCACACCTGGGGCCGTTCCGGCCCGTGGGAGCCGCGCGTGCGCGCCGAATGCGAGGCGGTGCGCGACGCCGCCGGTCTGCTGGACCTGCCCGGCTTTTCACGCTTCCGCCTGAAAGGCGAAGGTGCGGCGGACTTCCTGCGCGGGCTCGGTACCGGGGGAATCCCCAAAGTAGGGCGCATCGGCCTGATTTATTTCGCCGATGACCGGGGCCGGGTCGTTACTGAAATGTCCGCCATGCGGTTGGACGAAGACGACTTCTTCCTCATCACAGCCGCCGTGGCGCAATGGCATGACATGGAATGGCTCAGTCGCCACAGGCCCGCCGACGCCGCGTTTACCCTGACCGACATGACGCGCGATTTCTCGTGCCAGATCCTCACCGGCCCTAAATCCCGCGACATCCTCAGCAGCCTGACCGATGCCGACCTGACCCAGCCCTGGCTCAGCCACCAATCCGCGCAACTGGACGGTATCTGGGTGCAACTGGTCCGCGTCTCCTTTGCCGGGGAACTGGGCTGGGAGGTACATTCCAGGATCGAGGACACCGCCGCCGTCTACGACTTGCTGCTGAAGGCGGGGGAACCGCACGGACTAAGACCGTTCGGCATGTATGCCCTGAACAGCCTGCGCATCGAAAAGGGCTATCGCGCGTGGAAGGGCGACCTCTCGACCGATTACACCCTCTTCCAAGGCGGCCTGGACCGCTTCGTCAAGCTGGATAAGCCGCAGGATTTCCCGGGCAAAGCCGCGCTGATGGCGGAAAGGCAGCAGGGCGTGAAAAAGCGCTTCGTCACCCTGATTGTCGACGCGGGCGAGGCCGATGCGCCCTACATGTCCACCCTGTCCCATCGCGGTGATATTGTGGGCGAAACCACCTCCGGGGCCTGGGGCTATCGCGTGAACGCCTCGATCGCGCTGGGCATGGTGCGCGCCGATCTGGCCGAACCGGGCACGGAACTGGAGATCGACATCTTCGGCGAAACGTGCCGCGCCGTGGTGCAACCGGATCAACCGCTCTGGGATCCGCAAAACGAAAGGCTGAAAGCATGACAGTCGAAGCCTATCTGATCTATCTGGCGGCCCTGGCGGCTTTCTTTCTGACACCGCCCGATACCAGCCAGTTGCTGATCATGTCCAACAGCCTTCGGCATGGCCTGCGGCGCAGTCTGTGGACCGTGGCAGGCGACCTGAGCGCAAACATTCTGCAGATGACCGCCGCAGGGTTTGGTCTGGTCGCGGTGATCGCAGCCTCGGCCGGCTTTCTGGTCTGGGTGAAATGGGCCGGGGTGGCCTATCTGCTCTGGATCGGCATCAGCATGATCCTGCATGCGCCCGTATCGGATCACCCCGGAGCAGCCCCTCTGGCGCGCCGTCGGGTACTGTTCCGGCAAGGATTGATCACTTCCGCCGCCAACCCCTACGCCGTGGTTTTTTTCGGCGCGCTTTTCCCGCAATTCATCGACCCGGCGGCGCCTCTCTTGCCGCAGTTGATGCTGCTGGGGGGAACCTATCTGCTGGTCGATGGCGTGATCCTGATCCTCTGGGGCTACGCGGCGACCCGCGTCTTGACGGGGCCGCTGCGCGTGTCCGGGCGCATGCTGGCCCGCGTGTCGGGCGGACTGATGATCGGCGCGGCGATCCTGCTGGGACGTCGTGATTTGGCAAGGGAGGCCAGCCTGTGACAACAATTACCCTTCTCGACGGCGGCATGGGACAGGAACTGATCCGCCGCGCCGGGCAGCCCGCCAGCCCGCTCTGGTCCACGCAGGTCATGATCGACCACCCCGGCCTCGTGGCCGAGGTTCACCGCGATTACGCCGATGCGGGTGCGACGGTGGCCACAACCAACACCTACGCCATCCACCGCGACCGGCTGAAAGGTGGCGACAGCAACCACTATGCCCCGGGCGGGACCGTGCTGGAGAACATGGAAGATCAGCTCGAGGCCCTGTACAGCGCCGCGCTGGACGAGGCTGAGGCCCTGCGCGGGCGCTGTCGCATCGCAGGCTCCATCGGCCCGCTGGGCGCCAGCTACCGTGCCGACCTGCACCCCGACGCCGATGCCGCAATTCCGCTCTATTCCGAGGTGGCAGGCCTCCTCGCCCCCCGTGCGGACCTACTTCTGTTTGAAACCATCGCCTCGATCGACGCCGCCCGGTCCTGCCTCGCCGGGGGCCGCACCACCGGCAAACCCGTCTGGCTGGCGTTCACCGTCGACGATGAGGATGGCAGCCTGCTGCGCTCCGGCGAACCGCTGACCGAGGCCGCAAGTATCGCCGCCGACGCCGACGCGGTTCTCGCCAATTGCTCGGCGCCAGAGGCCATGCCCGCCGCGCTCGTGTCCCTTGCAAAGGCTGGCGTCCCCTTTGGCGCCTACGCCAATGCCTTCGCTACCCTGACCAAAGCCTTCATCCAGGGCGGCACCACGGTCGATGACCTCAAGGGACGCGCGGACCTGACCCCCGCCACCTATGCCGATCACGTCATGAAATGGGTCGACATGGGGGCCACCATCGTCGGCGGCTGCTGCGAAACCAACCCCGCGCATATCGCCGAAATCGCCCGCCGCCTGCGCACCGCCGGACATGAGATCACCTGATGTTTCTTCTCTCTGAAAATACTCAAGATCGCGCCCGCAGGGCGCGCCGGTCGGATGCGTCAGCATCCGAAACCCTCATGAGGTCCTGAGATGCCGCTTCTCACCAAGGCCCGCGCCGTCATCATCGGCGGCGGCGTCATCGGCTGTTCCGTCGCCTACCACCTGACCAAACTTGGCTGGACCGATGTTGTCCTGCTGGAGCGCAAGCAGCTCACCTCCGGCACCACTTGGCATGCCGCCGGCCTGATCGCCCAGTTGCGCGCCACCGCCAACATGACCCGGCTGGCGAAATACAGCCAGGAACTCTATGGCAATCTCGAAGCGGAAACCGGTGTCGCCACAGGCTTCAAGCGGGTGGGCTCCATCACCGTGGCGCTGAACGCCGAACGGCATGAGGAAATCCGCAGGCAGGCCGCCATGGCCCGCGCCTTTGGCGTCGAGGTGGATGAAATCGACGTGGCAGAGATCAAGGCGAAATACGCCCATCTCAACACCGATGGCGTGGTCGGCGGCGTCTACCTGCCAAAGGACGGGCAGGGCGATCCGGCCAATATCGCGCTGGCCATGGCCAAAGGCGCGCGGCAGGGCGGCGCCACTGTCGCGGAACGCACAAGAGCCACCGGCGTCACCACCGTCAGAGAGCGGATCACCCAAGTCCACTGGCTGTCCGAAGACGGCACCTCCGGCACCATCGACGCCGATCACGTGGTCAACTGCGCGGGCATGTGGGGCCGCGAGGTGGGCCGGATGCTGGGCACCGACGTGCCGCTGCAGGCCTGCGAGCACTTCTACATCGTCTCCGAACCCATCCCCGGGCTGACCCAGCTGCCGGTCCTGCGTGTCCCCGACGAATGCGCCTATTACAAGGAAGATGCCGGCAAGCTGATGCTGGGGGCTTTTGAACCGGGCGCCAAACCCTGGGCATTGACCGGCATCCCCAGCGATTTCGAATTCGACCAGCTGCCCGAGGATTTCGACCACTTCGAGCCGATCCTTGAAAACGCCGTCAACCGGATGCCGATGCTGGGCGAGGCGGGCATTCACACCTTCTTCAACGGACCAGAGAGCTTTACCCCCGACAACGCCTATTACATGGGTCTCTGTCCGGGGCGCGAAAACGTCTGGGTCGCGGCGGGCTTCAACTCCATCGGCATCCAGTCAGCGGGCGGAGCGGGCATGGCTCTGGCGCAATGGATGCAGGACGGCGAGAAACCCTTTGACCTCGGCGACGTCGACATCGCCCGCGCGCAGGGGTTCCAGACCAACACCAGCTACCTCGCCGCCCGCGTCTCGGAAACGCTGGGCCTGCTTTATGCCGATCATTTCCCTTACCGGCAGAAAGAGACCGCGCGGAGCCTGCGGCGCTCGCCTTTCCATGACCGGCTGGCCGACCGCGGTGCGGTCTTCGGCGAATTGGCGGGCTGGGAGCGCGCCAACTGGTACGTGCATGAAGGGCAGGACCGCGCATACCGCTACTCCTGGGGCCGTCAGAACTGGTTCGACAACGCCGCCGAAGAGCACCGCGCCATCCGTGAAAGCGTCGCCATGTACGACATGTCCTCCTTCGGCAAGCTGCGGGTCGAAGGCCGCGACGCAGAGGCGTTCCTGAACCATGTCTGTGGCGGCGACATGAGCGTACCCGTGGGTAAGATCGTTTATTCACAGTTCCTTAACGGTCGCGGTGGCATCGAGGCCGACGTCACCGTCACCCGCCTGACGGAAACCGCCTATCTGGTCGTCACCCCCGCCGCAACGCGCCGCGCGGATGAGACATGGCTGCGCCGCCACCTGGGCGACCGAAATGTCGTCATCACCGACGTGACTGCGGGGGAAGGCGTGCTGGCGGTCATGGGACCAAAGGCGCGGGACGTCCTGCAAGCGGTCTCACCCAATGATTTCTCCAACGCGGTGAACCCTTTCGGCACTGCGCAGGAGATCGAGATCGGCATGGGCCGTGCCCGTGTGCACCGCGTCACTTACGTCGGCGAACTGGGGTGGGAGGTCTATGTCAGCGCCGACATGGGCCACCATGTCTTTGACACGCTCTGGGAGGTGGGGCAGGCGCATGACCTGAAACTGGCGGGGATGCATGTCATGGACAGCTGCCGCGCCGAAAAGGCCTTTCGCCACTTCGGTCATGACATCACCTGCGAAGATCACGTGCTTGAGGCGGGGTTGGGATTTGCGGTCAAGACCTCCAAACCGGACTTTATCGGCCGTGACGCGGTGCTGGCAAAAAAGGAAGCCGGGGTGGAAAGGCGTCTGGTGCAGTTCCTGCTGACCGACCCCGAACCGCTGGTCTACCACAATGAGCCGATCCTGCGCGACGGGCAGATCGTTGGCTGCCTCAGTTCCGGTGCCTACGGTCATACGCTGGGCGGAGCCGTGGGCCTTGGCTACGTCCCCTGCAAGGGCGAAAGCGCGGCGGATGTGCTGGCTTCGACCTATGAAATCGACGTGGCAGGCACGCGGGTCAGAGCGGCGCCTTCGCTGAAACCGCTCTATGATCCGAAATCGGAGCGGGTGAAGGTCTGAAAAATGCGCCCGGTGCCATAGACTGAAGTATCCCGTGATTCGACGACACCTCATGGACCCCAAGGGAAAAGCCATCGGCATGATCTCCATCCAGACCCACTTCGCGGCAGTGGCCGCAACCGCCATGCTCGCCGCTCCCGTTCATACAGACATCTAGTGGGAAACCGAGATGGGCATCCTGAATTGGGAAACCACGGTCGACACCTACTGCGTTTTCCAGTTCTTAAGCGAATGCTCTTCGAACCTCGATCCGACGTTCACGATATTTGTCGACGGGACAAGCCAGGTGCACACCCTTGAGGAACTGTCGGGCAAGACCTGTGGCGGGATCTGGTTCGATAACGAGGACGTCACCCACAGGCTGAATGGCACGCCGGGACTGTAGCGGTCCGGGTTGCGGCGGATCGTAGCCTCTGGCACCAGAGGCAAATGTCCGAATACAATCCCCCCTCCGGTGACATCCCGGTTCTGCACGAAGACAGCGATCTGCTGATCGTCGACAAACCCGCCGGTCTGTTGTCGGTGCCGGGCAAGGGCGAGGATCTGCAGGATTGCCTGATTTCGCGGCTGGAAAAGGCCTTTCCCACCGTCCGGCTGGTGCACAGGCTGGACCGGGACACCTCTGGCGTCATGGTCTTTGCCCTGACGCCCCATGCGCAGCGGCATCTGGGCAACCAGTTCGAAACCCGAAAGACAAAAAAGACCTATCTTGCCCGCCTGCACGGGTGGCTGGAACCCTCTACCGGTGAGGTTGACCTGCCGCTGATCGTCGACTGGCCGAACCGGCCCCGGCAAATGGTCTGCCACGAGACCGGAAAACCGGCGTTGACCGGCTGGAAAGTGCTGAAGGCCTCGGCGGAGGAAACCCGCGTGCGCCTGTTTCCACACACTGGCCGCAGTCACCAGTTGCGGGTCCATACGCTCGCGCTGGGCCATCCGATCCTTGGGGATGAACTCTATGCCCCGGACACGGCGGACCACTTCCCGCGCATGATGCTGCATGCCGAGGAACTGCGCCTGAACCACCCCGAAAGCGGCAAGGGCCTGAAATTCCGCGCGCCCGCCCCGTTCTGATCGCGCGCCCCTGTTTCTTTGGTTTTTCAAATATCCTCGGGGGGAGGCTCGCAGAGCCGGGGGGCAGCGCCCCCCATCCGCCGGTACGTCTTCCGTGCGACCGTCGCGACAGGACAATAAGAGCCTCGAAGCAGGCCTGTTCGTCAACCTCAGTAAGGGCGCCTACGTAACCCGTTGATCTGGCAATGCCCCGGGGCTGTCCGCGCCTGAACAGCCCCGGGGCCGTTGCCTCATTCGGCGGCCCAGCCGGAGACCGCCTTGACCTCGACAAAGTCATGAATGCCCCAGCTGCCGCCCTCGCGGCCATTGCCGGACATCTTCATGCCACCAAAGGGCGACCCCTCGCCGCGGCTCTCACCGTTCATCTCGACCATGCCCGAGCGCAACCGCCGCGCAAGGCGCACGCGCCGCGCGCCGTCCTGACTCTGAACGTAGTTTGTCAGCCCGTAGGGGGTATCGTTGGCGATCCGGACAGCCTCTTCCTCGGTTTCGAACCTGAGGATCGACAGGACAGGGCCAAAGATCTCTTCCTGCGCGATGGTCATGTCGCTGGTCACATCAGCAAAGACCGTGGGCCGCACGAAAAAGCCCTTGTTGAACCCTTCGGGACGGCCCGGACCACCGGCCACCAGCCGCGCGCCTTCGGACACGCCCTGTTCGATCAGAGCCTGGATCTTGTCCCACTGGGCCGCGTTCACCACCGGACCGATGTGCCGCCCTTCTTCCGAGGCGGGGCCAACCGTGATCTTGTTCGCCACAGCCGCGGCCTCTTCGACAACACGGTCGTAGACCGGTGCCTCGACCAGCATCCGTGAGGGCGCGTTGCAGCTCTGCCCGGTGTTGTTCATCATGTGCAGAACGCCGCGCTTGACGGCCTTTTCATCCGCGTCGGCAAAGATCAGGTTCGCTCCCTTGCCGCCCAGTTCCAGATGCACCCGCTTCAGCGTCTCCGCAGCCGCGACCGAGATCAGGCGGCCCGCGCGGGCCGAGCCGGTAAAGCTGACCATGTCCACGTCCGAATGCGCCGAAAGCTGCGCGCCAACGCCCGCGCCATCCCCGTTCACAAGGTTGAAGACCCCGGCGGGCAGGCCTGCGGCATCCATGATCTCGGCAAAGATCATCGCGTCCAGCGGGCTCTCCTCGGAGGGTTTCAGCACCATCGTATTGCCCGCCACCAAAGCCGCGCCAACCTTGAGCGTGATCTGGTTCATCGGCCAGTTCCAGGGCGTGATCAGCGCGCAGACCCCAACCGCCTCATGGATGATCCGGTCATTGGGGGCATGATCGCCAAGCGGCGCCTCCCATGGAAAGTCCTTCGCGGCCTTGATGAAGTTCTTGAGGTGCCAAAGGCCAGCGCCCACCTGCTGGGTCTTGGCCATATCTATGGGCGCGCCCATTTCCATGCTGATCGCGGGACCAAGGTCCGCGGCCTTTGCCTTGTAGGCGGCATAGACCCGCTCCAGCGCGGCGATGCGCTCCTCGACCGGGGTCGCCATCCAGCCGGGCAGAGCGTCCTTTGCGGCGGCAACAGCGGCGTTTGTATCCGCCTCTCCGCCAAGGGAAATCACCGCGCAAGCTTCTTCGGTCGACGGGTCGATGACTTCATGCGCCGTACCCTCCAGCGGAGTGACCCAGGTTCCGTTGATATAGAAGTCGCGTTTCTCGAGCATTGCAGTCTCCCGCGGTTTGAGCCTCCCGTCATGGCCCTCCGGATGAGTTAGCCGGATGGTCGGTCGGGTTATTGCGGCACTCTGTCACTCCGATAGCTGGGGCGCAAGGCAAGCCTTTACATTGCAATTTTAGAATGCATCTAGCCCAGCAGACCAAGACCCGAGCATTTCGGGCAGGAAAAGGATATTCCAATGGCGCTGCGCATCAACGACGAACTCCCGAACCTCACCGTCACCACCGACCTTGGTGAATACCAGCTGCATGACTGGATGGGTGACAGCTGGGCGATCCTGTTCTCGCACCCCAAGGATTTCACCCCGGTCTGCACCACGGAATTCGGTGCCGTGGCGCAACTGTCCGCCGAGTGGGCCAAGCGCGGCACCAAGGTCATGGGCATCTCTGTCGACGGTGTCGAAGAGCACAAGCAGTGGAAAGCCGACATCGAAAAGACCGCGGGCGCACCCGCCGGTTTCCCGATCATCGCGGATGAGGATCTGGCGGTTTCCAAGGCCTTGGACATGCTGCCGGCTGACGCCTACCTGCCCGATGGCCGCACGGCCGCTGACAGTGCCTCGGTCCGGTCCGTGTTCATTATTGCGCCGAACAAGAAGGTGCAGTTGATGATGACTTACCCGATGTCCGTGGGCCGCAACTTTGCCGAGGTGCTGCGCGCGCTGGACGCGTTGCAGGCCACCTATGAAACCCCGATCGCAACACCGGCCAACTGGACCGTGGGCGAGGACGTGATCGTGGCACTGTCGCTGAATGACGACCAGGCCAGGGAAAAGTTCGGCGAGGTCGACATGGTGCTGCCGTACCTGCGAAAGATCAAGATGCCGGTGTAACTTCCCGGGGTCATCATGGTATTGGCGGGCATCCCACAGGGGCGCCCGTTTTCCTGTCAGCGGCAGGAAGGCGCTTTTCAATCCGACGGCTGCTGTCATACTCCCATGCGGTCTTTACAGACGGAGGCACAGCCATGCGCGACCCCTATTCCCTTGGCGGCGAACAGATTCCACCCGGTAGCCGGCGCACAATCGACCTGCCGGTTTCCGTCCTGTCGGATCATACGCCGGTGACACTGTCGGCGCATGTGGTGCACGGGCGCAAACCCGGGCCGGTGATGTTCGTCTCGGCCGCGATCCATGGCGACGAGGTGATAGGGGTCGAGATCGTGCGGCGCCTGTTGCGGGCCTCGCCGGTGAAGCGCCTGTCCGGAACGCTGGTTGCCGTGCCGATCGTGAACAGCTTTGGCTTCATCAACCGGTCCAGATACCTGCCCGACCGGCGCGACCTCAACCGCTGCTTTCCGGGCACGTCGCAGGGTTCACTGGCCTCGCGATTGGCGGATCTGTTCCTGACCGAGATCGTCAAACCCTGCGACGTGGGAATCGATCTGCACTCGGCGGCAGTGGGGCGCACCAACCTGCCGCAGATCCGGCTGACCCCGGGCAAGAAACGCCTGCGGGAACTGGGGCAGGCCTTTGCCGCGCCGGTCACGCTGATGTCCAAGACGCGGGAGGGATCGCTGCGCAAATTGGCGGCGGAGTCGGATGTGGATGTCTTGCTGTACGAGGCCGGCGAAGGGCTGCGGTTCGATGAACACGCAGCGCGGGCCGGGGTGGCGGGGATCCTGCGGGTCATGGCGAAACTGGGCATGATCTCGGAGCGCGGTGTCCCTCGGGCGCAAGGGGGCTCTGTGATCTGCGAACGGTCAGGCTGGGTGCGTGCCCCCAGCGGGGGCCTGCTGCGGACATTGAAGAAGCGGGGCGATTTCGTGGAGCAAGGTCAGGTGCTTGGCGTGGTTTCGGACCCGTTCGGCGAGCTGGAAGCCGAGGTACTGGCCGATCAAACCGGCATCCTGATCGGGCGGTCGGACCTGCCGGTGGTGAATGAGGGGGACGCGCTGTTCCACATTGCCGAACCGGTGGACCAGAAAAAGGCCGAAGTGGCTGCGGAACGGTTCGACTTGGAAATGGAAGCGCCGCCGCTCTATGATGAAGATGAGATTATCTGATTGATCTTGCGTCGTTTTTTCGCGACGTCGGGTTTCACAGATTGACGGTTGCGCAGGCGCCGTTGCCAAGGCAGTTTTGCGCAACCTGAGCCTTTGGAGTAGAGCCATGCCCGTCACTGTCGCCACCTGGAACATCAATTCCGTCCGACTGCGTGCCGGGCTGGTGGAAAAGCTGCTGACCGAGGAGGCACCGGACGTGCTTTGCCTGCAGGAGTGCAAGTCCCCGGTGGAAAAGATCCCGCATGAAGTGTTTGTCGCCTTGGGCTATACGCACATGGTTGCGCGGGGCGAGAAGGGCTATAACGGCGTGGCCATCCTTTCCAAACAGCCGCTGGAAGACGTTGGCGACAAGGATTTTGCCGAACTCGGACATGCGCGCCACGTCGCGGCGCGGATGGAGAACGGGCTGACAATCCACAACTTCTACGTCCCGGCGGGCGGCGATGTGCCGGACCGGACGGTCAATATCAAATTCGGTCAGAAGCTGGACTACCTCGCCGGGATGCGGGACTGGTTCCGGACCGAACGCCCGGAAAAATCGGTGCTGGTCGGAGACCTGAACATCGCCCCGCTGGAGGATGATGTCTGGGACCACAAGAAGATGCTCAAGATCGTGTCGCATACCCCGGTCGAGGTTCAGGCGCTGGGAGAGACCCAGGACGCCGGGGCATGGGTGGATGTGACCCGCAAGGATCTGCCAGTCGGGAAACTCTATAGCTGGTGGTCCTATCGCGCCAAGGACTGGGACGCGGCGGACAAGGGGCGGCGTCTGGACCATATCTGGGCCACCCCGGACATTGCTGGCGCAGCCCATTCCAGTCGCGTCCTGCGCGACGCGCGCGGCTGGGAAAAGCCTTCGGACCACGCGCCGGTCTTTGCCACCTTCGACCTTTGAGGGTTGGGCAAGCGGACCAAAGGTAAGGTGAATCCGGCACGCTGAACAAATCGGACTTCCGGGACCGGCCCTTGCATCCTTGCCGCCTCTGCGCCATCTACGGTCCATCACATATTCAACCGCGTGAGGGTGACATGCTGGAACTGGGCGGCGGCCAACCGGCTGCGGATAATTCGATCAAGGATATCTCGGAAGCTGAATTCATGGCCGAGGTCGTGGAAGGCTCGGCCGAGGTTCCGGTCATCGTCGATTTCTGGGCCCCCTGGTGCGGGCCGTGCAAGACGCTGGGTCCGATGCTGGAGGATGCCGTCAGGGCCACCAAAGGCGCGGTCAAGATGGTCAAGGTCAATGTCGACGAGGCGCAGCAGATCGCCGAGCAACTGCGCATCCAGTCGATCCCAACGGTCTACGCTTTCTTCAAGGGCCAGCCGCTGGACGGGTTCCAGGGCGCCCTGTCGCAATCTGAACTGAAGGCCTTTGTCGAGCGCGTGGTGCAGGCCGCGGGCGGTGACGCCTCGGGTGGGCTGGACGATGCGATTGCGGCTGCCGAGGAAATGCTGGAGCAGGGCGCGGCGGTGGACGCGGCGCAGACCTTTGCCGCCATCCTTGGCGAAGAGCCCGCCCATGCCGCCGCCTATGGTGGTCTGGTGCGGTCACATATCGCGATGGACGATCTCGATCAGGCCGAGGCCATCCTGAACGGCGCTCCGGTGGAGATTTCCAAAGCCCCCGAACTGGAAGCGGCCCACGCCCAGCTGATGCTGGCGCAGCAGGCGGCGGGTGCCGGCCCGCTGGACGATCTGAAAGCGGCGGTGGAAGCCGATCCGGACAATCATCAGGCGCGGTTCGACCTGGCCCAGGCAATGCACGCGAACGGCGATGTTGAGGGCGCGGTCGAACAGCTGCTGGATCTGTTCAAGCGCGACCGGGAGTGGAACGACGGCGCCGCCAAGGCGCAGCTGTTCACGATCTTCGAGGCTTTGAAAGCGAATGATCCGGTGGCCCTGCACGGACGTCGAAAATTGAGCTCGATGATATTTGCCTGACCGGGCCGTCAGGCTAGGTTTCCCCGAATGACACGGTTCAAAGATTTGCCGGGCTTGATCCCGGTCTTCCCCCTGCCGGGCGCGCTGCTCTTGCCCAGGGCGCGCCTGCCCCTTCACATCTTCGAACCGCGTTATTTGGCCATGCTGGATGACGCGCTGAAAACCGACACTCGGCTGATTGGCATGGTGCAGCCGCAGCAGGTGCCGGGACGCGACGAAAAGGCGCTTCACCGGATCGGATGCGCGGGCCGGGTGACGCAGTTCTCGGAAACCGAGGACGGGCGGTACATGATCACGCTGATGGGACTGTCGAGGTTCCGCGTCCAGAAAGAGGTGGACGGGTTCACCCCGTATCGCCGGTGCGAGGTCAGCTGGGACGGGTTCGAGCGTGACTTGCAGGGGACCGAAGAGGACACCGATTTCGACCGCCGTCAATTCATGAGTCTGCTGGATCGCTATTTCTCGTCCAAGGAACTGTCGGCGGATTGGGACACCCTGCAACAGGCAGAAGATGAACTGCTGCTGAATTCCCTGTCGATGCTGCTGGAGTTCAATCCAGAAGACAAGCAGGCGCTGCTGGAGGCGCCGTCGCTCAGCACGCGCCGCGAAACGCTGGTGACCCTGATCGAATACTCCATGCGTGGCGGTGAAGAGGACCTTATTCAATGACAGCGGGATTTGACCGGCGGATGCTGGAGGCCCTGATCTGCCCGGTTACGCAGACTGGCCTGCGCTATGACGCCGAGGCGCAGGAACTGATCTCCAAGGCCGCCGGGCTCGCCTATCCGATCCGGGACGGCATCCCGGTCATGTTGCGGGACGAGGCGCGCAAGCTGGGCTGAGCGCCGTCCGGTCCCCGCCGCAGTCATTGGCTGGCGGCAATGTTTTCGGGTGTCAGCTTGAGGTATCCCGATTCCCCGCGCACCGAATACCAGTTGTCGCCGATGCTCTGACCGATGGTGACGGGGCCAATGATTGTCTTCCGCGTGGCGGAACCAGACGTTGGCGCCTTGTAGAGCGGCAGGCTCTTTCGCAGGGTCAGTTTCGTGCCCGGGCGCAGCGGCGCATCTGGGGCTGTGAGCCTGACGGAGGCCGGTTTGGCATCATCGGGCAGTTGGACATAGCGTTTGGGGAACTTTTGGTAAACCTCGTACCAGTCATCGCGCACATGGGTCCCGACAGTCACGGTGCCATAGACATAGGACACCGTGCGGCTGTTGCTGCGGGGCGCACTGTGGGCCTGAAGCGACTTGATCCTGAGCGTGGTGCCGGGCGCAAACCCGCCGTCGTGTGACGTGACCGTGGGGCGGGAGAGTTTCACGGCCGAGGTGGCGCTGACGATTTCCGCCCCGATGGGGATCTTGACGTATCGACCGACCTTGCCTTCCACTCCGTACCAGTTGTCGCGAACATGGCTCCCGACGGTCACGGTGCCGTAAATGTAGGACAGAGTGCGGCTGCTGCTGCTGGGCGCGCTGTGGGCCTGAAGCGACTTGATCTTGAGCGTGGTGCCCGGCGCAAGCACTGCGCCGCGCTTTGCCACCTTGTCCGTCGTTGCGGTGGTCGGCGTCTTGGTGGCCGCCGTCTGCATGACCTCGGCGTTCTCGGTGATCTGGACGTAGCGACCCGGCTTGCCTTCGACGGCATACCAGTTGTTCTTCACATGCGCGCCAATGGTCACAGTACCATAGGCATAAGAGGCCGTCTTGCTGGTACTGGACGGGGCAAAGTGCAGCGTGGCGGAACGGATCTTGAAGCTGGTGCCCTCGGCGTGAACGGGTGCGGCGGTGACCGCGGGTTTCTGCTTGGTAGGGACCGGGACCGGGGCGGCGGTGGCGGTGACCTTTGTGCCCTCTGCAATCCTGACATACTGACCGTTTCGGTCGACCATATTGTACCACCCGCTGCCGACATGGCGGCCCAACACGATGTCGCCGTGCACCACTGATACTGCGGCGGCAGATGATGACGGGGAACTGTAAACCGATTCTGAGCGCACAGTGACGGTTGTCCCTTCGGGCAGCATTTCGCCGTAGCCTATGAAGTGCTGGTTGGCGTCCGCGCGGGGTTTCCGAACTATTGGGTCGGGCTCTTTCATGCTGGCCAGCATGGCCCGTGCAGGCACCACAACGGGCGTGCCGGGATACCTCTCGATCAGGGATTTCAACGTTGCGCGCTTGGTCTCGATGTCGGTGATGACGATGGCGGCCAGCAGGGCGGCATTCGCCTCGTCGGCGCTCTTGCGCTTTTTCGCGTCCCGCATGCGCTGTTGGGCCTCGCGGCGCTGACGCTCGAAGTGGTCAAGGCGGCGCTGGGCGGTCCGGGCGGCGGAGGTGCCGGCAAAGTCCTTGGTCAGCTTGACCAGTCCGGCCTCGATCTGGGCGTCATCCGGCAGGGCAAAGGTTTCGGCCAGGGCGCGGTCGGCAAGGGTTTCCCGGTCCGCTTTCGGCGGAACCGGGTCGACCGGCCCCGGTGCCGCGGCGAGGATTTTGCTGGATTGCAGGATCCGCGACATCGGGATGCCGTAGTTGATCTTGTTGCGGTCGGACCCGGCGTTGTGCAGGCCGATCACCTGTTGCGAGGTGGCGTCGATCACGGGTGAGCCGGAGTTGCCCGGCATCGTGTCGCAGGTGTGCAAGAGCCGCCCTTCGGACATGGCAGGCGCATTGGCGCGGCATTTCTCGCGGCTGATGCGTTGCGCTTCCCCCATCGGATGGCCGATGATCCAGTAGGGATCATTGGCCTCGGGCATGCGGGCGGCCAGACGCAACACGCCGAAATCCCGGCCCGGTTTTTCGCCGATGATCCGCAACAGGGTGTAATCGAGATCCTTGTTTGTCTCGACCGGCACCGGGTTCACTAGGAAACTGCGGGTGCCGTCGGTCACGCCTTCGTTGATGTAGCCGGCAATGAACCTGACCCCGATGATGGCGCTGGCCCCGGCGCGGGGGTGATCCAGGATACCGGGGACACAGTGATGGTTGGTCATCACCAGATCTTCCTCGACGAGGAAGGCCGTGCACGGAAAGACCTGAACATCGGTCGCCACGTCCAACCGCCCGACGCTGCGCCCGATGGTGGCAAAGACGGATTTGGCTGAATATGCCGAAATCGGTTCGTTGTTGTAATCGCCGAAGGCCGCTTCGAACTTGATGTCGCCGCCGAACTGGTCGCGTTTCAGGACGATGTCGCCAAAGGAACTGATGTCAAAGCCGATGATGTCCTGTGCCTGCACGGCAGTACTGCACAGCAGGGCGGCGAGGAGGGGGGCAAAACGATTCATCACAGGTCCGGGGCGATCATTGAAGGAATAGGCCCCAGTTTAACATATATGGGCCGGTCTGTGGGGCCGGAAATTTTCCGGCCCGAGCAGAACTCAAGGCAACAGCTTGCGCATCGCGGTACGGGTGGTCGCCCCGATCTGTCCATTGACCGGACCAGTGTAGAGCCCCAATTCGCGCAGCTTGTGTTGAACGGCGCGGGCTTCCTCTTCCAGCCACTGGTCGCTTTCGCGGTCGATCAACCATTTCAGCCCAAGCCGCAGGCTGGTGATGTAGTGATCGGCGGCCTTGCCCACGTCCTCCGACACGCCTTGCGCCCCGATATAGTGGATGGCCAGCCGAAAATGGGCTTCGGGATCGTCATGTTCAGCGGCGGCGCTGAAGAGGTCGAACGCCTTGGCAAAGGATTGCTCGACGCCGTCGCCGTCGTAGTACAGCCGCCCCAGCCATGTCTGCGAGGGCACATGGCCTTGGTCGGCGGCTTGGGTCAGCCAGCGCGCGGTCTCTTCCCTGGATTGGGTGACGCCAATGCCCGAGTAATACAGGCCGGCAAGGCGGTATTGTGCATCGACATTGTTCTGGAGGGCGGCAAGGCGATACCACGCGGCGGCCTTCTCGGCGGACTCGCGGACGCCTTCGCCGGTGAGATACAGGTCGCCGAGATTGTTCTGCGCGACGTCGTATCCTTTTTCAGCAGAGCGGTGATCCAGTGCGGCGGCGGTGGTGCTGGAGGCCGGGACGCCGACGCCTTCGCGGTACATGAAGGCAAGCGAGGATTCAGCGATTGCATACCCCTGATCGGCGGAAAGGTTGAGCAGGCGAAAGGCCTCTGAATCGGATTGTTCGACGCCCGAGCCATAGAGGTGGGCGGTGCCCAGACCGGCCTGACCGATAGGATCACCCGCCTCGGCAGCGGCCCGGTAATGCGGGATCGCCTCGGCAAAGCGTTCTGCGGAATACAGGGCCTCGCCCAGAAAGGCGGTCATGCGCGGGTGGCCGGGAAAGCGTTCCAGCGCGGCGGTACAGGCGGCGATTCCGCGATCGGCCTCGATATCGACAAAACGGCGGCCGGGCTGTTGCATCAGGCCGGTCTCGCGATCGGGGTGAAAGCGGTCACCGGCGTAACGGTCGCAATCCTGCACGAACGGGCTGTCTGCCATGCGCTTCGCCAGTGTCGGGCCGGCATCGACCGGCGGCGCGGGCGGCTGCATGACTTTGATTACGCGGGTCGCGGTCTTGGCCGCAGAGGTGCCGGGCGCGCCCGCAACAATCAGTTTCAGGGCGGTGAGGCGCTTGGCCTCATCCTCGATCTCCAGCGCTTCTGACAGTTTTTCCAGGGCCTGCGCCTCGGGGTCGGGACCGGTGTCTGCGGGACCGCCCGCTGCCGCGGCTTTCAGGACCTTGCTCTGTTCAAGGATGCGGGCCATCGGAATGGCGTAGTTGACCGAGTTGTTGGCGGAACCGGCGTGATGCAAACCCACCACCTGCCGCGACGAGGCGTCGATCACCGGAGAGCCGGAGTTGCCCGGCATGGTATCGCAGGTGTGCAGCAGTTGCTGTTCCGATACGGCCGGGCTGTTGGCGCGGCACTTCTCGCGGCTGATGCGTTGCGATTCCCCCATCGGGTGGCCGATGATCCAGTAAGGATCATTGTCCAGCGGCGTGGCAGCGGCCAGTTGCAGGGCGCCGTACTGAGCCCCCGGTGCCTGCCCGGCGATGCGCAGGATGGTGTAATCCAGTTCCTTGGAGGTCTCGACCGGTTCGGGCAGGACAATGAAGCTTTCGGTGCCTTCGGTCACGCCCTCCTGCACGTAGCCCATGACAAGGCGGACACCGGTGATGCTGGTGGCCTTGGCCTTGGGGTTGTCGAGGATGCCCGGCACGCAGTGATGGTTGGTCATGATCAGGTCGTCGGCGACGAGGAATGCCGTGCAGGGAAAAACGCCGGTGTCGGTGGCGACGTCCAGCCGCCCGACCGAGCGTCCCATGCGTGCAAAGACCGAGGTCGCCGAATAGGCCGAGATATGTTCGTTGTTGTAATCGCCAAAGGCGGCTTCGAGGATCACCGTGTCGCCCACGGTGGCCACCTGGTTACGGGACAGGACAACCTTGCCAAAGGAGGACAGGTCATAGCCAACCATGTCCTGCGCCAGTGCAGGGCTGGCGGCAAGCAATGCGGCAACAAGGTTCAAGGCGCGTTTCATGTCGTCCCCTTTCGGGTCACGGGGTGCGGTTGACGTAAGGATAACACGCCGTCGGTGCCGTGTCGGCGGAGGGATACCGGACCTCGAGGCTGATTTGGCAGCAAGTGAAGGCGCGGTTTTGTGTCAGCTGGGCGCGGGGGCCGCCACACGCTGTTGGCGGCCTCTTTATGCCATTGCCGTTTCAGAGGCGAGAAGACACAAACCCGGCACGCCTGTTCGGGGTGCCGGGCTGATTTCCGTGTCCGGGCGAAGATCAGGGCACAAGTTTGCGCATGGCGGCGACGCTCTGCGGGCCGATAGAGCCGTCGAGCGCCCCGTCATAGACACCGGCCTCCTGCAACTTGCGCTGGAATTCGCGTGCGGTGGCGGAATCCCAGTTGCGCGCGTCACGATCCAGCAGCCAGCGGCTGCCGCCCTTGAGGCCGCGGATGTAGTAGTCGGCGGCCAGCTTGGGGTCCTTGGTGACGCCTTGGCCCTTGGCATAGACCATGCCCATGTTGGTCAGCGCGGTGGCGTGATCCTTGGCGGCGGCCTTGCGATACCATTTGACCGCTTCATTGTAGTCCTTGGCGATGCCGCCCTCACCCATGTAGTAGAGGACGCCAAGATTGGTCTGTGCCGCCGAATGGCCCTTGTTCGCGGCCTTGAGATACCAAGTCTTCGCGGTCGTCTTGCTTTGGGTCACGCCGCGCCCGTTGGAATACATCACGCCAAGGTTGAACTGACCCTGCGTGTTGTCGGCAGCGGCGGCCTTGCGATACCAGGTCACGGCAGCCTTTTCGTCCTGGGCCACGCCGTAGCCCTTGGAATAGGACAGGCCGACCATGACGTAGGCATCGCCGATCTTCTCGTCGGCAGCCTTGCGGTAGTAACCCAGCGCCCGACTGTTGTTCTTGGTCACGCCATCGCCGTAGTAGTAGATGTTGCCAAGGTAATAGTTCGCGTAGCCATGGCCCTGATCTGCGGCCATTTCATAGTAGCGGCGCGCCGAGGTCCATGACTGTCCAACACCGGTGCCATAGGCATAGGCCCGGCCAAGCGCATATTGCGCGTCCATGTGGCCCTGGTCGGCGGCCTTGCGATAGCTCTGGGCAGCCAGCGACGGGGACTTTGTAAACCCTTCGCCGTTGGCATAGGCTTGGCCCACGGCGTATTGCGCCTCGGCATTGCCACCGTTGGCAGCCTTGCGGAAATTGCGGGCGGCCAGGCTCAGGTTCTTGGTGACACCGCGCCCATCCCGGTACAACTTGCCAAGGTTCAGTTGCGCGATGGTGTTGCCCTGATCGGCGGCTTTCTGAAACCAGCGCGCGGCAGAACTGTAAGAGCGCACCGTGCCCCGGCCTTCAAGATACATGGTGCCGAGGCTCGACTGGCCGACGGCGAAACCCTGTTCGGCGGATTTGCGGTACCAGGTGACGGCGTCGTCGGCGGATTTGGTCAACCCGCCAAGGCCGTTCTCATAATAGACGCCGAGGTTGTTCTGTGCCAGCGGATCGCCCGCTTCTGCGGCGATGTGCAGGGGACGGACGGCAGAGTAATGCTCATTCGCCGCCAGCAGCGCACGGGAGAGGAAGGCAAGCATCCTGGGGTGATCCGGAAACTCGCGCAGCGCGGCGCGACAGGCGGCGATGGCAGCGTCCGGGCGGATATCCCTTACATCGACACCGCGCGCTGCCATGATTCCGGCCTGATAGTCAGGGTGCGACGAGGTGCCTGCAAGGCGGTCACAGCGCTGGACATCGGCATCCGCCACCATGCGTTCATTGACCGACAGGGTTGGGGCGGGTAGCTTGGGATCAACCTTGACCACGGGTTTTGGCTTGGGCTGTGGGGTGGGATCGACGGTAACGACGGGTTTGGGTTTCGGCACCGGTGTCTTGAGCACCGAAAGCAGCTGGTTCGCGGTGGTGGCGGCGGCGGTGCCGTCATATTGCACAACCAGCGTTTCCAGTGCCGCGATCCGGGCGTTGGTCTCAGAGATCGAGATGGCCCGCGACAGCGCCCCAAGCGCCAGCGTGTCCGCATCCGGGTCGACGGTCTCATCGCCGCCTTCCGACTTGAATGCGACCAGCACCTTGCTGCTTTCAAGGATCAGCGACATCGGCACGGCAAAGTTCACGCTGTTGGCACGGCTGCCTGCGTGGTGCAGGGCGATCACCATCTGCGAAGAGGCGTCGATCACCGGTGAGCCGGAATTGCCCGGCAGTGTGTCACAGGTGTGCAGCAGGCGCGCTTCGGACAGCGCGGGCGCATTGGCGCGGCATTTCTCGCGGCTGATGCGCTGCGCCTCGCCCATCGGGTGACCGATGATCCAATAGGGATCGTTGTCTTGGGGTTGCAGGGAGGCAAGCCGCAGCGTGCCGTGTTTCTTGCCGGGCTTGGCGCCAAGGATCCGCAGTAGGGAATAGTCGAGGTCCTTGTTGGTCTCCACCGGGATCGGATTGACCATGAATTTCTCGGTCCCCGTGGCGATGCCCTCTTGCGTGTAGCCGGTGACGAATTGAACGGCAGCGATGGCATTCGCGCCGACGCGGGTGTCGTCGAGGATGCCGGGGACGCAGTGATGATTTGTCATCAACAGGTCGTCGCCCACCAGAAAGGCGGTGCAGGGAAAGCTGCCCTTGTCCGTCAGAACGTCCAGGCGCCCCACGGATTTGCCCAGCTTGGCAAAGACCGATTTCGGCGAATAGGCCGAGATGAATTCGTTGTTGTAGGCGTCAATGGATACCTCAAGCATGACGTCGCCTGCGGCAGACTGTTTTTGTTTGAGAACGATGCTGCCGAATGTGGAAGGATCGAACCCGATAAGATCCTGCGCAATGGCGGCGGGTGCGGTGGTCATGAAAAGGGCGGTCAGAATGGACGTCAGGCGGTGCATGGTATTTCCCCCGATAGAAACGGCGCTTTAACGCATTATAGCAAACAGGCGTCAGAATGGGACTGTGGGATTCCCGACCATTTCAAGGGGAATTCACGAAAATCTCAACCTCGGAAACTGATTTTTTACGATTGAAGGGCTCGGATCAGGGTGGCGTGGTCGAGATTTCCGCCGGAAATCGTGCAGATCACCACATCTCCAGCAATCTGATCCTTGCGGAACAGGGCGGCGGCCAGCGCCACAGCACCACCGGGTTCGGCGATGACCTTGAGATGGCTCAGGGCGAGCTTCATTGCCTGCAGAACTTCGTCGTCCGAGACGGACAGGCCGGGACCGCAGAGGCGCTGCAGGATCGGAAAGGTCAATTCACCGGGGGCGGGAGTCAGGATGGCGTCACAGAGCCCGCCAGCCTCTGTCGCATTGCGCTCTCTCTGACCGGAGCGGAGAGACCGCGCGGTGTCGTCGTAGTTCTCTGGTTCGGCAGGACGCGGCCGCAGGCCGGGGGCGCGCGCCTCCAGCGCCAAAGAAATACCGGCGGTCAGCCCGCCGCCGCCGCAACAGATCAGCACGTCCGCCTCTGTCACGCCGTGTTCGGCGGCCTGTTCGGCAATCTCCAGCCCGCAGGTGCCCTGACCGGCGATCACCTGCGGCTCATCGAAGGGCCGGATCAGGGTCAGATCGCGGTCAGCAGCGATGGATGCGCCGATCTCTTCGCGGCTTTGGGTGGCGCGATCATACAGCACCACCTCTGCCCCGTAGGACCGGGTGCCCTGGATCTTGGCGGCGGGGGCGTCCTGAGGCATCAGGATCACCGCCGGAGCGCCCAGCCGCTGCGCCGCATGGGCCACGCCTTGCGCGTGATTGCCCGAGGAATAGGCGATGACGCCACGAGCACGGACCGCGTCGGGCAGGGCGGTCAGGGCGGACCAGCCGCCACGGAACTTGAAGCTGCCGGTGACCTGAAGGCACTCTGGCTTGACCAGCACCCGGCGTCCGGCGATGGCGTCCAGTTCCGGTGACGACAACAGCGGCGTGCGGCGGGTGACTCCCTTCGCACGGGTCGCAGCGGCTTCGATCATCTCGATGTTCATGATTTCCTCGCGGTTGTGGCGGCAGGGGGCCGCAGAGGCGTTTGATTGTCAATGTGGCTTGCAGCCGGATGCGTGGCGGGGCAGCTTGGCGTCATGATCGAACGGCGGGCAGAACAGGGCGGGCAGGTCAGCACAGCGTGGTATTCGCCCTGCGGGTCCTATCGCTACGGGCTGCGGCGGGTCTGGGCCACCGGGCCCGAAGTGATGTACGTGATGCTGAACCCCTCGACGGCAACCGAACACGCCAATGACGCGACAATCGAACGATGCCAAAGGCGCGCGCGCGCATTGGGCTTTGGCGCGATGCGGATCGCCAACCTCTTTGCCTATCGGGCCACCCGCCCGGAAGATCTGCGCCGGGCCGGGGATCCCGAAGGCCCGGAAAACCCCGAGCTCCTGCGGGACTGGTCCGAGCAAGCGGACGTGACATTGGCGGCCTGGGGCGTACATGGTGCATTGAACGGGGCAGGCCCCCGGTTTGCGCGGGTTCTGAGGGGCGACGTCCGGCATCTGGGCTTGACACAAGCCGGGCATCCCCGGCATCCGCTCTATGTTTCTTATTCGGTGCAACCCGCGCCTTGGCCAGTGGAGGTACGGTATGCCGCCTGAAAACGATATGGATGTTCTCAAAGGCGAGATGTCGCGGCTGGCCGACGAGGTGCAGCGCCTGAACCGGCACCGCTTTGTCCGCGTCCACAACAATATCTGGCGGCTGGCGCTGTGGCAGTTCATTCGTGGGCTGGCGCTGGGCCTCGGGACGGCGGTGGGGGCCACGGCGCTGGTTTCAGCGGCGGTGCTCGTGCTCAGCCAGTTCGAGTTCATCCCGATCCTCGGCGACCTTGCCACGGCGATCATCGACGAGATCGACGAAAAGGTCGAAGCCACGGTCGAGGACACCGTGGAAGAAATCGAAAGATCGACCCCCTCGGAGTAATCCCAGCTTTACCGGATTGGACCATAGTCATCGTCGTGCGAACGGGGATGCGCACCGGATGTGGCTGGGTGGAAGTGGGCAGATGGCGGGTCTGTCGCAATGTTGTTTTTGTCGGGTTTGTTGGGAATGATGGCGCTTGGATCTGTCTTGATCGTCGGCGCCGGCACTTTTGAAGAGGAGAGCGTGGCCGACGATGTTCCGGGCGACGCGCCGGGCGGTCCGTATCCGGTGGAGGAGGGCGACCGGCCCGCACAGGATGCGCCCTTGGCCGTTGGCGCGGAATGGCCGCTGCCCGATGACGGCGCCTACGATCAGAGCCGGTCCCTGTTCGCCCGCATGGGGCTGATCAATCTGCCGTTCCAGGGGACGGGCATTGAGGGAAAGAACGATCCGGCGCTGGTCGCCGATGTCCTGCAACTGGAGGCGTTTGAGGTATCGGTTCCACCGGCCGAACCACCTGGTGCCTCCGCATCGGATGTTCTGAACTTCGACGCCGAAAATGAGCAACTGCTCATCGTCTACGATGACAGCGCCGGCAGCCTCGATCCGGTGCTGGAACTGCGCGCCAGTCCGGACGATCCGGAGATGATGGAAATCGTCGTCGACGGGTCTTCGCTGGGCCGACTGCATGCGGATGAGGCGCCGCCACTGTCCTCGATCATAATGGTCGGGGAAAGCACGGCGGCGGCCTTGTCGCTGGGATGAACAGCTGGCCCTTGTCAAACGCCGGTTAATCGCGTAGGTGCGCGCATCCGCAAATGCGGACCTCTCCACGGGCCTTGCTGGACGACATCCCGGCTTGTGCCATAACCCTTTGATCCGAAAGGAGACCCCGATGTCGATTACTGCGGAAGAAAAAACCCGCCTGATGAAGGAATACGCCACCAAGGAAGGCGACACCGGCTCGCCCGAAGTGCAGGTGGCTATCCTGACATCGCGTATTTCCACGCTCACCGAACACTTCAAGACCCACAAAAAGGACAACCACTCGCGTCGTGGCCTTCTGATGATGGTTGCGCAGCGCCGCAAGCTGCTGGACTACCTCAAGGCCAAGGATGAGGCGCGTTACCGTGACCTGATCAAGCGCGTGGGTGTTCGCCGCTGAGAGCGAATTCCCCCGTTCGAGGGACAGGCGTCCGTCTCCGCAAGGAGGCGGGCGTTTTTTTGTTTGGACGGAGTGTGCATCGGCTTCGACATGGCGTCGGTGCAATTGCAGTCTGACAGGAAAAATATCGGTTCGGCGGTTCGCGGCATTCATGACCGTGAGCCCGACCTCCATGCGCGTCCTGTCAATTGGCGCAACGAACCGACACCTACGCCGCCGGAGGCGCCAAGGCGACGAACAAGCACGTCCTCACCGCCAAGGATGTGCGGCAGGCGCAGGCGGAAGGCGGCGATGGAGGGCCAACCGCTGTCGATCCTCAGGTTTGGCGCGGACCCAGGGTGCGCGTCAAACGAGGTCCGGTTCGCGACCGACGCGGTTGGCAAGCCGACCGATGGTCAGCCCCTGGACGATGATCGAGAAGACGACGATGACATAGGTGACGGTCAGGATCAGCGGTTTCCATTCGCCTTCGGGCAAGGACAGGGCCAGGGCGACCGAAATGCCGCCCTTCAACCCGCCCCAGGTCATGATCGGCATGACACCGGGTGCAAAGGTTCGGAAAGGCTTGAGGATCAGGATCGGCACCACCACGGCCGCCAATCGTCCGATCAGCGCCAGCCCGATGCAGATCACCCCGGTCACCAGCATGTCGGTTTCCAGTTCGACGGCAAAGATCTCGACCCCGATCAGCATGAACAGGACCGCGTTCAGTATCTCGTCCACCAGCACCCAGAACTTCTCGACGTATTCGCGGGTTTCCTCGGACATGCCATGCTTGGCCCCGATATCGCCGATCAGCAAACCGGCGCAGACTGCGGCGATTGGGGCGGAAACATGCAGCGCGATGGCCAGTTCATAGCCGCCAAAGGCGAGGGCGAGCGTCAGCAGAACTTCGAGCGAATAGTCGTCGATCCGCCGCATCACGCGGAAGGTCAGCCAGCCGAGCACGATCCCCAGAACCGCGCCCCCCAGCGCCTCTTGGGCAAAAAGTTTCAGCGCGTCCATGGCCGGGCTGGCGTGCGACGCGTCACCGTGCCCGTGCGACAGGGCCGGAAAGGCCAGCCCGACCAGCACCAGGAACACGACATAGCCGACGCCATCATTGAACAGGCTTTCGCCCGCGACCTGTGTTTCCAGCGACTTGCGCAGATTGGCCTGTTTTAGCACCCCCATAACCGCCACCGGGTCGGTGGGAGAGACCAGCGATCCAAACACCAGCGCGATCAGCAGGGGCGCACCGGTCAGCCAGTGAAAACCGAACCCGATCACGGCGGTCGACAGGCCAATCCCGATCGTCGCCATCAGCAGGACGGTCGGCCAGACCGCGCGCAGGTCCGACAGCTTGACGTGCAGCGCGCCCGCGAACAGCAAGAGCCCCAGCATGCCTTCGAGCAGGGTATCGGAAAAGTCGACGCCGGTGACGATGCCGCGCAGATCCTCGGCCAGAGTGAGAGATGGCACGAAGGCATCCAGCCCAAGGGCCGCGATGGAGGACAGCAAGGCCACGACGAGGATGCCGATGGCCGAGGGTAATTTGAAAACGAAGTAGTTGATCGCGCCGAAGACGGCAGCAAGGACGATGAGGAGAGAGGCAATCTGAAGTAGGGTCATTCGAATACCTTGAAAGGAGTTTGACCGGCACTTACCACGGTCGGTGGTTTGGCGAAACGACTTTGCAAAGGCACGCCGGACATTGACGGGCAAACCGGCGGGCTTACATTTTCGACAGGTTTTCCAGACCGTTGTGATCCACGGCGCATCCCGGTTTGCGGGATCGGCAGGCTTCCGTAAGCCACCATGCAAGTGGTCGCAGATACGGCACGACACGGCTCTTGTTCCATGACCGAAAACCTCGGTTCAGGGCATCGGCCAAAGGGTTTTTGCGCGCTGCGATGCCGGCCCGGACAGACCGAAAAAACCGGATCATCCTGTCCCGGGGCAGACCGGATTTCCCCGGTGCAGTCGCGCGCCAGTTTTCCTTTTCTTTTCCGGGTAAACGCGCTATTGCCCGCGCATCTGAGACGTGACGCTCTGACCCTGGCGCATGGGATGATGAAGGGGTCGGCGGCAATGGGGCCGCCACGCAAACGGAGGACCCGAGAGGGCTTGGGAGTGCCTCCAAGAGGATATCTGATGTTCAACGAAGTTAAAAAGACGCTGCAGTGGGGCGAAGAAACGCTTACACTGGAAACCGGCAAGGTTGCCCGTCAGGCAGACGGCACCGTGATCGCCACTCTGGGCGAAACATCCGTCATGGCCAACGTGACCTTTGCCCGGCAGCAGAAGGAAGGCCAGGATTTCTTTCCCCTGACTGTCCACTACCAGGAAAAATACTACGCCGCGGGCAAGGTCCCGGGCGGTTTCTTCAAGCGTGAGGCGCGGCCCACCGAGAAGGAAACGCTGACCGCGCGCCTGATCGACCGTCCGATCCGCCCGCTGTTCGTGCCAGGCTTCAAGAATGAAGTGTTGGTGATGTGCACTGTTCTGTCGCACGATCTGGTCAATGACCCCGACATCGTGGCGATGATCGCCGCCTCGGCCGCGCTGACCATTTCCGGCGCGCCGTTCCGTGGCCCGATTGCCTGCGCGCGCGTCGGTTTCGAGGATGGCGAATACATCCTGAACCCGACTGTCGACGACATGCACCAGCTGCGCAACAATCCCGAGCAGCGGCTCGATCTGGTTGTCGCGGGCACCAAGGACGCGGTCATGATGGTCGAGTCCGAAGCCTATGAGCTGACCGAGGACGAGATGCTGGGCGCGGTCATGTTCGCGCATGAAAGCATCCAGCCGGTGATCGACCTGATCATCGCACTGGCCGAAGAGACCGCCAAGGAACCCTTCGACTTCCAGGCCCCCGACTATTCGGCGTTGTACGAAGTGGTGAAGGCCGCAGGCGAAGAGAAGATGCGCACCGCCTATGCGATCTCTGACAAGCAGGAGCGAGTGACTGCGGTTGCCGCCCTCAAGGATGAGATCAAGTCCGGTCTGAGCGAAGAGCAGCTTGCCGATCCGAACCTTGGCTCGGCGATGAAAAAGCTGGAGTCGATTGTGCTGCGCGGTGACGTGGTCAAGAACGGTCGTCGCATTGACGGCCGCGCCTTGGACCAGATCCGCCCGATCGTGTCGGAAACCGGGATGTTGCCGCGGACGCATGGTTCGGCGCTGTTCACCCGCGGTGAGACGCAGGCGCTGGTCGTGACCACGCTGGGCACCGGCGACGATGAGCAGTTCATCGACGCCCTGCACGGCAACTTCAAGTCCAACTTCCTGCTGCATTACAACTTCCCGCCCTACTCGGTCGGCGAAGTTGGCCGTGTAAGCGGCCCAGGCCGTCGTGAAATCGGTCACGGCAAGCTGGCCTGGCGCGCGCTGCAGGCGGTGCTGCCGGCGTCGACCGACTTCCCCTACACCATCCGGGTCGTGTCCGAGATCACGGAATCGAACGGCTCATCTTCGATGGCATCGGTCTGCGGTGGGTCGTTGTCGATGATGGATGCGGGCGTTCCGCTGAAGGCAGCGGTGGCCGGTGTGGCCATGGGGCTGGTGCTGGAAGAAGACGGCTCTTACGGGATCCTGTCCGACATCCTTGGTGACGAGGATCACCTCGGCGACATGGACTTCAAGGTGGCCGGGACCGAGAACGGCATCACCTCCCTGCAGATGGACATCAAGGTTGCGGGCATCACGCCCGAGATCATGAAGACCGCGCTGGCACAGGCCAAGGAAGGCCGCCTGCACATCCTGGGCGAGATGTCCAAGGCCCTGTCCACCGCCGGTGAGTTCAGCGTCCACGCGCCGCGTATCGAGACCATGCAGATCCCGACCGACAAGATCCGTGAAGTGATCGGCTCGGGCGGCAAGGTGATCCGCGAGATCGTCGAGGTTTCGGGCGCGAAGGTCGACATCAACGACGAGGGCATCATAAAGATCGCCTCGCCGGACGGTGAGTCCATCCAGAAGGCCTATGACATGATCTATTCGATCGTGGCAGAGCCGGAAGAGGGCAAGGTCTACAAGGGCAAGGTCGTGAAGATCGTCGATTTCGGCGCCTTCGTGAACTTCTTTGGCAAGCGCGACGGCCTGGTGCACGTCAGCCAGATCGAGAACCGCCGCCTGAACCATCCGTCGGATGTGCTCAAGGAAGGACAGGAAGTCTATGTCAAGCTTCTGGGTTTTGACGATCGCGGCAAGGTGCGCCTGGCGATGAAGATGGTCGACCAGGAAACCGGCGAAGAGCTGGCCAAGGAAAAGAAGGAAGAAGCCGCCGATTGATCGGCAGTTTCTGACGGAACATGGAAAGGGCGCTCCTGCCGGGGGCGCCCTTTTTTCCTGGGCGATGCCTGTCATGCGGCGCCGTTCTGGCATCGGGCCGGTCTGCTGCGATCAGATCGGCGGCTTGGCGCGGGCCCGGCGGTGGGGTAGAGGCGGCGGCATGTTGATCCTTGAGAACATCATCACCGACCGCGGGTCGCGATACGCGGTGTCCGGCGGGGCCTGCGCCTCTGCCGAGGAGGCAGCCACATTTCTGAAGATGCTCAAGCGCAAAAAGAAATTTGCCAAGGCCACCCACAATACATGGGCCTGCCTGACGGATCAGGGGCCACTGAAAAACGATGATGGTGAAAGCGGCGCGGGCTTGGTGATCCTGCGGATGCTCGAACGCGAGGATCTGCGCGACACGATTGTCGTCGTCACGCGCTGGTATGGCGGCAAGCATCTGGGCGGCGACCGGTTCCGCCACGTTCAGGAGGCAGTGCGCCAGTTCCTGGAGGCGCGGGACGCCTGAGCGCGCCCCGCGATACAGGGTCAGACGATTTCCGTCTCGACCTCGATATTGCCCTTGGTGGCATGCGCGTAGGGGCAGATGAAATGGCCGCGCTCGGCTATCTTTTCGGCCACGTCGCGGTCAACACCGGGCATGGACACCGAGAGTTTGACCTTGAGGCCAAAGCCGCCCTCGTCACGCGGGCCAATGCCGACATGCGCGGTGACCTTGGCGTCCTCGGGGACGGTGCCCAGCTTTTCGCTTTGCGCGGCAAAGCGCATCGCGCCGAGGTAGCAGGCGGCAAACCCGGTGGCGAAGAGTTCTTCGGGGTTGTGGCCTTTGCCGGACCCCCCCAGTTCGGTCGGGCTGGTCATGGTGAATGTCAGCATCCCCGATTCCAGTCCGGCGGATCCGTTGCGCCCGCCGCCGGTTGCCCAAGCCTCGGTCCAGTATTTGGTATCAACACTCATCGCGCTTCTCCTCTCTGACGATTATTTCGTGCACGATATAAAGTGCTGTGCGGCGTGAAGTCAATCCTTGCGATTTAGTCGTGCACGATTTATTCATGCGGTATGATGAAGTCGCTTTCACCGCAGGAAATGTTGTGCTTTGCGCTCTATTCGGCCGGGCACGCAATGCAACAGGCCTACAAACCCATTCTGGATCCGATGGGGATCACCTATCCGCAGTACCTGGTGCTGTCCGCTCTCTGGAGTGAGGATGATCAGACTTTGGGGTCGCTGGCGATCCAGATGCAACTGGCATCGAACACGCTGACACCGCTGGTCAAAAGGCTGGAGGCCAAGGGGCTGGTCACCCGGACCCGGGACCCAAGGGATGAGCGGCAGGTGCGCATTCGACTGACCGAAATGGCCCGCGCCGTGCAAGCGCAGAGCGCCGATGTTGCGCGCTGTTTTCTGGAAAGCAGCGGGCTTTCGATGCCCGAGGCCGCGCGGCTGCGCGATGAGGTGCTGAGCCTGCGGGACACGCTGCGCGAAGAGGCGCAGATGGATGCCGGTCAAAATGGAACCGGCGCCTGAACCCTGGTCCTGTTGGCGTAAAAACACTCATTGGTCCGGCAGGGTTCGTCATCCTGACTGCCCATCCGCCTGTCTTTGAAGCGAAGAGATTTTACGGTTCCTCAACTTTCTCGCGAAATGTTCGGATCGGGGACGGGCCATGACACAGGGACTTTTGCGGAGACCACTCAGGTAACGCTTCTCAGGGCCTCGGCGGGATGCCGGGGCCCGACTTCGTTACACGTAACAAGGGATAGCACGCTAAAGGGTCAGACAAAAAAAGGCCGGGCAGCGTGCCCGGCCAGGTCCAACAGGGAGGTGCATGTGATGACCCGCACATGCGACGGGAACTGTAGTACCGATCCTTAAGATTCGAGCGCCGTGTTTCTTTGATCTGCGTCAAGCGAACGTTGGATAACCTTACTTTCCGATTACACATTTGAACAATGCGACTTTAGGATGTTGCGACCAATGGTTGCGCTCCGGTCAGCTGACCAGCCTGTAGCCACCGGATTCCGTCACCAGCAGGCGTGCGTTTGAAGGGTCAGGTTCGATTTTTTGCCGCAGGCGGTAGATATGTGTCTCCAGCGTGTGGGTCGTCACCCCGGCGTTGTAGCCCCAGACCTCGTGCAGCAGCGTGTCACGCGGCACGACCCCTTCGGTCGAGCGGTAGAGGAACTTGAGGATGTTGGTCTCTTTCTCGGTCAGGCGGATCTTGCGTTCATCGTCGGTGACCAACATCTTCATCGAGGGTTTGAAGGTATAGGGACCGACCGTGAAAACCGCGTCCTCGGACTGTTCGTGCTGGCGCAGCTGTGCGCGGATACGGGCCAGAAGGACGGGAAACTTGAACGGTTTGGTCACATAGTCGTTGGCACCTGCGTCGAGGCCAAGGATCGTGTCGCTGTCACTGTCGTGGCCGGTCAGCATGATGATCGGGGATTTGACCCCCTGCTTGCGCATCAAACGGCATAGCTCGCGCCCGTCCGTGTCGGGCAGGCCGACGTCAAGGATGATCAGGTCATAGATCTGCTCCTTGGCACGCGCCATGGCAGAGGCCCCTGCATCGGCTTCGAAGACTTCGAAGTCTTCGGTCATGATCAACTGCTCGGCCAGCGCCTCGCGCAGGTCCTCGTCATCGTCGACCAAAAGGATGTTTCTCAACTGTGCCATGCTTCCGGGACTCCGTGTTGCGTTTCTGAGCAGATGTGGACAATGTGCGCCTCCGGCAAGCTTTGCTGCAAGCCAATCACGGCCTCGTGTGTCTGAGGCGGAATTGTTACAGAATTCGGTAAGTTGACGGGCGAAAGGGGCGGTTGTGCGACTGGGGGCAGACCTGAATGAACGGCTCGCGCGGGCGCGGGCGGATCTGCGGATGGGCGTTCCGGTGGCGTTGCGCGGACAAGGTGGCGTGGTGTTGGTCGCCTCCGCCGAGACGCTGGGCGCGGCACGATTGCAGGCCATGCAGGCGCTGGGTCCTCTGGATCTGGCCCTGACCGGACGGCGCGCGGCGACGCTGAAAGCGCGGGTTTACGATGGTGATGTAGCCCGTGTGGTGGTGCCCGAGGGCGCAAGGTTGTCCTGGGTGCAGGAACTGTCCGATCCTGCGGATGATCTGTCCAACCCGATGAAGGGACCCCTGCAGACCCGGCGCGATGGCGATGCGGCGTTGCATCGCCTTGCCCTGCAACTTTGCAAAGGCGCGCGGTTGCTGCCTGCGGCCCTGGTGGTGCCGGTCGCCGACGGAGTGCCGGAGGCCGAAGGGCTTGCGGTGATCGAGGCCGGTGAAGCGGCCCCGGTGCTGGACGCTGTGCCTGGGCTGAGCCACGTGGTCTCCGCCCGCGTGCCGCTGCGTGCGGCGGAAAACGCGCGGCTGCACATCTATCGTCCTGCGGATGGATCCGAAGAGCATTACGCCATCGAGATCGGTCGCCCGGACCGCGATCAGCCGGTGCTGTCGCGTCTGCATTCGGCCTGTTTCACCGGCGATCTGCTGGGATCCCTGAAATGCGATTGCGGGCCGCAGTTGAACGCCGCGCTTATGCAGATGGGGCAGGAAGGGGCCGGGGTGCTGCTATACCTGCAGCAGGAGGGGCGCGGCATCGGACTGGCCAACAAGATGCGTGCCTACGCACTGCAGGATCAGGGCTTTGACACGGTCGAGGCAAATCACCGGCTCGGTTTCGAGGATGACGAGCGCGATTTCCGACTGGGTGCACAGATCCTGCAAAAGCTGGGCTTCTCTTCGGTGCGGTTGATGACCAACAATCCCGCGAAGATGACGATGATGGAGAATTGCGGCATCCGTGTCTCGGAACGTGTTCCGTTGAAGGTGGGTGAGACGGAATTCAATGCGCGCTACCTGGCGGTCAAGGCGGCGAAGTCCGGGCATCTGTTGTGACGTGACCCGGGCTTGTGCCTGCGGACGCAGTGCTTAGCTTTGCCTGCAAAGGAGTCTGTCCCATGCACTATTCCCTGCTCGATCTTTCGCCCGTTCCCGAAGGTTTCACGGCCGCCGATGCATTGCGCAACACGGGCGATCTGGCGCGCCAGGCCGAAGACTGGGGCTATCATCGCTACTGGATGGCAGAGCATCACAACATGCCCGGTATCGCCTCTGCGGCGACGGCGGTGCTGATCGGCCACGTTGCCGGGGTGACGCGCCACATGCGGGTCGGGGCCGGTGGCATCATGCTGCCCAACCACGCGCCGCTGGCGGTGGCCGAAGCCTTTGGCACCCTCGCGACGCTGTATCCGGACCGAATCGACCTTGGCCTTGGCCGGGCGCCGGGCGGAGACCATGCGGTCATGCGCGCCCTGGGGGTGAACCAGTCACGGGCCGAACGCTTTCACGAAGAAGTGGCCGAGTTGCGCGACCTGCTGGGCCCGCCGCAGGAGGGCCGCCCGGTTCGGGCGTTGCCGGGGGAGGGGACGCAGGTGCCGCTGTGGATCCTCGGGTCGTCGCTGCATGGCGCGCAGGTGGCGGCGCTGCTGGGGCTGCCCTATGCATTTGCGTCCCATTTCGCACCGCAGATGCTGGAGCAGGCGTTGGAGGTGTATCGACGCTACTTCAAGCCCTCCGAGACGCTGGACCGGCCCCATGCGATGATGGCGATCAACGTCTTTGCCGCCGAGACAGAGGCCGAGGCGCGGCGGCTGCGGACCACCATGCAACAGGCCTTCTACCGGTTGCGGACGGGCATGCCGGGCAAACTGCCCGCACCGGTTGACGATCTGTCTGCGGTGGTGCCTGCGGGCGCGATGCCGGCGCTGGACGCGGCTTTGCAAATCAGCGCGGTGGGGGATCCGGCCCAGGTCGAGGCCCAGATGCGCAGCCTGATCGACAGGTATCAGCCGGACGAGGTGATTTTGACGGGGCAGATCCACGAACATGCGGCGCGGCTGCGCTCGTTCGAGATTGCGGCTGACGTCATGGGGCGGATCGGTCGCGCCGAGGCCGCGTGAGATGCCGCAACCTTGGACCCTATCGCCACGCCAGCCGTGAGTACCAGGCTATTCTGGACGACCTCAAGGACCGCATGGACCTCGAGTCCGACAACATGGCCTACACGGCATTGGACGGGGTATTCCATGTGTTTCGGCGCCGGGTGACAGCGGTAGAGGGGCTGGTATTTGCCAGTGTCCTGCCCTGCGTGCCGCGGGCGATATTTGTCGCCGACTGGGTGCCGGAGGAATTGCCTTTGCCATGGGGCACGCGCGCCGAGATGGCAAAAGAGGCACAGACGCTGCGCAAGGACCACAACCTGACGCCTGACACCTGTATCGAGGCGGTGGCCTGGGCGCTGCGGCGGGCGATCCGGGCGCCGGACTGGGCGGCAGCAGTGGCCCGGCTGCCTGAAGGGGCGCAAGCGTTCTGGCACATCGAGAATGCGGACGAAGGCGGCCTGGAGCCGGGAATCAGATGAACAACGGCGATATGGTTCTCACACCCATGGGGTTGCGTTTTGCGGGGCGGCACTGGCCCTGTTCCATTGGGCGGGGCGGTGTCCGCACCGACAAGCGCGAAGGGGATGGTGCCACGCCCGCAGGGGTGCATCGCATCGTCGGGCTGCTCTACCGGCCCGACCGGATGGCGCGGCTTGTCGACTGGGCGGTGCCGATCGGGCCATCGGACCTGTGGTCGGACGACCCCGCACATGAGGACTATAACCAGATGGTTCGCGCGCCGTATCCTTTCAGCCATGAACGCCTGCGGCGCGGAGACCGGCTGTACGATCTGGTCATCCTGACCGATTGGAACTGGCCGCGCGCCTTGCGGGGCCATGGCTCGGCGATTTTTCTGCATCGCTGGCGGCGTCCGGGGTATCCGACAGAAGGTTGTCTGGCGTTCCGCCCTGATCACCTGCGCGCCATTGCTCAGCGAATCGGATATGGAACGCGGCTGATCGTGCCAAATGAGTTGGAAACGGCATCGGGCGCGGGCTGAGCAGAGGCAATCTGTTTGGCACGGAGACGACGCCGGATCGCGTGGAATTGTCTCTCGGTCCCCGGTGCAGACGACGCCGAGGTAGGATACCGATCCATTGCGGATCAGCTGCCGCGTGATGCTATTGGGTGCAGAGACGCACGGTGCCCTGCAAATTCGAGGGCATTCGCGCGCCGATGTGGGAGCCGCGAAATTAGTCTGGCAGGCCAAACGCCCGAATCGCGTGATCAGGCGATGCGACCTGCCCGATTGCAGCTGCTTTTGTGATCAAATGTTTCGGAATTGTGCATGCAATACGCAGAATCCCGTGAGTCGCTTGCAAGTGTGGCCCGACCGCGCTTTAGTCTGGAGCCAACAAAGCGGAGAAACATCCGCGGGACAACAGACGAGGAGCACTACGTGGCTGATGGATCTGGCGCCGACGCATTTGTTGCGTTCGAGCGCGTGCAAAAGAGCTATGACGGCGAAACGCTTGTCGTCAAGGACCTCAACCTGAGCATGCCCCAGGGCGAGTTCCTGACGATGCTCGGGCCGTCCGGGTCGGGCAAGACGACCTGCCTGATGATGCTGGCGGGCTTTGAGACTGCCACATACGGCGAGATCAAGCTGGACGGCGTGAGCATCAACAACATTCCGCCGCACAAGCGCGGCATCGGCATGGTGTTCCAGAACTACGCGCTGTTCCCACATATGACCGTGGCCGAGAACCTGTCGTTCCCGCTGGAAGTGCGGAAACTGGGCAAGTCCGACCGCGAGGCCAAGGTCAAGCGCGCGCTGGACATGGTGCAGATGGGGGCTTTTGGCGGCCGACGGCCCGCGCAGCTTTCAGGTGGTCAGCAGCAGCGGATCGCGCTGGCCCGTGCGCTGGTGTTCGAGCCGGAACTGGTGCTGATGGACGAACCGCTGGGCGCGCTGGACAAGCAGCTGCGCGAACATATGCAGTTCGAGATCACCAACCTCGCGCACAGCCTTGGCATCACAACCGTTTACGTGACCCACGACCAGACTGAAGCGCTGACAATGTCCGACCGCGTCGCGGTGTTCGACGATGGCCGCATTCAGCAGCTCGCGCCGCCGGATGAGTTGTACGAAAAGCCGCAGAACAGCTTTGTCGCGCAGTTCATCGGCGAGAACAACACGCTGGAGGGCGTCGTCTCCGAGATCAAGGGCGATACCTGCGTGGTCAAGCTGGACGACGGCTCGATCCTGGATGCCACCCCGGTCAACGTCAGCTCTGTCGGGGAACGTACACGGGTCTCGATCCGTCCCGAACGCGTCGAGTTCGACAAGTCCCGTCTGAACCCCGACGCCCATTTGCTGAAAGCCGAGGTGCTGGAGTTCATCTATATGGGTGACATTTTCCGCACCCGTCTGCGGGTCGCGGGAAATGACAACTTCGTCGTGAAGACGCGAAACGCCCCCGGCCAGACCCGGATGGAGCCCGGAAGCACGGTCGAGATCGGCTGGCAGCCGGAGGATTGTCGCGCTCTGGACGCGAACTGATTTGGTTTGTGCCGCCCCTTGTCGTGGTGACGCAGGGCGGGCATGGAAAGGCCGGTCGTTGACCCGGACCCCGGCTCTCATTCGTAATCACGGGTACAGCAGGGAGTAATTTATGAAGCTCACCAAGACCTTGATGGCCGGCTCCGCACTTGTGCTGACTGCCGGCGTCGCGGCGGCACAGGACATGGCTGACAGCCTGATCCTTGTCAGCTGGGGCGGTGCGTACCAGCGCTCGCAGGTCAATGCATATGCCGAACCCTATGCAGCAATGCACCCGGGGCTCAGCATCACTTGGGACGAGAGTTCCAACGAGGCCGTGGCCAAACTGCGGGCTCAGGCCGAAGCCGAAAACATCACCTGGGACCTTGTCGATGTGGAAGGCCCGGACAGCCAGCGTCTGTGTGACGAGGGGCTGGCGATGGAAATCGACTTTGAGGCAATGCTGGCGCCGGGCGATGATGGCACCGGTGTGAAAGACGATTTTGGCCCGACTCTCATCAATGACTGCTTCATTCCGCAGATCGTGTTCTCCACAACCTTCGGATACCGGACCGATGTGGCCGAATGGGGAGACAAGACTCCGGACAGCCTGTGCGCGCTGTTCGACCTTGAAAACTTCCCCGGCAAGCGCGCACTTGAAAAGCGGCCCAAGAAAAATCTCGAATGGGCGCTGCTCTGTGACGGGGTCGCCAAGAACGACCTTTACGACGTGTTGGACGGGGACGGCGGCGTGGAGCGCGCGCTGGCCAAGCTGGACACGATCAAGGATCAGGTTATCTGGTGGTCTGCCGGTGCTGACACACCGCAGCTGCTGGCCGATGGCGAAATCGTCATGGGCTCGACCTACAATGGTCGCCTGTTCTCGGTCATCGAGGAACAGGATCAGCCGGTTGCGATGCTCTGGGACTGGCAGGTCTTCGACTTTGACGGCTGGATCATCCCGGCCGATCTGCCCGAAGACCGTCTGGCGCGGGTGCTGGACTTTGTGAAGTTCGCCACCGACACCCAGCGTCTGGCCGATCAGGCCAAGTGGATTTCCTACGGTCCGGCGCGCGCCTCGTCGCAACCGCTGGTCGGGGATCACGCCGAACTGGGGATTGGCATGGCACAGCACATGCCGACCAATCCCGACAACCAGAAGAACTTTCTGGTGAACAATATCGAATGGTGGTCTGACAATCAGGACGACGTGGAGGCACGTTTCCAATCCTGGCTGGTCAAGTAACCATACGAACGTGGGCAGGGCGGGACAAACCCGCCCTGCGCTTTGCCGCAAGGCCGAGCGGGTGAAAATGAACCGAGCCCAGCCCCCGCAAAATTCGGGACTTAACAAGGGAGCAAACAATGAAACTGACCAAAACTCTTCTGGCAAGTACTGCACTGACCGTTGCTGCGGTCGCAGCCCATGCTGAAAGCCACGGGTCAATGGCAATGGACATGACGCTTGTCAGCTGGGGCGGTGCCTACCAGTCGTCGCAGCAAAAGGCCTATGTCGAGCCCTACTTGGAGATGCACCCCGACGTGTCCGTGTCCTGGGACGAAAGCTCGGCCGAAGCTGTGGCCAAATTGCGCGCCATGAACGAGGCCGGCAACGTGACCTGGGACCTCGTGGACGTGACCGCCGCTTCGGCGATCCGCTTGTGCGACGAAGGTCTGGCGATGGAAATCGACCATGACGAGGTTCTGGCCGCTGCGCCAGACGGCACCGTTGCCAGTGATGACTTTGGAGACCTGATCGTTTCCGACTGCTACATTCCCCAGATCGTCTATTCGACGACCTTCGGCTACCGCACGGACCTGGTGCCCGAAGGCGTGGAGCCTCCGTCGGACGTCTGCGCCATCTTCGACCTGGAAACCTATCCGGGCAAGCGGTCGCTGGAAAAGCGCCCGATCAACAACATGGAATGGGCGCTGATGTGTGACGGCGTCGCCAAGGAAGACGTCTACGACGTTCTTGAGACCGACGAAGGTCAGGACCGCGCGCTGGCGAAGCTGGACACCATCAAGGATCAGGTGGTCTGGTGGAACGCCGGCGCCGATACGCCGCAGTTGCTGGCGGATGGCGAGATCTTCATTGGCTCGACTTACAACGGTCGCCTGTTCTCGGTCATCGAGGAGCAGGACCAGCCGGTGGCGATGCTGTGGGACGCGCAGGTGTTCGACCTGGACGGCTGGATCGTTCCCGCCGGCCTTCCGGCAGACCGTCTCGCGCGCGTGATGGACTTCCTGAATTTCGCGACGGACACCCAGCGTCTGGCGGATCAGGCCAAGTACATCTCGTACGGCCCGGCGCGGAATAGCTCGGCGCCGCTGGTCGGCCAGCACGCCGAATTGGGCATCGACATGGCGCCGCATATGCCGACCGACCCGAACAATGCCCAGAACACACTGCTCTACAACTACGAGTTCTGGGCGGACTATCGCGACGACATCGACGCGAAGTTCCAAGCCTGGCTCGCGCAGTAAGGGCTGGTGACGGGCGGTCTTTTGGCCGCCCGGCTTTGAAAACCGTTCGTGGCGGGCACCACCCGCCACGAACCAACAAATACCCCGCAGGGACAGGGACACGATATGCCAAAAGGCTATATCATAGGACATATCACCGTGACGGACCCGGTGGCCTACAAGGAATACGTCGAAAAGGACACACCGATCCTTCTGGCGTCCGGTGGGCGTTTCCTGGTGCGTGGCGGTCCGTCAGAGGTTGTCGAGGGACAGGCCGAAGAGCGCCATATCCTGTTCGAATACGAAAGCTTTGAGGCGGCATTGGCCTCTTACCAGGATCCGGCTTATCAGGAGGTCGCCGCAATCCGGCGCGCCTCGGCGGACAGTACGATCATGGTGGTCGAAGGCAATGACGAGGACCTGCCGGAACCGGCAGGGGATGCACCGCTGGGCTATTTGATGGCCCATGTGACCGTGCACGACCCCGAAAATTACAAACCCTATGTGACCGGAAACACGCCGATCATGCGAGGCTTTGGGGCCCGCTACATCGTTCGTGGCGGCAAGTTCGAAGTGCTCGAAGGTCAAACCGGCGAGAGGCATGTGGTCATCGCCTACCCCAGTTATGACGCCGCCCGCGCGGCGTATTCCGACCCGGAATACCAGAATCTGGTCAAGATCCGACAGGCCCATTCCGAGGGCACAATCATTCTCGTGGAGGGCGCAGCATGAGCGACGCGACACAAACCGGGCCAATGCTGTCCGCAGACGGAACCCCGCTAAAGCGCAGTCTGGCGCGGGCGCTGAGGGCGCAGAAACTGCGGGCGCTGGCACTGATTGCGCCACTGTTGCTGTTTGTGCTTGTAACCTTCATCGCTCCGATTGCGGACATGCTGTTCCGTTCGGTCGAAAACCAGATCGTGCAGGAAACACTGCCCCGCACCACAGATGCGCTGAAGGATTGGGACGGAAAAAGCGGCGAACTGCCGCCGGACGCGGTTTTTGATGCGGCCTATACCGATATCTTCATCGCCGCCGAGAACAAGCTTCACACCCGCCTCGGAAGCCGCCTGAACTATGAACTGACCGGTGTCTCCTCTCTGTTCCGCAAGTCGGGGCGCGGGCTGGACGATATCGGCGAAGAATATCAGGATCAGTTCGAGGACGTCGACAAGGCCTGGGGCGATGCCGAGAGATGGGGGCTGCTGATGGCCGCCCCCGACAGCGCCGCCGCCTTTCAGGACTGGCTGGACGCCAGGGCAGCGGCAAAGGAAAGCGGTGCCGACTTTGACGAGGAACTTCCCGCCTTCGTCATGAGCGAGGACATCGGTGAGATGCTGCCGCGCACCGCCGAGATCTACAGCTCTTTCGCGGAGTTTGTGCAGAGCGAGAATGAAAGCCCCTTTGACGAGGATCCCTGGTCGATCGTCTATACCCGCCTTTACGAAGACCTGCGGGAGGGTGACTTTTCGACCTACAGCGGACCTTTGGCGGAAGAGGTCAAGGCGCTGGATGCGCTGGTCAAATCGCCGGACTTTGAAACCGTCGAACTGAAAGCCGCGTTCGAGGACATCGACGAAGACTGGCTGGGCGTCGAGGTCTGGCAAACGATCCAGACCTACAGCCCGGCTTACACCAGCGGGTATTTCCTGAACGCGGTCGACATGCAGAAAACGCCGGACGGCCCGGCGATGCGGGACGACGACGAACGGATCTACGGCCTGCTGTTCAAGCGCACCATGTTCATGTCGATGGTCATCACCATCAGCTGTATCCTGTTGTCCTACCCGGTGGCCTTCCTGCTGTCGAACCTGCCGATGCGCACGGCCAACCTGTTGATGATCCTCGTCCTGCTGCCGTTCTGGACCTCGCTCCTGGTGCGGACCTCGGCCTGGAAGGTGATGTTGCAGCAACAGGGGGTGATCAACGACGTGCTGGTCTGGCTGGGGCTGGTCGATGATGCGGCCCGACTTGTGATGATCAACAACCAATTGGGCACGATCATCGCCATGACGCACATCCTGCTGCCCTTCATGATCCTGCCGATGTATTCGGTCATGTCGACGATCCCGCCCTATTACGTCCGCGCTGCGAAATCGCTGGGTGCGACCAACTGGACGGCCTTCTGGCGGGTCTATTTCCCGCAGTCGGTGCCGGGCATCGGCGCGGGCAGTATCCTCGTCTTCATCCTGTCGATCGGCTATTACATCACGCCTGAGATTGTGGGCGGCACCACCGGTACGTTCATCTCGAACCGGATCGCCTATCACATCTCGTCTTCGCTGAACTGGGGTCTCGCCGCGGCGCTGGGGACCATCCTGCTGGCGGTCGTGCTGCTGCTTTACTACCTCTATGACCGCATCGTCGGCATCGACAACGTAAAGCTTGGAGGGTGACCATGGCACAGTTGCAAGGTGAGCCGGGCGACCCGATGTGGGAAAGACTCTGGGCAAGCGGGCGCTATGAACACGGGCTGCTCTGGGTGATTGGCGGACTTGCGGCAGGGTATCTCCTGTCGCTGGTCATGCACGGCAAAATGGTCGCGTTGGATCCAAAGCTGACGGCGGCGGCAGTGGGCCTGTTCAGCTTTGCATTGCCGGTCTTTTCCTTCCGTGGCTGGGCGTTGGTACGCCCGATGACGGGAACTGCGCTTGCCGCCGGGTGCATGGCGGTCGGGTCGTGGGCGACCACCGGCAAACCCTGGGTCGTGCTGGTTTCCACCGGGCTGGCCCTGGCCGGGACCGTGCAGGGCTACCGCGTCTACAACAATCGTGATTTCCGGCCGCACATGATGCAGGCCGCCATTGACAAGGCGCGCGCCGATGCCGCGTGCCTGCAGACCAAGCAGGAGGGCTGATCCATGGCCGTAGAAACCGCTGCCGTAAAACAGCCGATTTCCTTCGCCGCTCCGGTGGTCGGAGCTTCGGGCGCGTTTGCCGGCATATTCGTCGGGGCCGCAAACGGTTCTGTCCTTCTGGGGCTGATCGCCGGATTTGTCCTGCTGGCGGCCATTGCCTATGTCCTGCTGGAGGTCCTGGACCCGGGGCTGGAGAAGACGGCCAAATGGGCGCTGGTTGCCTTGATGGCGGTTGCCGGTTTCCTGCTGGGCGGTCTGCCTGGTCTGGTCGTCGGTGGTCTTTTCGGGTGGTTCTTCGGCTGGTTCACCTACTGGGTCGGCAACGGGCGTTACCGCGTTCCGCTGCCCCCTTACCTGACCAGCGGGCAGGTGCTATGGCACTACAGCTTCCGGGTGCTCTGCGGCGCGATCTTTGTCTTTCTGATCACGCCGATCCTTGTGGTGATGCCACTTTCGTTCAACGCCGAGGATTTCTTTACCTTCACGCCGGAAATGCTGCGCTTCGATCCCGAAGGGTACAGCCTCAAGCATTACCGCGACTTCCTGACCTCCAGTGAATGGCAGCAGGCGCTGCGCAATTCGCTGATCATCGCGCCCCTCGCGACCTTGCTATCGGTCAGCTTTGGCACCCTGGCGGCAATCGGCTTGTCGTCCGAGCACGTGCCCTTTCGCCGGGCGATCATGGCGATCCTGATCTCGCCGATGATCGTGCCACTGATCATCTCGGCGGCGGGCATGTACTTCTTCTACTCGCGGATCGGCCTGCAAGGGACGCTGACGGGCGTGGTTCTGGCCCACGCGGCGCTGGGTATTCCCTTTGTGATCATCACGGTGACCGCAACGCTGGTCGGGTTCGACCGTTCGCTGACCCGGGCGGCGGCGAACATGGGGGCGGACCCGGTAACCACCTTCTTCCGGGTGCAGATGCCGCTGATCCTGCCGGGCGTCATCTCGGGTGGGCTATTCGCCTTCATCACCTCCTTCGACGAAGTGGTTGTGGTGATCTTTGTCGGCTCGGCCAAGCAACAAACGCTGCCATGGCAGATGTTCACCGGTTTGCGCGAACAGATCAGCCCGACGATTCTGGCCGTGGCGACGATCCTCGTGGGGATTTCCATTGCGCTCCTGACCACGGTCGAGATCCTGAGGCGCCGGTCCGAGAGGATGCGCGGCATGAGCCCGGGCTGACTGGCCCAGAGGGTCTGTTTCCTAAAATTGCCAATACAATGCAGGCGCCGCGAGAGATCGCGGCGCTTCGCTGTTCAGTATTCGAAAAGGGATCACGCCCTAAGGTCGCCGCAACAAGGAGCCGGGCATGTCCGAACACGATCCCATTTTTACCAAGGCCGCGTCGAACAACGAGGCCATGTTTCAAGTCAATGAGGCGTTCTATTCGCGGACGGACAAACGTGGTGTGATCCTTGCGGGCAATGACGTGTTTCAGCGCGTCGCCGGACACGGCTGGGACACACTGATCGGTGCGCCACACAAGATCATCCGCCACCCGGACATGCCGCGCGGCGTTTTCGAACTGTTCTGGCAACGGCTCAAAGACGGGCGCCCAACCGGTGCCTACGTCAAGAACCGCCGCGTCTGCGGGAGATATTATTGGGTCTTCGCCCTCGCCGCTCCGGGGGAAGATGGGTATATTTCAACCCGGATAAAGCCGACTTCGCCGCTGCGGGCCGAGGTTGAGGCGCTGTATACGGATCTGGCACGCCGCGAATCCGAGGATGGGCTGACCCCCAAAGACAGTGCCGCGGGGCTGCGCGAGGCTCTGCGCGCGCTGGGGTATCCCACATACGAAGCGTTTCAGAGCCACGCCCTTGCGACCGAATTCGAGTCGCGCACGCGGCAGATGGGGCAGGTGATGGATCCATTGCTCAAACGCTACCTCGATATGTCGCGCGCCATCGCACAGGTCGAAGAGGAAACGTCCCAGTTGACCGAAGCCTTTCAGGCAATCCGCACGGTGCCGATGAACATGCGGATCATCGCCTCGCGGTTGGAAAACGCCGGTGGCCCGATCAGCGCCATTTCGGTCAATTACAGCCAGATGCTGGAAGAAATGTCGACCTGGGTGAAAACCTTCGTGGAAGGGGAAGACTGCGTTTTTGCCCGCATTCGCTATGCGATCCTGACTGGCCAGTTCCTGGCTTTCTCCGCGGCGGTCGAACGCGAAATGATCGACGTTTTCTCCGCCTCGTCCTACGACTATCCCGACACCGTGGATATTTCTCGGGAAACCGACATCGTTCGCGGCCATGAGCAGAAATTCGGCAGGCAGACTGCCGAAATGCTGACCTCGGTAGAGCGTGAGGCCCGGCGCTTTGCCCATAGCGTTCAGGATATGAAACGCTATGTCACCGGCCTCAGTTCGACGCGGATGATGTGCAAGATCGAAAATGCCAGCCTGAGCAGTTCCGGCACGGCGCTGAATGGCATCGTCGAGCAATTGGACATCTGCCAGGCCGAGATCGAAGAGCGTCTGGCCAAGGTCATGGATCTGAATGCCGTGGTGCAGAACAACACCGCCATGCTGCGGTCGGCCAGGTGAACAAGGAGCTCGGCAGGGCATCGGCGCCCGTGGGCCGGTTTTCATCCTTTGGCAGGGATTGGGATGGATGATGCCGGCACCGCCAAATGCAAACAGGGTCAGGTCATGACGGAACATAAACCGCGGTTTACCGCCGATTCCAGTTTTTCCGCCTCAGAGGCGCAGTTCCATCTGAACGAATTGTTCTATTCGCGCACGGACGGGCGCGGCGTGATCAAGGCGGGCAACAATGTCTTTCAGCGCGTTGCCGCCTACGACTGGGACGAAATGCTGGGCGCCCCGCACAAGATCATTCGCCATCCGGACATGCCCAAAGGCGTGTTTCAATTGCTTTGGGACCGGTTGAAAGAGGGCAAACCGACGGGGGCCTACGTCAAGAACCGATGCAAGTCAGGGCGGTATTACTGGGTCTTCGCGCTCGTCTCGCCGGCGGAGGGGGGATATATCTCGACCCGGCTCAAACCCTCGTCTGACCTGTTCAGGGTAGTGTCCGGTCTCTATGCGGACCTGCTGGTACAGGAACAATCTCAAGGGCTTACGCCACGGGACAGCGCCGCTCTCCTGCTGCAGGCGGTGCGCGCGCAGGGGTTCGTCGATTACGGCGCGTTCCAGAGCCATGCGCTGGCAACGGAATATGACGCGCGCGCCAAACAGCTGGGCCGTGACATGGACCCGCTTCAGCGTCGGTTCCTCGATATGTCCCGCGCGATCGAGCAGGTGCAGGCGGAAACATCGGACCTGACAGAGGCGTTCATGGCAATCCGAACCGTGCCGATGAACATGCGAATTATCGCCTCGCGGCTGGAAAACGCCGGTGGCCCGATCAGCGCAATCTCTGTCAACTACAGCCAGATGCTGGAGGAGATGACGACCTGGGTGAACACCTTTGTCACCGGAGAGACCTGCGTCCTTGCCCGCATTCGCGATGCCATCCTGACCGGTCAGTTCCTCAGCTTTGCCACCGCGGTCGAACATGAAATGATCGAGGTTTTTGACGACGTCACCGCACCCTATCCAGACAGCATCGACATGAAGGCCGAGATTGCCGAAGTGGCGGCCCATCGCCAGAAATTCCTGAGCGAGACCGTCGCCTCGCTGGTCAGTGTCGAGGCAGAGGCAAAGCGATTTGCCCGCAGCGTATTGGACATGAAACGCTATGTGACGGGACTGAGTTCGACCCGCATGATGTGCAAGATTGAAAGCGCGGCCCTGTCAAACTCCGGCACCGCGCTAGTGGGTATCGTTGAACAACTGGACGAATGCCAGAATGAGATCGAGCAGCGTCTTGCCCGGATGGTCGAACTGAATTCGGTGATACAGGGCAACACGGCGATGCTGCGGTCCATGCTGTAGGGCAATCGCCGTGCGTGTCCCGGGCTGTAACGGCCCGGCGTGGACGATCCTTGACTGGTGCCTCTTTCCTCCTCCCGACCGATCCGCTAATCACGGCGCGACACGACGACGGCGATGCGAGGCACGGACCGATGAAATTCACCTTCTCCTGGCTCAGGGAGCACCTCGACACCACGGCCACGGTTGATGAAATCGCCGAGGCCCTGACCGACCTGGGGCTGGAGGTCGAAGAGGTCGTGAACCCGGCTGCGCGGCTGTCCGGCTTTACGCTGGCCAAGGTGCTGGAGGCCGAACAGCACCCGGATGCCGACCGCCTGCGGGTCTGCCAGGTCGAGACCGATGACGGCGTGAAGCAGATCGTCTGCGGCGCTCCCAATGCGCGCGCCGGGATCACGGTCGTGCTGGCCAAGCCGGGCGACTACGTGCCCGGCATCGACCTGACCCTGTCGGTGGGCAATATCCGTGGTGTCGAAAGCTATGGCATGATGGCCTCGGAACGAGAGTTGGAACTTTCGGACGAACACACCGGCATCATCGAATTGCCCTCGGGCAATGTCGGCGACATGTTCACCGACTGGCTGGCGCAGAACGATCCGGCCAAGGTCGATCCGGTGATCGAAATCGGGATCACGCCAAACCGGCAGGACGCCCTGGGCGTGCATGGCATCGCCCGCGACCTTGCCGCGCGGGGGCTCGGCACTTTGAAACCGATGGCGGTCGAGACCGTGCCGGGAACCTTCGCCAGCCCGATCACCATTTCCATTGACGAGGATACGCGGACCGACGGCTGTGAGGTTTTTGCCGGCCGGCTGATCCGGGGCATCAAGAACGGCCCCAGCCCGCAGTGGCTGCAGGACCGGCTGCGCGCCATCGGGTTGCGCCCGATTTCCAAACTGGTCGATGTGACAAACTTCTTCACCTTTGACCGCAACCGCCCGCTGCACGTCTTTGACGCGGACAAGGTCAAGGGCAACCTGCGGGTGCATCGCGCCAAGGCTGGTCAGACCTTTGTCGGGCTGGATGAAAAGACCTACACATTCTCTGACGGTCAGGTGGTCATTTCTGACGACGCGGGGATCGAATCCATCGGCGGCATCATGGGGGGGCTGGTCACCGGCTGCACCGAGGAGACCGTGAACGTCTTTCTCGAGGCCGCTGTCTGGGATGGTATCCAGATCGCGCACACCGGGCGTGTGCTCAAGATCAACTCTGACGCGCGCTATCGCAACGAACGCGGGATCGACCCGGCCTACAACATGCAGGCGCTGGAGGATGCGGCGCAGATGATCCTCGACCTCTGCGGCGGCGAGGCTTCGGAGGTCGTGGTCGCGGGCGCGGTGCCGGTGGTGGATCGCGCCTACAAGCTGGACACCGATCATGTTGTTTCGCTGGTCGGCATGGCGATCCCGGCAGAGGAGCAGCGCGCCACGCTGGAGGCGCTGGGCTTCCGCATGGAGGGCGACATGGCACATGTTCCGTCCTGGCGCCCCGACGTTCAGGGCGCGGCGGACCTGGTCGAGGAAGTGGCGCGCGTCGCCTCGCTGACCAAGCTGCAGGGCAAGCCGCTGCCGCGCCTGACGGACGGCATCCCGCGCCCGGTCCTGTCGCCGATGCAGGTGCGGGAACGCACCGCGCGGCGCACCGCGGCGGCCCTTGGCTACAATGAATGCGTGACCTACAGCTTTATCGACCAGGCCTCGGCCGAACTGTTTGGCGGCGGCGATGACGCCCATATGCTGGCCAACCCGATCAGTTCCGAAATGAGTCACATGCGCCCCTCTCTGTTGCCCGGACTGCTGCAGGCGGCGGCCCGCAATCAGGCGCGCGGTTTTGCCGATCTTGCGCTGTTCGAGGTCGGTGCTGCCTTTGACGGGGGCGAACCGGGCGATCAGCACGTTCAGGTCGCAGGCATTCTTGTCGGGCGGACCGGGCCGAAGGATGTGCACGGCGCATCGCGTCCTGTGGACCTCTTTGACGCCAAGGCGGACGCAGAGGCGGTTCTGGCGGCCATGAACGCGCCGGCCAAGATGCAGATCCTGCGCGGCGGCGAAGGCTGGTGGCACCCGGGGCGGCATGGGCGTTTCTGCCTTGGCCCCAAGAAGGTGCTGGGTGTCTTTGGCGAATTGCATCCCAAGGCGCTGGAGGCAATGGACGTCAAGGGCCCGGCGGTCGGCTTTGTCCTGTGGCCCGCGCAGGTTCCGATGCCGCGCAAATCCGGCGCAACCCGTCCGGCGCTGAAACTGAACGATCTGCAGGCGGTCGAGCGCGACTTTGCCTTTGTCGTGGATGCGGATGTCGAGGCGCTGAATGTCGTGAACGCGGCCGCCGGGGCGGACAAGGCCCTGATTGACGAGGTGCGCGTCTTTGACGAGTTCATCGGCGGCAGTCTGGGCGAGGGCAAGAAGTCGCTGGCCATCACGGTGCGGCTGCAGCCGACGGACAAGACGTTGAAGGAAAAGGACATCGAGGCCGTTGCAGCCCGGATCGTCGAAAAGGTGACCAAGGCCACCGGCGGCACCCTGCGGTCCTGAACGGCGCGCGCGGCGGGGGACGATCCGCCGCGCGGCCCTTTGGCGAATGTCAGTTGCCGAGTTTGGCTTTGCCCATTCCCATGCCCAGAGTCTGGCCCTGCCCCCTGCGGCGGCCAAAATCGCCGGTTGTCACGACGCCATCATCGTTACGATCCATCTGCGTGATCCATGCGGCGGCGTTGGCGGTGAATTCCTCACGGCTGACCCTGCCATCGCCATCGTCGTCGTTGCGCGCCAACAGCATGTCATCGGCGGCGCGCATCATGCCGCCGTGACCTTGACGGCCGCCGTGGTCTGCGCCGTTCTGTGCCATGTCAGCTTCGCGCGCCTCGTCGAAAAGCACGTATTCTTCGGTATCAAGAAAACCGTCGTCGTTTGCATCAAAGGACGAGAACACGTCGCCGCGGCGCTCTGTGGCCTCTTCGACGGTGACCTTGCCGTCTCCGTCGAGGTCCCAGTTTTCGACGAAATGTGCGCCGGGGCTGCCCTGCTGCGCAAAGGCAGGGGCGGCGGCAAGGGCGAGTGCAAGTGCGAGATATCTGGTCATCGGGTCATTCCTTCATTGACGTTGATAGTCATATAACGTTTGTGGAATGTGATCCCGTCGCGACAGGCTGACGCAGTTCGGTCAGGCGCTGGCACTAACCTCGTCGAAGGCCGCCAGAGCCTTGGAGGCGTACATAAGTCCCGGCCCGCCGGACATCTGGATCGCGGTTCCCAGCGTCTCGACCAACTGGTCGCGGCTGACGCCGGCGCGGTGGCAGGCGCCGACGTGGCTGATGATGCAATCCTCGCAGCGCAGGGCCACGGCGATCCCCAGCGCGATCAGTTCCTTTTGCTGGTGGGTCAGGGCGCCGTCCGCGCTGGCGGCCTGTTCCATCTGAACGAACCCCGCGAAGGTCTCGGGGATTGCCTTGCGCAAGCCACGCAGATTGTTGCGGGTTTCGGCGAATTTTTCGGTGAAGGACATGGGGGCTCCTGAGGTGTGTTTGGTGCCTCAAGAGCATGTCGGGCGCTGTTGTTCCTTGATCCGGATCAGGTTGGGCATCGCAAGAGGGGGGCGCTGCCCCAGTCGCGGCAGGCCGCGACTCCCCCGAGGTATTTGGAAAACCAAAGAACAACGAAAAAGGACCCCGCCGGGAAGGCGAGGCCCCAGGACTGTCGGTTTGGTGGATCAGGCGAGAAGGCGGCGCGCAATCACCTGCGCCTGAATCTCGGCGGCGCCTTCGAAGATGTTGAGAATGCGGGCGTCGCAGAGGATGCGGCTCACGGTGTATTCCAGCGCAAATCCGTTGCCGCCGTGGATCTGCAGCGCATTGTCGGCGGCGGCCCAGGCCACGCGCGCGCCCAGCAGTTTGGCCATGCCGGCTTCGAGGTCACAACGGCGGCCCTCGTCCTTTTCGCGGGCCGAGAAATAGGTCAGCTGGCGCGCGATCATCAGTTCGACTGCCATCATCGCCAGCTTGCCCGAGACGCGGGGAAAGTTGATCAGTGGCTTGCCGAACTGCTTGCGGTCGATGGCGTATTGCAACCCGACATCCAGCGCCGATTGCGCAACGCCAATGGCGCGGGCGGCGGTCTGGATCCGGGCGCTTTCAAAGGTTTCCATCAACTGCTTGAAACCCTTGCCTTCCTCGCCCCCCAGCAGGTTCTCGCCCTTGACGTGGAAGTTGTCAAAGCCGAGTTCATATTCCTTCATGCCGCGATAGCCCAGCACTTCGATTTCACCGCCGGTCATGCCCTCGGTTGGGAAGGGGGTCTCATCGGTGCCGGGGGTCTTTTCGGCGATGAACATCGACAGACCTTTGTAGTTGTCCGTCGACGGATCGGTGCGCGCCAGCAGCGTCATGATATGGGTGCGCGCGGCATGGGTGATCCAAGTCTTGTTGCCGGTGACCTTGTAGTCGCCGTTCTCATCCTTGACCGCGCGGGTGCGCAGGCTGCCAAGGTCGGAACCTGTGTTCGGTTCGGTAAAGACGGCGGTCGGAAGGATCTCTCCGCTGGCCAGCTTCGGCAGCCATTTTTTCTTTTGCTCATCCGTGCCGCCCGCGATCACCAGTTCGGCGGCGATCTCGGACCGGGTGCCGAGCGAGCCGACACCGATATAGCCGCGCGACAGTTCCTCGGAGACGACACACATCGAGGCCTTGGACAGGCCGAGCCCGCCGTATTCCTCGGGGATGGTCAGGCCAAAGACGCCCATCTCGGACAGTTCCTCGATGATTTCCATCGGGATCAATTCGTCCTTGAGGTGCCATTCGTGGGCATCCGGCAGAACACGCTCCACGGCGTAGCGGCGGAACTGGTCGCGGATCATTTCCAGTTCTTCGTCCAGACCCGTGCGCCCCACGGTCACCTCGGCCTGCCGTTCTTCCATCAGTTCGACAAGGCGGGTGCGGGCGGCAGGGCTGTTTGCCTCTTGCATCAGCCGTTCGACCGTTTCGGTAAGCATGGCGCGGCGTTCGTCCTGATGCAGGCCCATGTCGGCAAGGCGCACGACCTCGCCCTGGTTCATCTGGATGCCACCGTGGATCTGGGACAGGTACTCGCCGAATGCGATCTGATGAATCAGCTGCTCGACCTCGCCGAAATGGCCGTCGGTGGTCAGTTTTTCGGCCCAATGCTGCATCTGGCGCAGGGATTCGACGTAGGTGGCCAGCCAGGCAAGGCCGTGGGCCGCAAATTGAAACTGTTCGACAAGCGCGCCGGAGACGCGGTCATCCTTGACGACCATCTTGCGCACGGCCGCGCGGGCGGCGTCGAGGATGCTTTCGACAGGGGGCACGGCCTCTTTGGTCAGGGTCAGCAGGTCGGGCAGGATCACGCTGCCAAGGGTCAAATCTTGTCCATCATGGGCCATTCAACAGGTCCTCTCTAGCTGTACGCGGCCCCAGCGGGCGTCTCGCGTCGGTGTCGCCTGTGGCGGCGGGCCGGATGGTTTGGGCCGCATGGTTCCGCCGTTTCACCGGTCCTAGTCATTTTGCACATGCAGCGCAACAAAAATACATTCGCTGCGGCGCTATTGTTCATTTGTTGCGCAGACATATTTGCGCGTGCGGTCAATTCTGGCCGTGGTATGAGGCGATCATGCCCGGACTTCTTGCTGATCTTACGCCTGCCATCCTTGTCATCGCTACAGGAATTGCCCTGCTGGCCGGGGTAATCAAGGGGCTGGTGGGATTCGCCATGCCGATGGTGCTGATTTCTGGCCTCGGCAGCCTGATCGCGCCGGAACTGGCATTGGCGGGGCTGATCCTGCCGACCCTGGTCACCAACGGATTTCAGGCACTGGGGCAGGGGACCGCGGCGGCGGCAGAGTCGGTGCGGCGGTTCAAGTGGTTCCTTGGGGTCGCCTTTGTGATTCTGTTGATGTCCTCGCAATTGGTTCGGGTGCTGCCGGGTCAGGTGCTGCTCTTGCTCATCGGTGTGCCGATCACGGGCTTTGCAGTGCTTCAACTGGCGGGCTGGGCGCCGCGGCTGGCGACAGGGGAAAACCGCAAGCTGGAGATCGGGATCGGGGCCTTTGCCGGGTTCATGGGCGGCGTGTCCGGTGTCTGGGGGCCGCCCACGGTGGCCTATCTGACCGCCTTGGGCACGGAAAAGCGGGAACAGATGCGGGTGCAGGGCGTGATCTACGGCCTGGGAGCGGTGGCGCTGACGCTGGCGCACCTGGGCTCTGGCGTGCTGAACGCGCGGACCGTCTGGCTGTCGGTCTGGCTGGTGCCGCCGGCGCTGTTGGGAATGTGGCTCGGCGGGCGGGTACAGGACCGGATTGATCAGCGGGCTTTTCGCCGGGCGACCCTGGTGGTTCTGTTGGTTGCGGGCTTGAACCTCGTGCGGCGGGCCTTAAACTGAGGGGCATGGACGGCGCGGAAATTGCATCCCATGTGACGCGGCTGATCGAGGCGGAGACCGCGGCCTTTCCGGTAAAGGAGCGGGGTGACAGGATGCTGCTGGAGGAGTTCGCCCGACTGCGGGTGAAACGGCCCCGGCCGATCACGGTGAATTTCAGCGGCGGTATGACCGATATTTGCTACAGCGTGACCCGGTCAAACGGCGCCTATTCGGTGCTGTTCCTGCCTTCGGCGGGGCTGTTTTCGCTCTGTGTGGACAGTATTTTCGGCCCCGTGGATATCGGCGTGCATGGGCCGGCGCTGGCCTGTTTCGGGTCGGTCTGACTACGCCTGTCCAGACCACCTGTCCGATCCGCATGCAGCCAGACCATGCGGTCAAGAAACCAGAGCTTGCCGCCCATGGTCAGCGCAAGTCCGGCAAGGGTCAGACCAGCGTCAAATATCCAGAGCCCCCAGACCAGCGGGATCAGGCCCAGACCTGCGATGGTGTTCAGCACAACGGCAGCACGGGCGTGATGGGCGACAATCGGTGCGGATTTGCGCGCCAGCCAGATCCGCTCTCCCAGCACCCCACGCGACATCCAACTGTCCAACGACTTCGGTTCTGGAAAGATACGCGGGTTGAGCCAAGTCCAAAGGACCAGCGCCGCGATCAGGCCCCAGGTCCAGTGGTCGAGTACCTCGCGATACCAGACCACCAGCGCCAGCAGGGGGAGGATGGAGACCCGCGACCAGCCGCTGAGCGGGTTGGCATGGCGCGCCCATGTGGCGTCGTCCATGCCCATCACGCGTTCGGTCAGGCGGCCAATGTCCAAGGTGTCACCGCTCCGTCAGCGAGATTTCGATACGGCGGTTCGCGGCGCGGGCAGCGGCCGAGTTGCTCGGGTCGATTGGCTGGAATTCCCCGAACCCGTTGGCCGACAGGCGCTCTGGCGGGATGGCGAATTCCTCGGCCAGCGCGCGGACAACCGAGAGGGCCCGCGCCTGACTGAGGGCCCAGTTGTCGGCGAAATCGCCCCCCGCGCGGATCGGCACGTTGTCGGTATGGCCGTCGATCCGAAGGAACCAGTCGACCTCATCGGGAATATCGAGGGTGATTTCCTTCAGGACCGCCGCGATACGCGCCAGTTCGCGCAGGCCCGTGTCCGAGAGATCGGCGGACCCGACGCGGAACAGGTTTTCGTTGGGCATCACAAGGCGCTGATCGCGAAGCTGGACCCCTGCGTGGTCGGCCAAGGCGTCGCTGAGGTCACGCAGGTAAACGGTGCGGTAAGAAGTCAGGCGCTTAGCCTCGGTTTCGAGCGTTCGGATGCGCGCTTCGCTCAGTTTGCGTCGCTCTTCCTCGGCCTTGCGCTTCTCTTCTTCGGCAAGACGGCGGCGGCGTTCTTCCTGCGCCACGCGGGCAAGCGCGGCGTTCAGTTCGGACCCCAGATTCTGCAATCGGACCTCGGCGGCGCTATCCCTTGCCTGCGAGTCGTCCAGCAGCGCTTGCAGTTCCGCCAATTGACTGTGCAGGGCGGCAACGTTGCGGTTAAGCGCCTCGACCTGCAGATCGGCGTTGGTGGCACGCTCCTCTGTCTGTGCCAGTTTGCGGCGCAGATCAGCGATCACCGCACCTCTATCGCCAGCTTCCGCGCGCTCGGTGAGCGCCTTCGCCAATTCCTCCTCTGCCTCGCGCAAACGTCGGGTCGCCGCAGCCGCCCGTGTCTCGGCGGCGACCAAGGCGTCGCGCAGGCCCGCGATGGCCGTCTCACGGGATTTCTCGCGGGCGATGACCGCGTCCAGACGGGCTTGCAGGCGGTTGGCCTCGATGCGGAAGGCGTCTTGCGATCCGGTTTCTTTCAGCGCGGCGTCCAGCGCCTCCTGCAGGCGAGCCAACTCGCCCTGGGCGGCTTCGCGCGCTTCCCTTTCCTTGCCGAGTTTGAAGCCCATCGCTGCGACCTCATCCAGCAAGGCCGAAATGTCGGGGCCGGGGGCGGTGCGCGGCGCGGCAGCATTCGGGCCGGGGGACTGCAGCGCGGCGGTCAGAACAGCGGAGTTTTCAAGGATCAGGCTCATCGGAACGGCAAAGTTCACCGAGTCGCGGTCCGATCCGGCGTGGTGCAGCGCCACCACCGCCTGCAAGGCGGCGTCGATCACCGGAGAGCCTGAATTGCCCGGCAAGGTATCGCAGGTGTGCAGCAGGCGGTTCTTGCTCCGGGCCGGGTCATTGGCCCGGCATTTCTCGCGGCTGATGCGCTGCGCCTCGCCCATCGGGTGGCCGATGATCCAGAACGGATCACCATCGCCCGGATCATGCGCGGCCAGCGCCAGGGTGCCGAACTCCTCTGCGGGGTCGCCGATCACGCGCAGGACGGAGTAATCCAGATCCCGGCTGCTCTCGACCGGCTCTGCGCTGACGAAAAAGCGTTTTGTGTCCGCATCGACACCTTGGCGCGTGTAACCGGCGACAAACTGGATCGCCTCGATCCGGGTGGCGCCGACCGCGGGGTTGTCGAGGATGCCGGGCACGCAATGGTGGTTGGTGAGCAGGGTGGATTTCGCGACCACGAAGGCGGTGCAGGGAAAAACGCCCTTGTCGGTCAGCACGTCCAGCCGCCCGACCGAACGGCCCATGCGGGCAAAGACGGACGCAGGCGAATAGGTGATAATCGGTTCGTTGTTGTAGGCCCCCAGCGCGACCTCGGGAACGGGAGTTCCAAAGGCCTGTTTGCGCGTCAGGACAACCCGGCCGAAATCGGTCGAGTCAAAGCCGACAAGATCCTGCGCCGCGGCGGGCGCGGCGATCAGGGCGAGAAGGGCGACAAGAGACGGGCGCATGGGGGCCTCCGATACTGGCTGTCAGCCTAGCGCCGAAGGACCGTTCTGTGAATGCCAAGGTGACCGCATGACCTCGTGGGGTTGTAGATCGTCAGAATGGCGGGAGGAGGGATGGTGGAGCCTAGGGGGATCGAGCCTGTGGCCGCTATCTCCTTTGTTTCAAGGGATTTAGTATGCGGGGTGCAACTCTGGTGGTACATGCTTCTGTAACACAAACTCAAGGAGGAAAGACGGAAATGTGAAGTCTTCGTGCAGGTTTCTGGATCGGTCTAGTTTAGCAAGTTGCTTGACCTATCCGATTGCTACGACCTTGGAGTAGCACATAGACCAGCACACGTTCGCTCGACGCGCTCGTGTTGACCAAGCCTTCATGAACGATCCGGGTGGTTGGTCGGGTCCTCGCTCATCCAAAGCCGCCTATGAACCCGGCATCCTGAAGGAGCACCTTGAGGAAGCGCAACCGACGATACGGGAAGAGTTGAAGCGGTCTGGAAATTCGCGGCGGGGACCGGACATTCGCTGCGGTCACGACGAACCTCCTAATCAGGGTAATACCGGCGAGGCAACTTGCTTGTAGCTGCGGGCAAGACTGGGGAATGCCGCCTACCTGCCCTTCAGGTTCAGTTGTTGCTTTTCCCGGTTTGGTTGATACGGTCGCTTCAACATTCGACAAAAACGGATTGATAACGTGCGATTTGAGAAGCCTGAAGTTGTAAAGAATATCAATGAAGCCGTCTTGCTCGCAGCCGTCGCGCTGGCCAAGATTCAATTTCAAGACCCTCTTAGTGTGGCTGAAGGTCTGCCCAAGATTTGGGCCAAAGTTAAGGGCGAACTTGAGAACAATCCTGAACACCGCGCTTGGACGTTCATTGCCACTTGCGTGTCGACAGCAGGTGTCATGCTGCTGCGTGAACCGCGCATGCGCTGCGAACTCACTGACCAAGAATTGCAGTCACATGCCAAAGAGCTGGTTGAAAAGCTACCGAACAACGGCGATTTTCGGGCAAGCGACCTCACCAACCTCGCATTGTCGCAGTACACCCAGAGCTGTATCGACCACATTCCACAGTTTGTGAAAACAGCGGCCCCTGACGCGGGGCTTGACGACGAGCACGCCAAACAAGCCTATCGGGAAACGCTGGCCAGATCGGTCACAGCCGTCTTCGAACGCCAATCCGCGCTGTTTTCAACGATGGTTGAGGCCGTTCAGGGCGCGACATCAATGCCAGAGCGCAGAAACGTAGCATGGGAACGACACAGCGCGTGGGTGCGGGGCCTATTTCACGAAACGCCGATCTTCTCACCAGACAGCGACATCGATATCCCGCTGTCCTTGGTCTACCAAAGGCTGAGGTGCTTTTGGAACACGGAACACGAGAGGGAACAGCCCAGCGAACGGGACCCGCTCAAATACCGGACGGCGACCGTCGCAAAGCTTCACGACACCATAGACGCGTGGCTTGAAACGCCAAATCCGCAAGATACCGTGCGGTTGATTGCTGGCGGACCAGGCAGTGGAAAGTCCTCCTTTGCCAAGGCCTATAGCGCAGAGCGGATCAACAAGAACACTCACCGGGTTCTGTTTATTCAACTGCAACACCTCACGATGTACGGCACGCTGAAGGAAAGCATCGGGCGATATTTGGAGGGGCGGCACGGGTATAAATTGCCGAACCAGACTGAAGGTTTTCCGGAAAACCCACTGGAATGGCACGGCGAGGACACCCGTCCCATGTTGATGGTGTTCGACGGTCTGGACGAACTGACGACGAACAAGGACCGTGAAAACGATCTGACCAAGAAGTTCGTCAGTAATCTGAAGCACGTTTTGAACGACCTGAACTCGGCCGGACGTCCAGCCGCCGCGCTTGTCCTGGGTCGGGACCTTGCCATGGACGTCGCCCGCGAAGATGGGGACCTCAGCCTTGACGCCCTGATCCATGTGGCCCCGATCCGTGCCATGACGCGCGATGATCTGCGACTCGACCGAAACCCGCCTGACGAAAACATCGCGGAGGAATTTGACCCGGTCGCAGACCCGTACAACCTGATGAAGCACGACAGCCGCATCTCCTATTGGCAACAATGGAGCAAAATTCAGGGAACCCCGGATCAGGCCCCATCCCCTGCCATCACCGATGAACGCATGTCGGAGCTGAATGTGGAGCCATTGCTGCTCCACCTGCTGATCATTTCGGAATTCTGCGGCGAGCGCTGGGAAGAAGCTGCAGATAACCGAAACCTCATCTATCAGGATATCCTGCAAAAGGTGTTCCGGCGAAACAAAGGCAAGGGGTTGGACGCCTACAAGAAACTGGAAGAAAAGCATTTCTTCGAATTGATGGAGGTGTTCGGGCTGGCGGCATTTCGCGGCAATGGCCGGACCGGCGATCGTGAAGAATTCGAGCGTTTGCGCAAGCGCTATGCCAACCCCAAAGCCGAACGAACTCTCTATGCCAAACTCGATGGCGCCAGTCTGAAGAACGTGGCACTGATGGTGCATTCCCGGCAAGATGTAGACGGAGCCGGGTTTGAATTCGTTCACAAAAGCTTTGGTGAATATCTTGCTGCACGCGCTCTGCATGGGGCAGCGGAGCGCCTGCACAGGCTATGGCACAGCGACGAAAACGACGAAGACGAAGGGCAATTGGCGCTGCGGTGGGTGAACCTGATCGGTGGTGGGCAAATGTCAAAGCCTGTGCTGCAATTCCTCAGGGACGAATGCAAACTGCGGGATAACCAAACCACATCAAAGGTGATCGAAACCCTGTCGACCCTATTTGATTGGACACTGGCACACGGCTTCCCTGTACAGAAATCGGAAGACCTTCAAGGCTTTGGCTACCGCGCCTTGGAGCACCGCCAGAAATGTGCGGAAACTGCAATGCTGGTTACGGTCACGTCCCTCTGGGCCACTCGGTATCCCTCTGATCCAGGCAATCAGGCAGCACCGCTGCCGATCAAGACTTTTGCACATTCGCGCCGGGCCGCATCCGACATGATCGACCGATTGTTTCCGCAAACGGAGATAGGTGAAGCCATTCCAGGTTCATTGAGTGGCCTCGCCCTGACGGGAAATAACTTGAACGCATGTAGACTCCATGGCGCGGACCTGAGCGGGGCGCACCTGATCGGGGCGGACCTGAGCGGGGCGCACCTGAGCGAGGCGCACCTGATCGGGGCGGACCTGAGCGGGGCGCACCTGAGCGAGGCGAACTTGATCGAGGCGAACCTGAGAGGGGCGGACTTGAGCGGGGCGCACCTGAGCGAGGCGCACCTGATCGGGGCGGACCTGAGCGGGGCGGACTTGAGAGGGGCGGACCTGAGAGGGGCGAACCTGAGCGGGGCGAACCTGAGCGGGGCGAACCTGAGAGGGGCGAACCTGAGCGGGGCGGACCTGAGCGGGGCGCACCTGATCGGGGCGGACCTGATCGGGGCGAACCTGAGAGGGGCGGACCTGAGCGGGGCGGTCCTGAGAGGGGCGACCATACAATCGACAGAATTGAGCGACTGCCGCATGGAGTTCACGTCGCTCAATTCGGTCGATTGTACCAAAATTTTAAATCTGGATCAGCAGCAGGTCAATGCAGCCTTTGGTGTGAAATCCGGTGTTGGACTAACGCGCTTGCCATTTGATCTGACCTACCCGGATCATTGGCACATCGCCGAGGACAGCATGGAAAACAGCGGAGAAGCCTACGCGGCCTATTTGCAGGCTTGGCGAAATGCAAAGTTATCATCTCCGGGGCCATAGCGAGCTAAGCGGCAACATAACAAAGATTGACCGCATGGACACATGCCGGGCACACATCGCCGTTCGCTCTTTAGAATAATACAAACAAATCCAAAGCCAAAACGAGCAACCCGATGTGTTTCAAGCGCCACTAACAACAACCTTCTCAACGCGAGCGTTCTTCGTCTTGAAGCACTCGGTAAACTGACGTCCGGGCAATACCCAGCCGCCTTGCAATCTCTGTCGCCCCCATTCCCTCGTCGTCCCGAAGCCTCTTCACCTCTGCTACATTGATGGACGGCTTCCTTCCCTTGTACTTCCCGTCCTGCTGAGCCTTCGCTATGCCCTCCATCTGGCGCTCTCTACGCAGGTTGGTCTCGAATTCGGCGAACACCCCCAGCATCTGGAAGAAGGCCTTCCCTGCGGCTGTACCGGTGTCTACGGGCTGTTCTGTCGCCTTCAACGCGACGCCCTTCCCTTGCAGTTCTTTGGCGATGCTGGAGAGGTCATCCATCGACCGGGCCAAGCGGTCCAGCCGGGTGACGACCAGTGTGTCGCCTTCTCGGAGGAACTGAAGCAGGGTCTCCAACTCTTGCCGTCCAGCCCGCTTTGTCCCGCTGACCTTCTCCTCACGGATGATCTCGCACCCGGCAGCGCTCAAAGCATTGCGTTGCAGGCTGAGGTCTTGATCTGTGGTCGATACCCGTGCGTAGCCGTAGGTTGCCATGTCCAATTGTCCTTTTTAACTCTAGACCCTCTCTGCATATTGTTCCAAAAGTTGAAATGCAACTCAAAAAGGACACTTGGGGTGTAACATCACCATGTCCTCATAAGGTATACCCCAATAGAACAAAGCGCGGCGTGCCTTTACACCACGCCTTCCAACTTGCCTTGCTTTTGAATATGAAGTCACTCCGATTGTTCGGTCGTCAAATGCGGTCGCTGAGAGCTTTGTATTGGTCATGACGCGCGTTTATCGCCTGACCTCGTGCCCAGCCAAGGGGTGCCCCCCATCGGCACCCCACGGGGGGAAGACCTCTCGTCACTATATTCAGTCAGCCGCTCGGATATGTGGGGTATTTTTGGGTTACGGCTCTTCGTTAGGACAAGTTACGTCCGCCCCCTAGAACGGGAAGGAGTCGTCGTCATCGTCGTCGTCGTCTAAGTCGAGGTCGTCCCTTGCACCTGCCGTCCAGTCCAAGACCATGCGGTAACGGTCACCTAGCCTGCGGGCAAACACTATGCCTAGCGCACGGGGGCACCTGTAGCCTGCCTGCGTAATGGCTTGTCCGATTTCCGCGTCAAGCTTTTCGGCGTTCACCTTTACAAGCTCGTCCTCGTCAAACTCTGGCTCGTCCTCCAAACCCCGCTGTGCCAAGACTGCCGCTCCCCAAGTTTTTGGCATAACCACATCGCTTTCCAGCAAGGCCTTGTGCGTTCTCCGCATTCGCGCGACCTGGCTTTTGCTGACCCCGGATGCCGCAGCTGTGTGGTCCTTGCTGTACAAGTAACCATTGTTCTCATTTACGAACGTGACCAACCACCAAGCAGTGTCCGCACGTTCCGTAGAGTTGAGCGGCAATACAGCCTTGATGTTGCTGGCACTGGCCTTCAGACGTGCCTCAGCAAGAGTGCCCTCGAAGACCCTGACCCTGATTGGCTTCTTGTGCTTGCGTCGCTTGTAGGCCTTCAGCCTATGGTGTCCTGCTATAATGTAGAGTTCTCCGTCCTGAGGGTTGACCCACACGGTCATCGGGTCGAGCGTGACTCCGCGTTTGATCCTCTCTGCAAGGTCATGGATGTGATTAGGGTCGTAGCGGATTTCGCGCCTCGGCAAGAAGTTCTCTTCGTCGATGTTAAGATCAGATACTTTCACCTGTCTCATGCGCAAAGATGTCTTTGCAACGCCCTGATTTTTCGTTGTCATTTCGTCGGTCCTTGTCAGTTTCATGTGACCGGCCCGTCCGCTTAGGGTGTACAAAATGCACTACCAAAGGCTACACCCTCAGCGCTCACTTCAGCCGCCCCCTGAGCAAGCTTGCGCCTGCCCAAGGAGGACCGAACCACGGACCGGTTGAAGCGACACGCTGGGGAGGCCCTTTGGTTAGCTGGCCCCCAAGCAACGGTTCGCTCTGATGGTGTCCGCCAATGGCAGGCCAGTTGCTCGGGCCTTTCACCAGTCTCCTCGGGTCAGACTATGGCGACATGCCCAACATGGTCGTCGTCCCCGGAAGGGGAGACCACAAAGCCTAGGTGTTTCCTGTTGCTGGTCAGATGAAGTATTCGGCTGATGCTTGGCTATGGCTGGCAGCCAAGTAAGATGGTGGTCTGGACTAGACACCCTCTTCAGCTATAGCTTTTTCATGGCCCCCTACTACAGCTCGCCCATAGCTTTGAGGGTCTCTCTTCGAGACCACGTCGATAATTGGCTGTTCCCCATGTAGATTAGCTATAGTGGGTCCGGCCCCAGCTATGGTGTCCACAAATTCCATTCGCCCAATCGCATCACAAATCAAACTGGAGATCCCGAGGCGCCGGATCCCGAGGCAGTGCGATAGAGCTACAGTCCGGTTGCCTACGACGAAAAAGCTCGAATGTGCCCGAGGTTCAAACCGTCATACTTGAGCTTGCAGACCTCCTCGTACAGCCGGGGAAGAGGAACCCGACCGTCCCCATACCGCGCGGCCATGCCTTGCAATGCGTGACCTTCGAGTATGTCGCTGATGTCTTGGTTTATTCCTGCATGTCGGCAGGCATCCTTGAAGTTATGCCTGAAGGAGTGGAACGATGTCGTCCTTGTCTTCGCACCCACTCTGGCTAGAAAGGTGCTGAAGTCCTTGGAAGGCCTGCCGGAATAGTAGCCCTTTGCGTCGAGCTTCAGGGTCGGAAAGACGCGATCATGCCCGGACATTCGCTGTGCCTCTACATAGACTGGGAAGCCGAGCCGAACCAGTTCGGGGTGAATAGGTACGATCCGCGACTTGTTGCCTTTCATCCTCTGTGTCTCGTCCCCCTCACGCAGATGCAGGAACGGAATGCCCTTGTCTTGGTCGACATCGTCAATCCGAAGCTGGCAAAGCTCGTTCAGGCGGGCACCGGTCCACAAGGCCAATAGTGGCAACCAGAACCAACTGGTGCCGCTCATGTCCGTATGGCCCGGTTCCGTGCGGTGGCTTTGGGATTTGCACCCGGTGAACAGTGGGCTACGGAAAATGGTGCGCAGTTGATCGACACTGAACGGGTCAGCCTCGTCTCTCGGCCTTTTAGTGGCGGCCAGCTTCATGGAGCCAAAGATTTCCGGGACATCTTCATCAAGCTGTTTGTCTGCCCAGACCCACGTTGCCTGAAGCCTGCTCAACGCCTTGTTGATTGTGCTAACAGATAGGGTCGGAAGTCCGTGGACCCGCGCCACCTCAATCGCTTCGCGCGTCGATAGCCCGATGGTCTGGCTCTTTTTGTTTCGGTTGCTGGGAAGGCCCATCAGCGCAGCCTTGAACTCCCGAGCATCCGGCTTCTTGTAGTCTGTGATTGGCCGGTCTCCTTGAAGTTCAATGAACAGGTCCGTCCAAATCCGGTAGTCGTCCTGTAACTTGGGCGACCACTCCTTGGTGCGCTGGGCTTCTTCGCTCCTCTCGGCGAACAGGGCAGACAATAGCGGTCCCTTGGGATGTGCTGGGACTTGCGCCGAGGGGGCGTCAGGGGTTGGCACGATCTCCCCCTGAAACCTCTTGTGAATGGCTTCAGAAGCTCGGATATGCGCCTCCTGAAGCGTTCGAGCGACTTTTCTCCACGCCGGAGAGCCAGCGGCTAGCGTTATGCCGATGCTGGACCACGACAGCACCTCTTCAGCCTCGCTCTCAAAGAATTCGTCAACGTGACCTCGGGCGTACTGGTCCTTCGAAACTGAGGCGAGATCGGCGTTGAGCGTGTGAGCCTCTTCAAAAGACTTGGCAGCATTGTACTCGACGAAGCCAGAAGCTCGTACTTCCTCATCCTCCTCAAGAAGATGCTGAAAGTACAGGTCTTGGATCAGCCTGATTTGTTCAGGTGTAATATCTTGCTGTGCCGCCCGCGACATTGCCTTGCGATGGTCCGAAAAGCGCTGGTCCACTTCAGCACCGGCAACGCGCACTAGGCGAACGGCCTCACGATAGTCTTTGGTCTTTAGGGAAAAGGTCTCTTCGCTTTTCGGGTAAGTCCCAGCGATGTCTTTCGGGATGGCCGCGCGGTGATAGTAGGTCGCGTTTCGGCGGTACAGTCGGGGGTGTCCGGGCATCTTTTCCAAAGCCGCCACTGTAACACTCTCCTGTAGCAACCACGCCCCAGCGCCCTGAAATTCATAGGAGTTCTTAAGAATCAGGGGAGTAGGAGGGGATGGTGGAGCCTAGGGGGATCGAACCCCTGACCTCTACAATGCCATTGTAGCGCTCTCCCAGCTGAGCTAAGGCCCCATTCCCCGGGCGGTGCCAGCGGCACCGTGCGGGGGTGATTACGATTTGCCGCCGATAGGATCAAGCGGAAAATGGCAGCCCCCTGTGGAATTTCCGCTGCGCCACATCGTGGGCGGCGCAGCCGGTGTTTCGGGCCCGACAGCATGGTCGGGCCAAGGCGTCAGTCGTCGTCCTCATTCGAGACATCGGTGATGTCGTCGAGCGAGACGCTGTCATCATCGTCCTCGTCCTCGAGAACATCATCATCGTCCAGTTCGACGTCGACGTCATCATCCTCGATCAGATCGGCCTCTTCCTCGGCCTTCTTGGTCTTGGGATTGGCGGCGTCGGCGGAGTCCGCGGCGATCATGCTGCGCTTGCCGGTGTCGAGGTTCACGACCTCACCGGTATAGGGGCTGACAATCGGATTGCGGTTCAGGTCGTAGAAACGTTTGCCGGTGGTGGGGCAGACACGCTTGGTGCCCCATTCTTCCTTGGGCATGGGTGATCCCCTTCAACTCGTGGTCATGTCGACAATCTGTGCCCCCTGCCATATCACCTGTGCGATGTCAAAAGGTTTGACGGCAGCATCCGGCATCAGAGACGGAGAAGGGCCATATGGGGCAGATCACCCTCGGAGACAACCCACCGATTGCAGTCACGCTGCGACGGTCGGCGCGGGCGCGGCGGTTGTCGCTGCGCATCTCGTCGCTGGACGGGCGGGTAACGCTGACCCTGCCGCGCGCGGTGCCGGAGGCAGAGGGTGTGGCCTTTCTGCAGACCAAGGAAAGCTGGCTGCGCAAACACCTGTCCGCGCAGGGCGGTCCGGTTGACGTGGGCCCCGGCGCGCGGGTGCCGGTCGAAGGCGTGTTGCATGAGATCCGGACCGGTCGAGGGCGCAGCGTGCAGCAGGCCGAAGGGATCCTGTGGGTGCCGGGACCGGAGGAGCGGGCGGCGGCGCGGCTCAAGGGCTGGCTGAAGGCGCGGGCGCGCGACCGGCTGGCGGAGTCGTCGGATTACTACGCGGCGCGGCTGGGCAAGGGGTACAGCAGGCTGACACTGCGCGACACGCGCTCTCGCTGGGGATCCTGCACCCATGACGGCGGGCTGATGTATTCGTGGCGGCTGATCCTTGGCCACCGTGAAGTGCTGGATTACGTCGCCGCGCATGAGGTGGCGCACCTGCGCCACATGGATCACTCTCCGGCGTTCTGGACACAGGTCGAGGCGCTCTATGGCGACTGGCGTAGCCCGCGCAAGTGGTTGAAGGACCACGGCGCGGAGCTGCACCGGTACAGGTTCGACTGAAGGTGCGTCCCGTCAGACCGTGGCCAGACGACGCGCGCGGCGAGGACCGGCAGCATCAGGGCCGCACAGAGCCTGCGCTGCCAGAAACCGCTCGGTTATGCTGAGCGTGGCCCATACGGCACCGGCACGGTCGTCCGCAGTGCCGTTGGGCATCTGGCGACGGTCATGTTCTGCGCGGCGTGCTTCTTCGGCGCGTCGCTCGCTGTCCGGGCGCTGAGACCCTTCCTGACGGTCATCCGTCTGGGGTGCGCCTTTTTTCGTGGTGCGATGGTCCGGACCGCCATGGCCTTTGGTGTCGGTCCGGCGGTCCGTATGTTCTCTGCGCTCCGCCTCGGCCTTGCGCTCCTCGCGGATACGGACCTTGTCCGGGCTGTGCCAGCGCAGGGAATCGTAGGCGTCGTTGATGCGGGTCAGCTTGGCGGTCAGGGCGTCGAGGTCGCCGCCCACCACATCGGGGTGGTTTTCCTTGACCAGCCGGATCCATGCCCGCCGGACGGTGGCGAAATCGTCCCTGGGCGAGACGCCGAGGATCTGAAAGGCCTTCTTCGGGGCAATGCGGCTCATCCCGGTCTCCTCGTCACGCGCTACGGTGGGCCGCGAGCCTGCCCCCGCAGATCCCGGCATTTTGGTCAAATTCAATGTAACTTTGGCGCAAACTTCGCGATACTTGTTTCGATGTGGAAGGTTAACGCTGCGGTGTGGCGAAAAGGCCTGCGCGAAAGCGCGCAATTGACCGGCGCGATTTCTGTGATCACAAACTGACCCATGCAGGCTGTACCCAAGATCGAGATCGCCGCTTCGGCCCATGACCGCGTTTACCGGGGCATGCGCACCCGCATCATGCTCGGGCAGATCGCGCCCGGACAGGCGCTGACCCTGCGCGGGTTGGGCCGGGAATTCGAGGTGTCGATGACACCGGCGCGTGAGGCGGTGAACCGGCTGGTGGCCGAGGGGGCGTTGCAGATGTCCTCGTCCGGGCGGGTGTCGACGCCGGAACTGTCGAACGAGCGGATCGAGGAACTGGCCGCCCTGCGGGCGCTGATCGAGGTGGAACTGGCCTCTCGCGCCTTGCCTCGGGCGCATATGGCGCTGATCGACCGGTTGCAGACGATCAACGGCACCATTGCCGACGCGGTCTCGAACCGGGATGCGGTCAGCTATATTCGCACCAACCTCGAATTTCACCGCACGCTTTACCTGCGGGCGCAGGCCCCGGCGATGCTGGCCATGGCGGAAACCGTCTGGTTGCAACTGGGGCCGACGATGAGGGCGCTCTACGGGCGGCTGCGGCGGTCAGAGCCGCCGCAGTTTCACCGACTGATCATCGCCGCCTTGAAGGCCGGGGACGAACCGGGGCTGCGGCTGGCGGTGCGATCCGACGTGACGCAGGGGTTGCGGATGCTGGCAGGGTAGGCGGCGGATGGAGCTTGCGCCGGTCTTTATCGCGCTGGGGGCGCTTTTCCTTATCGGGCTGGCGGCGGATGCAATTGGGCGGCGCACGCGGGTGCCGGGGGTGACGTTGCTGTTGATCATGGGCGTCGCAGTCGGTCCGTCCGTGTTCGACCTGATCCCCGAGGCCGCGATCAACTGGTACGAGCCGCTGTCCATCGTCGCGCTGACCATGGTGGCCTTTCTGCTGGGTTCTGCCCTCAAGGCCGAGAATCTGGCTGCGCATGGGCGGGCGATCCTTGGTGTTTCGGCAACTGTCGTCGTGGCGACTCTGGTTCTTGTCTCTTCGGGTCTGCTGCTGATCGGGCAGTCCTTGGCGGTCGCACTGGTCCTTGGAGCGATCGCGACGGCGACGGATCCTGCGGCGATGGATGAAACCCTGCGGCAGGCGGGTGCGAAAAGCGGTTTCGCCGATACCCTGCGCGGGATCGTGGCGATCGACGATGCCTGGGGGATGATCGTCTTTGCCTTGGTGATGGTCGCCGTTCAGGCTGCTGGCAACGGCGGGTTCGATCTGCATCACCTGCAACTGGCGGGTTGGGAAGTGGGCGGCGCGCTGCTGCTGGGGCTGGCGGTGGGACTGCCCGGTGCGCTGTTGACCGGGCGGCTGAAACCGGGCGCGCCGACGCAACTGGAGGCGCTGGGGCTGGTGTTCCTGACTGCCGGTCTGGCGATGTGGATTGAGGTCTCGTTTCTGCTGGCCGGTATGGTCGCGGGGGCGGTGATCGCCAACATGGCGAAGCATCACGACCGCGCCTTTCACGAAATCGAACTGGTCGAACGTCCCTTTCTGATCCTTTTCTTCCTGCTGGCGGGTGCGTCGATGGAAGTTCGCGCACTGACAGCCGTGGGCGGAATCGGGCTTGCCTTTGTGGTGCTGCGGGTGCTGGGGCGGCTGGCGGGGGGCTGGATCGGCGGGGTCTGGGCCGGATTGCCACCGGTACAGCGGGTCTGGATCGGACCTGCGCTGTTGCCGCAGGCCGGGGTGGCCGTGGGCATGGCGCTGGTCGCCACGGCGGAACTGCCGGATTTGGGGGATTTGCTGCTGACACTGACCATCGGGACGACCGTCGTCTTTGAGCTGGTCGGGCCGCTGGTGACGCTGATCGCCGTGCGGCGCGTGCAGGCCGCCGGGGAGGACGCGGCCTGACGGCCGCGCTTTTGAGTATTTGGCGAGAGTAGAAGCCGGAGCGGGACGCTCAGGCCATTGCCGCGCCCAGCGCCGCGTCCATCAGCCCCTTGATCGCGTTGCGGGAGGTCTGCGCGACGATGCGGCCCAGCTCCTGTTCGCCCTTCAACACCACCAGGGTCGACCGGCGCGGAATGCGCAGTGATTTGGTCAGCTTGGCTTTGGCATGCGCGTCCCAGTCGACATTGATGAAGGTGATGTGCTGCTCATAGGCGGGGTTTTCCGCCTTCAGCGCCTTGATGACGCGTTCCTGCGCGGCGCAGGTCGTGCACCAGTCGGCCTTGAAATCGAGAAAGACGGTCTCTCCCTTGTTCAGGCGCCGGGTCACGAGGCCGGGCGCATAGTCCAGCGGTGCGGCCAGCGCGGTGAAGGGCAGAGCCGAGGCAGCGGCGGTGAGGGTCAGGAAGTGACGGCGGTCCATGGGCGCTCCTGTGGTCATAGGGAAACGGAGAAATCGATCAGCCATGCGGGCAGCACTTGCAGCGCCCAGCCTTCGATCAGGTGATGGATGTTGAAAAAAAGGCCCAGACCGACGGCGACGAAGGTTGCGCCAAGGATCGGGCGGGCGCGGATGGCCAACGCACGCAAGGTGGCGTTGTGGCGGGTCATCGCGCCCCGGGTGCCATAGGCGAGGCCAAGGATCAGGGTCGAGACGCCAAGCGCGAAGGACAGCATGATTAGGGTGGCCCAGCCAAGGCTTTCGCCCTGACTTGCGAGGGAGATGGCGCCGCCGAGGGTGGGGCCGATGCAGGGGCTCCAGACCGCGCCGAGCAGCAGGCCGCCTGCAAATTGCCCGCCGAGGTTGCCGCGGTCCAGCCCGTCAATGCGGGCATCGGCGCGGGCGGACAGGCCGGCGGTTGCGGTCTGCAGCAGCACTGCCCACTGCGGCAGCAGGAGGGCGAGGCCGAACAGCACCATCAGGACCGCGCCGACCCGGGAAATCGTATCGACGGTCAGGCCGATGGCATGGCCAAAGGCGGTGACGCCGACGCCAAGGAGGACAAAGGACAGGCTGAGGCCCGCCGCCATGGCCAGCGGCCCGGCGCGGTTGGCCTGCAGGGCGCTGGCGATGACGATCGGCAGCACCGGCAGGACGCAGGGGTTGATGAGCGTCAGCAGGCCCGCGCCATATGCAAAGATCAATTCCATGGCAAAGATATTGCCTGACACGCCGCGGCTGTCACCCAACATTCCCCTGACAGGGCATCACAGGGGCGTGGGAGCTTTGTAACAGTCCGATCCGGCGATCAGGCCGCCAGACCCTTGGACCCCATGTTGAGATATTTGTCGCGGCGGGCGCGGATCAGGTCCTCGCGGCTCTGGCCGTCCAAATCACCCAGCAGGCCGGCGATGGCGCCCTTGACCGTGTGCACCACGGTCCTGGCATCGCGGTGCGCGCCGCCCAGCGGTTCGGGGATGATGCGGTCGCAGACGCCAAGGTTGTATAGGTCCTGCGCGGTCAGGCGCAGCGCCTCGGCGGCCTCGCGCATCTTTTCCGAATCCTTCCACAGGATCGAGGCGCAGCCCTCGGGCGAAATCACCGAGTAGACCGAATGTTCCAGCATCGCCACGCGGTTCGCCGTGGCAAAGGCCACTGCGCCGCCCGAACCGCCTTCGCCGATCACCACCGAGACCAGCGGCACACCGATCTGCAGGCATTTTTCGGTCGAGCGGGCGATGGCCTCGGACTGGCCGCGCTCTTCGGCGCCCTTGCCGGGGTACGCGCCGGGTGTGTCGATCAGCGAGATCACCGGCAAGCCAAAGCGGTCCGCCATGTCCATCAGGCGCACGGCCTTGCGATACCCCTCCGGCCGGGCCATGCCGAAGTTGTGCTTGATCCGCGAGGTGGTGTCCTGTCCCTTTTCATGGCCGATCACCATCACGGGCCGGTCCTCCAGCCGCGCCAGTCCGCCCATGACGGAATGGTCATCGGCAAAGTTCCGGTCCCCGGCCAATGGCGTGAATTCCGTGAACAGGGTGTCGATGTAGTCGCGGCAATGCGGGCGGTTGGGGTGACGCGCGACCTGGCATTTGCGCCATGCGGTCAGCTTGCCATAGAGATCGCGCAGCAGCACATCGGCCTTGCGGTCGAGCGCCTTGGCCTCGTCCTCGATATCCATTTCCTCGTTCTCACGCGCCATGGCGCGCAATTCTTCGGCTTTGCCTTCGATCTCGGCCAGCGGTTTTTCGAAGTCGAGGTAATGAGTCATCTGCGTCTCCTTGCAGAGCGCTATATGACCTTGCTGGGCGGCGGATGCAATAAAGCAAGATTTGTCCATGCCGCCCGCGTTATGCCTTTTGCGCGGAACGGGGCCGGGCAAGAGGTGCACAGTGGCGAACGACTATGAAACGCAGGGCCATCCCTACGAGGCGCGGATGCGGCGGGTGATTCAGTACATCTTTGACAACCCGGCGGGGGACCTGTCGCTGGACGTGCTTGCGGATGTGGCCGCCATGTCGCGGTTCCACTGGCACCGGGTGCATCACGCCATGACCGGAGAGACCTGCGCGCAGGCGGTGCGCCGCATCCGGGCGCATCGCGCGGCCTGCTGGCTGGTGCAGACCGACTGGCCGCTGGCAGAGGTGGCCTCGAAGGCCGGTTACGACAATCCGCAGAGTTTTGCCCGCGCTTTTCGCGGCCAATACGGCATGACGCCAGCCGCCTTTCGCGCGGCAGGCACACCCGATCCACAATCCCCGACCGTCAGACAAGGAGAGCCTGACATGTATCCGTTTGAAATCCGTGACACCCAGCCCCTGCGCATCGCCGCCTTGCCTCATCGCGGAGCCTATCCGGAGATCGGGCGCGCTTTTGGGCAGGTGGCAGCGGTGTTCACCGCGCAGGGCCTATGGCCGCAGGCGCGCGGCATGGTCGGCGTCTACTACGACAGCCCGGAGGATGTGCCCGAAGAAGACCTGCGGAGCCACGCGGGAATCGCTGTGGAGGCGGATTTCACTCTGCCGTCCGACCTGCAGGAGGTGCTGTTGCCGGGTGGGCGACACGGGGTTCTGACGCTGAACGGCCCCTATTCCGGGCTGCGCTTGGCATGGGACCACCTGTATTGCACGGCGTTGCCGCAAAGTGGCGCGGAACCAGCGGATCAGCCGCCTTTCGAAGTCTATCTCAACGATCCCTCGGACTGTGCGCCTGCGGATCTGGTGACGGAAATCCATGTGCCGCTGAAAGGCTGAGGTCAGCCCATCAGCACCGGCGCCATGGCAGCCAACAAGAGCGCAGCCATGGTCCAGTTGAAAATCCGCAGCCGGGCCGGGTTTGACAGCCAGCGCCGCAGACCCGTGCCCAGCATCGTCCATGTGGCGGCAGAGGCGGTGCCGATCACCGCATAGGTTGCGGAAATCCAGGCCACAGCCATCAGATCGCGGCTGGCGGCGTAAAGCGTGATTGCACCCAGCGCCATCGACCACGCCTTTGGGTTGACCCACTGGAACGCGGCGGCTTGCAGGAAACTCAGCGGGCGGCTGGCGCTGTTTCCCTCTCCCGGTGCGGCCTGATGGGTGATCTTCCACGCCAGCCACAGCAGGTAGAGCACCGACAGGACCTTCAGCGCCGTATAGGCGGGTGGAAAGGCCTCGAACACTTGCATGGCGCCAAGGCCCACGGGCAGGATCATCAGCGGAAAACCGTAGGCCACGCCAGCAAGGTGCGGCAGCGACCGTCGCAGCCCGAAATTCGCGCCCGATGTCATCAGCATCAGGTTGTTCGGTCCGGGGGAAAAGACCGTGGCGGCGGCGAACAGGGCGAGGGCAAAGAGGAGGTCCAGTGTCATGCGAGCAACTATTGCGCACATCCGGGCGCAAGAAGTTGCAAACTGCGGCGTCTGTTGTCAGATAATGCAATCCATGTCTGATAATGATGCAATTGACCGCAAGATATTGCGCGAGCTGGGGGCGGATGGGCGACTCAGCAATCTCGCGCTGGCCGACCGGGTGGGGCTGTCGCCGTCGGCCTGTTTGCGGCGGGTGCAGGCTTTGGAAAAGACCGGTGTGATCCGGGGCTACCGCGCCGTCCTGAGCGCCGAGAAGACCGGGATCGGCTTTACCGCCTATATCACTGTGGGGCTGAACCAGCATACCAAGCCATCGCAGGAGGCGTTCGAGCGCGCCATGGCTGCGGCATCTCAGGTGCGGGAGTGCCACAACATCACCGGACCGGTTGAATACCTGTTGCGGGTGGAGGTGGCGGACCTTGCCGCGTACAAACATTTTCACACCGATATCCTTGGTGCTCTGCCGCAGGTGCGGACATTGACCTCATATGTCGTCATGGGGTCACCCAAGGATCTGCGGGGCTGACCGGCGCGCAGGCCCGCCATCAAATCGGTACAAGCGGGCCGCAGGGTTGCCGCATTGGGCGGGCAGGGTGCCGAGGGGAAAGCAACGGGGCGGGAAGATGCGGGTTCTCATACATCCGGGGTTTCACAAGACGGGCACAACCAGCCTGCAACGCGGGGCGCAGGGCCAGCGTTTGCTGCTGGAACGGCGGGTGCAGATGGTGCTGCCGAACGACATGGAGGCTGTGAATCACGCGGCGCGCCGCTATTCCCTTGGTGCGTCTGCCAAGCGGCTGGCCGCTTTCGATGCTGCGGCGACGGCCCTGGCCGAAACGCTGACCCGGGAGGATGCGCGCCCGCTGTTGGTCAGTTCCGAACATCTGTGCGGTTTGATCCCGGGGCGCAAATCGGTGCGCAGCTATGCGGCCGCGCCAGATCTGGTGACGCGATTTTCCCTGACCTTGGCCGCGCGGATACCAGGCGCCGATCTGACGGTCTGGTTCTCGACGCGCCAGCCCGATGCATGGCTGCGCAGCGTGTACTGGCAGAACCTTAGGGGCTCGCGCATCACCGAAGACCTGGCGGATTACGCCGCAGGGATGGCACCTGCGGCGGACCTTGACGGGATCGTGGCGCAGGTTCGGGCGAGGTTGGACGGGCTGGCTCCTGTCATCGCGACTTCGTTGGAGTCGTTTGGGGACAGGCCACTGGGGCCGCTTGGCGTGGCACTGGACCTTTTGGGGGTCTCGGCCGAGGGTCTGTCACCGCTGCCCCTGCAGAATGTGCAGCCAGCCGCCGCTGCGGAATTATTGCTGTCTCTGAACCGCTCTGACCTTGGTGACGCGGAGTTGGCAGAGGCCAAGGCGCAGGCACTTCGCCGGTTCCTGCAAAGCGGCCAGACAAAACGTCAGCGCGCCTGATTGAGGGTCAGCGGAGGCCGGAAATCCGGAAACAGGCACCCTTGTCCGGCCAGCCCTCGGCGTCGATCCGCCAGCCGTGACGGTCGCAGATGGTGCGGCAGGTGGTCAGGCCGATGCCGGTTCCGGGGATATCCGTCTCAGAATGCAGGCGCTGGAACGCGGTGAACAGGCGGTCTGTTTGCGCCGGATCGAACCCCAGCCCGTTGTCGCGGATCAGCAGGCGGTCGCGCTCCAGCGAGCCGGGGTCGCGGCTGATCGTGACATGGGGCGCGCGGGCCGGATTGCGATACTTCAGCGCGTTGCCGATGAGGTTTTCCAGAAGTTGATGCAACATCACCGGATCCGCGGTGACCGCGCCCAGATCCGGCGCGACGTCGACCTGCGCCGCCGTTACAGCGATTTCGGTCGACAGGTTGCGCGTGACCGAAGTCACGACCGAGGAGAGATCGACTTGCTGCAGATTCAGATCAGCGGCCGAGGATTTCGCATGCGCGAGCAGATCGGTTATCAGGCACTGCAACTGGTCGGCAGAGTCGCGGGCCGATCCCAACAGGCCGCGCGCATCCTCGGACATTTCCGGGCCGTGGTCCTCTTCGACAAAACGGATCAGGGTGGCGATATTGCGCAACGGGGCCTGCAAGTCATGGGCGGCGACATAGCTGAACTGTTCAAGGCTTTGGTAACTGTCCTGCAACTGCCGGTGCCTGCGGCGCGCGTCGGCAGCGGCTTCATTCGCCTCTCGCACCTTGGTATTGAGCGACTCAAAGGCCTGCGGGATTGCGCGGGTCAGCGTTTCGGTCAATAGAAAGCGCAGAACGCGCGTTCCCTCGCGCAGCGGGGTGACCTGAAAACCGAAACGGTTTGCGCCCTCTTTCGTCGGGGCGCGGCCGCGCAGACACAAACGGCCGCCGGTTGCCCCGGCGAAGACATCCTTCATCAGGCGGTCCCGTGTTCCGGAAAACACATCCTCGATATGGACCGCGTCGGGCAGGGCGCCCTCCGTCTCCATCCCCAGACGTTTGCGCGAGAGACGGTTCAGGGCGATCACCTCTCCACTCCGTCCGAGGAGCAGCACCATCCTTGGATAGTGTTCAAATCCCTCTACGAAGGGCGCGGTGCGGTTCAGGTGGTCAAGCGAAGTATTCACGGCCACCATCGCCTTCGCCCAGATGGATCGTCACGCGGCAGCCGCCGTCTCCTCGCGCCAGCGTTTCGTCAAGAGTGACGCGGGCGTAGCCCAGATTGTCCGCCGTCACGCGGCCAAAGACATTGGAGGTCATCATGCAAAGCGACGGCCGCCCCTCGACGTATTCGCCAAAGGGACAGCGCGAATTGACCAGAACGATGCGGTCAGCCTCGATGCTCTGAACAGAAAAACCACCTTTGATCCGGTGTTTGAGATCGACCAGCGCATCTGCGACCTGTTCAGCGGTCAACCGGTCTGCTGCCAGCGCCTGACGGTAACTGTCGTTGAGCGACTCGCCAATGCGGTTGCCCACCATGGCGATAAACCCCTCGGCCTCGGTCAGGCCAACCGAATCTTCGAGGATGCCCGAGAGTTCGCGCAACAAGGCGCGTAGAAAGCGGTCGCGGTCGAGCGGGATGTCAGCCTGTGCACAGCCATTCGCCCGATCCTTCATGATGCCTGTCCTTCCAGCAATCCCGCCACACCGGCGCGGCCAACCCATGTGTGCCACCCGGCCCAGATAATCCGGGCCGCAACGGCACAGTTCCGACGCAAATGCGCCATCGTGGGGCTGACCCTAGCTTTGGCAGGTTGCCATGGGCTTAACGAAGTCCGGAAATGGTTTCCGGACCCCGTTGCGGTATCATTGGTCGGCGATCATCTCGGACTGGCGGACGATCACTTCAGCCTGCTTGATCGAGGCGATATCGACAAGGCGGCCCTTGTAGACAGTCGCGCCTTCACCCTTGGCCTTGGCCTCTTCCATTGCGGCGAGGATTTCTCGTGCCTCGGTCACGGCGGCTTCGGAAGGGGTGAAGACCTCGTTGGCGAGCGCAATCTGCTTGGGGTGGATGGCCCATTTGCCGACCATCCCCAGCGTCGCCGACCGCAGCGCCTGCGCGCGGAAGCCGTCATCGTCACTGAAATCGCCGAACGGGCCGTCGACCGGCAGGACCCCGTGCGTGCGGCAGGCGGCGACGATGGCGGTCTGCGCCCAGTGCCACGGATCGGACCAGTGCCTGGCTCCCTCGTGGATCATGTAATAATTCTCTTGCGTGCCGCCGATGCCGGTGGTCGCCATGCCCATCGAGGCGGCGAAATCGGCGGCACCGAGGCTCATCGCCACAAGGCGCGGCGAGGCGGCGGCGATTTCCTCGACATGGGCGATTCCGGCGGCGGATTCGATGATCACTTCGAAGTCGATCTTCTTGGTACGCCCTTTTGCGGTTTCGATCGCGGTGACAAGCGCGTCCACGGCATAGAGGTCCCCAGCGCAGCCGACCTTGGGGATCATGATCTGGTCGAGCCGTTCATCAGCCCGTTCCAGCAGGTCCACCACGTCGCGATACCAATAGGGTGTGTCCAGCCCGTTGATGCGCACTGACAGGGTCTTGGTGCCCCAATCGATCTCGCCGATGGCCTTGATGATGTTCTCCCGCGCGCTGTCCTTGTCCGAGGGTGCCACCGAATCCTCGAGGTCGAGGTTGATGACGTCAGCGGCCGACCCGGCCATCTTTTCAAAGATCGCCGGGCGCGAGCCGGGGCCGAAAAGCTGGCAGCGGTTGGGGCGGGCCGGGGCGGCGGGCTGGATACGGAAGGACATGTTCGGGCCTTTCGGTCATAATGTTGCGCAATCCTTGGCATGCGGGTTATAAAACTGCGTATCGCCCCGCAAGGCCTTTTTTTGCACTCGCAGAAAAAACGCTGCGCGTGCATTGGCCGGACAAACCCCCGATTTTGTCAGGGCACCTTGCACAGTTCTTCGGCAAAACCGCCGCCTGGCGGCAAAACCTTCGAGAATTCCATCGGGTTTGGGGTGGAAAACAAGCGTGTTGCAGGGCGACTCGTGCAAACTGGTAGAAATTGGGGACATGGAGACGACGATGATCAAGACACCCTATCTGCTGTTTCTGGGTGATGCGCCGGACCCACTGGCGGCCAAGGTCGCGCAGGGAATCCGTGACTGGCGTCCCGAGAACTGCGTCGGCCAGTACCGGATGGACGGCTGCAAGGCCGACATGAAACTTCCAGACATGACCCTGGCCGAAGCCAAGGCGGCGGGCGCAAAGACACTGGTGATCGGTGTGGCCAACCGGGGCGGCAAGATCAGCCCGGCGTGGAAAAAGGTTCTGGTCGCGGCACTGGAAGAGGGTTTCGACCTGGCTTCTGGCCTGCACAACCTGCTGCGGGCCGAGCCGGACCTGAGGGCGGTGGCCGAGGCGACGGGCCGCACCCTGCACGATGTGCGGGTGCCGGAGGTCGAATACCCGATTGCGGATGGCACCAAACGCTCCGGCAAGCGGGTGCTGGCGGTGGGGACCGATTGTTCGGTGGGCAAGATGTACACGACGCTGGCGCTGGACGCGGCGATGCGCGACCGCGGGATGAAGTCGACCTTTCGCGCAACCGGTCAGACCGGCATCCTGATCACCGGCGACGGCGTGCCGCTGGACGCGGTGGTGGCGGATTTCATGGCCGGGTCGATCGAATACCTGACGCCCGACAACGACGCCGACCATTGGGACGTGATCGAAGGGCAGGGCAGCCTGTTCCACGTCTCGTTCTCTGGCGTGACGCTGGCGCTGATCCACGGCGGGCAGCCCGATGCGCTGATCCTGTGCCATGAGCCGACGCGGACCCACATGCGTGGCTTGCCGGGTTATGCGCTGCCGACGCTGGAGGTGGTGCGGGACCTGTCCTTGTCGCTGGCGCAGGTGGCCAACCCCGGGTGCCGCGTGGTCGGTGTCTCGATCAATACGCAGCACATGGGTGAGGCCGAGGCGGCGGCCTATTGCGCCGAGGTGGAGGCGCGGTTGGGACTGCCGACGGTAGATCCGTTCCGGCACGGGGCCGAGCGACTGGCCGAGGCCATGGCCGCCTACTGAACCGGGACCGGCGGGTGGGCCGGCCTTCGGCCGGACGCTGGTCCGCGCGTGCCGCGCGAAAGGCGCCCCACCCACCGTCCCTTGGGGCGCTTCGACCTGATGGTGGCGCCTGCGGGGCTGCTGTGTTTGGGTATTTCGAACAATAAAGACAGGGGCAGGGGTATGACCATTTCCGTCGCACGGGACGTTTTTCGACTGGCCGAGGCCTTTACCATTTCGCGCGGCAGCCGAACCGAGGCGAAGGTCCTGACGGTGCGGGTGGCGCGGGACGGCGTGACCGGATGGGGCGAATGCGTGCCTTATGCGCGTTATGACGAAACGCTGGAGAGCGTCGAGGCCGAGATTGCCGGCCTGCCAGAGGACGTGACGCGCGCAGCGCTGCAAGACCTGTTGCCAGCCGGAGCGGCGCGCAACGCCGTGGATTGCGCATTGTGGGATCTGGAGTGCAAGGCGGCGGGCAAACGTGCCTGGGACCTTGCCGGATTGCCGGCGCCGGGGCCGGAAGTGACGGCTTTTACATTGTCGCTGGATACACCCGAAAAGATGGAGGCCTCTGCCCGCAAACATGCGGCCCGTCCCGTGCTGAAGATCAAGCTGGGAACGCCGGATGACATGCCCCGGCTGGAAGCGGTGCGGCGCGGCGCGCCGGAGGCGAGGATCATCGTTGATGCCAATGAAGGCTGGTCGGCGGAGGTTTATGCGGACCTTGCGCCGCATCTGCTGCGGCTGGGCGTGGCGCTGGTGGAGCAGCCCTTGCCCGCCGGCGCGGATGAGGCGCTGATCGGGATGCAGCGCCCGGTGCCGGTCTGCGCCGACGAAAGCTGTCATGACCGCGCATCCCTGCCCGCGCTCAAGGGCAAGTACGACGTGGTGAACATCAAGCTGGACAAGACCGGCGGGCTGACCGAGGCGCTGGCGCTGCGCAAGGCCGCGCTGGCCGGGGGCTATGACATCATGGTGGGCTGCATGGTGGGATCGTCGCTGGCGATGGCCCCGGCGGTCCTGCTGGCGCAGGGGGCGGCGGTGACGGATCTGGACGGGCCGCTGCTGCTGGCCGAGGACCGCGAGGTGCCGCTGCGCTACGATGGCGCGGGTGTGCATCCGCCGTCAGCCGCGCTGTGGGGTTGACGCCTCGCCGGATGTCGTCACGTTGCAGTCTCTCTGCCGTGGTCTGGCACGGCAGGAAGGCGATCAGGTAGGGACTTGAATGGGTTTGGACACGAAATGGGAGGTTCTGGAGGTCCGCGACCTGTCGGACAACTGGGGCCTTGTGAAGGCGACCAAACTGCGCGTGACGCTGTCGGATGGCAGTACACAGGAGCAGTGGCGGGAAACCTATGACCGGGGCGATGGCGCGGTGATCCTGCCCTTTGACCCGGATCGCGGTCACGTCCTGCTGGGCCGCCAGTTCCGCTGGCCTGCCGCGCATCGCGGTGACCCGGAACCACATCTGATCGAAGCCGCCGCCGGACTGCTGGACGAGGCCGCCCCCGAGGACCGGATCAAGAGCGAGGCGCAGGAGGAACTGGGCCTGAACCTCAGCCATGTCACCCACCTGTTCGACCTGTATTCCAGCCCCGGGTCGGTCACCGAGATCCTGCACTATTTTGCCGCCCGCTATTCGGCTGATGAGGCCCGGTCGCGTCTTGGCGGGTTGCGGGAGGAGGGCGAAGAGATCGAGATTCTGGACCTGCCGCTTTCGGAGGCCTTGACGATGGTCGCCGATGGTCGCATCCGGGATGCAAAGACAGTCATCCTGCTGCAGCATGCAGCGCTACACCTGATGCCGGAGGCCCGCCCATGACCCGTACCGTCTATGTCAACGGAGAGTATCTGCCCGAAACAGAGGCCAAGGTCTCTATCTTCGACCGGGCCTTCCTGATGGCGGATGGCGTCTACGAGGTGACCAGCGTGCTGGGCGGCAAGCTGATCGATTTCGACGGTCACGCCGTGCGGTTGCAACGTTCGCTGGACGAGCTGGACATGCGCGCGCCATGCACCAAGGAAGAGCTGCTGGAGATCCACCGCGAGTTGGTGTGCCTGAACGGCATCGACGAAGGTCTGGTCTACCTGCAGGTGACCCGTGGGGCGCCGGATGACCGGGACTTTGTCTTTCCCGATCCCGACACCACGCCGCCGACGCTGGTCCTGTTCACCCAGAACAAGCCGGGGCTGGCCGACAGCCCGGCCGCGAAAAAGGGGATCAAGGTGATCTCGATCGAGGATGTGCGCTGGGGGCGGCGTGACATCAAGACGGTGCAACTGCTGTATCCCTCCATGGGCAAGATGATGGCCAAGAAGGCCGGGGTCGACGACGCCTGGATGGTCGAGGACGGCTTTGTCACCGAAGGCACCAGCAACAACGCCTATTTCATCAAGGGCAACAAGATCGTCACCCGCGCCCTGTCCAACGACATCCTGCACGGCATCACCCGCGCCGCCGTGCTGCGCTTTGCCGCCGAGGCGCAGATGGAGGTGGAAGAACGCAACTTTACAATCGACGAGGCGAAAGAGGCCGATGAGGCCTTCATCACCTCGGCCTCGACCTTTGTCATGCCGGTGGTGGAGATCGACGGTGTTGCGCTGGGCGGCGGCACGCCGGGACCCCGGGCGCTGCGGCTGCGGGAAATCTACCTCGACGAGAGCCGCAAGGCGGCGGTCTGAAGGCGGCGGAGGTTTCGCGCCGGGCCTCAGGGAACCGGCGCGATTGCCCGCCCGATATAGCGGCGACTGGCGATTTCAGGGCGGCGTCGAACCGTCCATTTCCTGACCCCGGTCCAGCCACTCCGCTGCCTTCCGGCCCGCCCAGAGGCCGGTCGCCAGACTGGCGGTCAGCAGGTAGCCACCCGTGGGCGCCTCCCAGTCCAGCATTTCGCCCGCGCAAAAGACGCCGGGCCGCGCGGTCAGCATCAGCCCCGCATCCAGCGCCTCAAACGGCACGCCGCCCGCGGTTGAAATCGCCTCGTCCATGGGACGCAGCCCGGCGTGGCGCACCTCCAGCCCCTTGATCCGCTCGGCAAGGGCCCTGGGATCCGCGGGCAGCGGCTGGCCGAACTCCATCAGCAGCGCCTGCGCGGCAGGGGCCAGGCCCAGCGTTTTCCTCAGGGCGTTGGCCCGGCTTTGCTTGCCCCTCGGTCGTGCCAGACGCGCCGCCAGGGCGTCTTGATCCAGATCCGGTTTCAGATCCATCAACAACGGCTGACCTGCGCGCAGGGCCGGGGTCAGGGGGTACAGACCGCCCCCTTCCAGCCCGCGCCTGGAGATCACCGCCTCGCCCCGACTTGCCAGCGTCCCGGCCCGGAACGCCAGCCCTTTCAGGGGGGCGCCGAAATGCCGGTCCATATGCGGCGACCAGTCGACGGCCAGCCCGGCGTTGGACGGCGCGAAAGGCGTCACGGCCAGACCCTCGGCGGCAAGGAAACCCGCCCAGAGGCCGTCAGACCCCAATCGCGCCCAACTGGCCCCGCCCATGGCAAGGACCGTCACCTGCGGGTGTATCCGGACCTCACCTTCCGGCGTCTGGAACAGCAGGGCCTTGTCCGCGCCCCAACCTTGCCAACGCCACCGGATCCGCCTGTCCAGCCCCATGGCGTCGAGCCGTGCCAGCCAAGCCCGCAGCAAGGGTGAGGCCTTCATTGCCTTGGGAAAAAGCCGACCCGTCGACCCGGTGAATGTGGGCTGGCCCAAACCCTCGGTCCAGGACCGGACATGCTGCGGGCCAAAGGCGCGGAGCATTGGCGAAAGGGGGGCGGCGGCCGATCCATAGGCAGAGAGGAAAACCTCCTCCGGCTCTATCTTGGTAAGGTTCAAACCGGACTTTCCGGCCATCAACAGCTTGCGCGCCAATGAGGGTTTCGCCTCGGCCAGCGTCACGCGGTGCCCCGCAGACAACAGTGCATCCGCCGCCATCAACCCGGCCGGGCCGCCCCCGATGACCAGCGCGCCCGTGGTCACGTCGCCCGCGCGTCTGTTGGGCGCTGCAAGGCGACGTTGAAGATCGTGACTTCCACCTCCTTGGCGGCCAGCACCCCGAGCGGCAATCCTGCGTCAGGGGACATCAGCCAATCGCGGGCGATCTCCTCACCCGGTCTCGAATGGCCCGCCGCCTGCTGGACGCTCTCGGGCTGGTCGGAAAGGTCGAAACGCATCGGGCTTGATCCTTTGGGCCACCACCCCATCCTCTTGCCCAAAGCGAGGCACGGGGACAAGAGGGGGCCCATGCAAGAATGCAAGGAACCGATCTGCCCTCTGTGTTTGCGCCCGATACCGCACGACGCGAAACAGAGCCTGCACCACCTGACCCCCAGGCTGAAGGGCGGCAAGGGCGGGTCGACCGTACTGTTGCACCAGATTTGAAGAGTTGTAGCGCAAGGGGGTGACTTACGCTCAGCTTGTTGAAAAGCTGGCGGATATTGGAATCAGTGAGAAGGAAGCGAACGTTCGCAATAAGCTATCCAGAGGGAAGTTTAGCGCAGCGTTCCTGTTGCAATGCCTTTGCGCCGTTGGATCATCGATCCTGCACTTGTAATTACTTGCATTTTCTGCCTTGCGGGGTTCGTGGTCGTCGCAATCGACTATGCGTACCTAAAGGCCAAGCAGGATATATCCGAACAGGTCGAAAGCGTAGCAGACACCGACAAGGCCAAGCGCCATATTGATAAAGTCTGCTTTCGCCTCAGTGGGTTCGACTGGCGCGAGTGCGCACTGGATGCGGTGGAGGCCATAAAAGAGGAAGATCAGGACACCCGCGATCTAAATGCCCAGGAGCGGATGGCGCGGTGGGCGTTGTGGATGTTCGTTGCTGCTTCGGCGGGCACTGTGGTGGCTGTCTATGGGCTTGTCCTCATACGCAGGACGTGGGCTGAGGCCAAGCGAACCGCAGACATCGCTAGAGAAATCGGCGAAGCGCAAGTCCGCGGATACGTGATCGTGAAATCCCACCAAGTCAGTTTCTCCGGGGATGAACTGACTTTCGACCTCTGCATTGAGGCGATAGGGCAATCGCCTATCCGCTCTCTGACGGTCAACTACATTATCAGGATAGGGTTCCAAGGCGGCGAGGCTTTCAGGAGCGACTGGGGTAAAAACGGCAGAACTGTGACGGTTCAACAGCCTGTCGACATCACCCCCGGGAGCGAAGGCGGCTTGCGCAGAGTGTTTCGGATCGGGGATTTCGAAATCTCCGAAGACATTCAGGCCGGTTTTGCGGTGCAGCCCAAAATCTTTATCGAATTTACAGATGTTTTCGGGCGCACCGTCTTTGAGCACCAGCATTGGAGCGGGCTGGTTCACACTGCTGGTGAGGATGTAGTCATCTTGAGACTGGATTCCGCAAGCGGGCCAATACTGGATGCCCCCCCAGAGCAAAACTGGTCCGAACATTAAAGCAGATATGATATTCACAGTTCCGTTCCTCCGAACGGCACTGGTAGACGCTTGGTGCTTTTGCTACCTAATACCGCAGATTTGCCACAGCGAAATCCACGCCCGCTTTACCGAAGCCGAACTGGCCCGGAGGCTGGACACGGTGGCAAAGCTGCGCGCTGCTCCGGAACTGGCAGGGTTTCTGAAATGGGTGGCGAAACGTCCCCCCGCCTTTCGCAGCCGCAGTGCCGGGGGGCGGCGCAAGCGCTGAGCCACCGGCTTGCCGGCGCGGCACGTGCCGCCTAGGGTCGCCACGCCAGCAAGGAGACCGCCCATGCACCGTTTCCCGATCCGGGTCTATTACGAGGACACCGACATGGCGGGGATCGTCTACCACGCCAATTACCTGAAATTCATCGAGCGCGCCCGCAGCGACTGGGTCAAGCAACAGGGGCTGGATCAGAACGCCATGCGCGAAGAACAGGGGATCGTTTTCGTGGTGCGGCGGATCGAGGCGGACTACCTGATGACTGCCAGATACGATGACGCGCTGGAGGTGCGCACCACGGTCAGCAACATGACGGGTGTGCGGCTGGTCATGGCGCAAGAGGTGGTTCGGGGCGAAGAGGTGATCTTTCGCGCCGTGGTCACGGCCGTCTGCGTGACGCGGGAGGGGCACCCGGCGCGATTGCCCGCCAGCCTGCGCCAACAGGCGCGCTGACACAAAAGCACCGATGGACAACCCGGTCCGGCGCGTCGGTATTCACCCTTCATCTTCGGGATGAACCCTGCGCTACCACTCTTCGCCGAAGGGGCGCAGGTCGATCTCGAATGTCCAGGCAGAGCGGTCTTGCCGGGTAAGAAGCAGGGCGGTTTCGGCAATCTTTTTCGGTTGAAGAAAGAACTCGTCCGGTTTGCCCTTGGCAAAACCGGCGCGGGTGTCGGCGGTGTCGATGACACCGTCGATGATCATGTAGGCGACGTGAACCCCCTTCGGCCCGAGTTGCTTGGCCAGGGACTGCGACAGGATGCGCTGGGCGGCCTTGGCCGGCGCAAAGGCGGTGGTCCAGTTGCGTCCACGCAGCGCGGCGGTGGCGCCGCTGACGATGATCGTGCCAGAGCCGCGCCTTGCCATCTCGCGCCCGGTGTGGCGCGCGGCCGTATAAAGTCCAAGGGTCGAGACCCGCCAGCTATCTTCGAATTGGTCCTCTGTCAGGTCATCCAGCGCACCGAACATTGCCAGGTCGGCGTTGTAGATCAGGACATCCGAATGTCCGTGGTCACGTGTGACTGTGTCCAGTGCGGCGGACAGCGATGCTGTGTCCCCGGCATCGCAGGGCAGGGCCAGAATTTTTGCACCAGCCTGTGCCGGGCCATCATGTTTTCGGCCGGACCGGCTGAGCAGGGCAAGATCATACCCGGCGGCCAGGAAGGCCTCGGCATAGGCGGCGCCAAGGCCGGGGCCGTAGCCAATGAGCGTGCAAAGGGGACGGGACATGGAATTCACCTTTCGTGGGAGCCGGGCCAAATTAAAGGGTCGTAAACGTCTGGAGTGATGTGAAGCACCGTTTCATTGCGCGCAGGGCGCAGGTTCCAGCGCGGCGATCATGTGATCGATGAAGAAACGGACCTTGGCGGGCATGTAACTCCGGTGAACGAAAACCGCGTAGATTGGTTGTTCGAAGGTTGCGAACTCGGGCAACAGGCGCTGCAGGCGGCCATCGGCGAGCATGTCGGTCACCAGGTAATCCGCCAGCAGCCCCATAACGCCACCGCTCAGCACGGCGTTTCTGGCGGCGTTGGGCGAGTTGACAACGAAACCTGCAGGCAGGGCGACGGTGACTGTCCGGGATCCCTGTCGAAACTCGTTGATCACGCCCCAGTTCCCGCTGATCGGATTGACGAGGTGATGGTGCGAGAGATCTTCCAGCGTTTCGGGAGCGCCATGCGCGTTGATGTATGCGGGTGTTGCCACGAAGATGAGCTTCTGGGAATAGATCTTGCGCGCCTTGAGAGAGGAGTCGTCCAGACCCTCCGGTCCGCCGATGCGTATGGCGAGGTCGATGTTTTCCTGGATCAGGTCCACTTTGCGGTTCGAGATATGCAAATCCACCCGGACGCGCGGATAGCGGTTCATGAATGCGGGGATGGTCGGTGCGATACGCTCCTGGCCAAAGGAAACGACGCTGCTGATCCGCAGCAGCCCGCGAGGTTCGCTTTGCCGGTGGCGAATTTCCTCAGTGATTTCCTCGAGTTCATCGAAGAGCGCCACGCCGCGACGGAGAAAGACCTCTCCCTCCTCGGTCAGCGCGACGGTACGCGTGCTGCGGTTGAAGAGCCGGACGCCGAGGTCCTGTTCCAGGTCGCCGATCAGGCGGCTGACCGAAGGCGGCGAGGTGTTGAGTGTCCGAGCGGCTGCGGCGAAGCCCCCGCAACGTGCGACTTCGCGGAAAACCCGGATCGCCTGAAACCTGTCCATCTGCGATTGATCCAATATCCGAAACGCTGCCTTTGACACTACATGCATTCTGCTTGGTCACCAAATCGGTAGCCTGTCCTTACCGCAAATCTGAAATGCCATGTGAGGATAGACAGATGTTTGACCACCCCGAAATTCATACACATGTAACCCGCACTGCCAGAGAGTCTGGCGGCGTGGCCCCGACACGTCCTGATCTCGCCAGGGCGCAATACCTGGCTCGTCGCCGCGCGCGCCTCGAGGATGAGGATAAGGCGCAGCGGGAGGCGCCATTGCGGCGGGGGTGGGCCATTGCCTACGGCATTTTGGTTCGATTGTTCCGCACGCCATTGCGCTGGTTGTCGAGCAAGCCGGCTGTCGGAGAGTAAGGAGGCTGCCGCGCGCGGTCAGCCCCTGCCGCCACGAGACATTGCGGAATACAGGGTTTCGGGCCACGCCTTTGAGATGCGCAGATTTGGGCGGGCCGTACCCGATCCGGTTTCTGCGGCGAGGAACCGCCCATTCGAACCAATGCGTGCGGCCTCATGCCAATCTGTTGGCCTTTCCCCTGCAAATCGTCTAAACACGCCCTAGTTAAGGTCCCGGCCACAGGGGCCAGCAGAAAATGAGCAGATCTAATGGAAGCAGAAACGCTTGCCCTCGCGTCGGAGATCGACTTCTCCTTCTGGAGTCTCTTCATGCGGGCCACCTTGACGGTGAAACTCGTGATGCTGATGCTGATTGCAGCATCGGTCTGGGCATGGGCAATCATTGTCGAAAAATTCGTCAGCTATCGCAAGGCGCGGCGCGAGGCGACGCGGTTTGACCGGGCGTTTTGGTCCGGAGAGCCGCTGGACGAGTTGTTCGAACAGCTCGGGCCGGAACCAGGCGGTCGCTCGGAGCGCGTTTTCGCGGCGGGCATGATGGAATGGCGGCGCTCGCACCGCGAGGACGGCGGGTTGATCGCCAACGCACAAAGCCGGATCGACCGCAGCATGGACGTGGCAATCCAGAAAGAGGCGGATCAGTTGCAGCGCGGTCTGCCGGTGCTGGCCACCGTGGGATCGACCGCGCCGTTCATCGGCCTGTTCGGCACGGTGTTCGGGATCATGAACGCCTTTATCGAGATCGCGGCGCAGCAGAACACCTCTCTGGTCGTTGTGGCCCCCGGCATCGCCGAGGCCTTGCTGGCCACCGGTCTGGGCCTGTTGGCAGCGATCCCGGCGGTCATTTTCTACAACAAGTTCTCCGCTGATGCGGACCGGATCGTCGGCAACTACGAGGCCTTCTCCGACGAGTTTGCCACCATCCTCTCTCGCCAGCTGGATTCCTGAGCGATGGGGGCGGGTGTCGTCAAATCAGGAGGTGGCGGCAAGCGGCGCCGCGGGTCGCGTCGGAGCCGCGCGCAGCCAATGGCCGAGATCAACGTGACGCCCTTTGTGGACGTGATGTTGGTGCTGTTGATCATCTTCATGGTGGCCGCACCCCTGCTGACGGTGGGGGTGCCGGTGGAACTGCCCAAGACGGCGGCGCAGGCGCTGCCAAGCGATCCGCAGGAGCCGCTGACCGTGACGCTTTCGGCGGATGGCAGGGTGCTGATCCAGAACACCGAGGTGTCGCGCAACGAACTGGTTGGGCGGCTACGCGCCATCGCGGCGGAACGGTCGGATGACCGGGTGTATCTGCGCGCGGATGGTAGTGTGCCTTATGAGCAGGTGGCGCAGGTCATGGGCGCGCTGAACGCCGGGGGCTTTTCCTCGATCGGGCTGGTGACGGATGTTGGCGGACCCGGCCTTGACGGGCCGGACGGCGGCTGAGGCCGGGATGAGGCGCTATCTTTACATATCAGGCGGGGCGCATGCCCTGTTCTTTGCGTGGTTGCTGATCGGCAACGTGTTTGACGCTGAACCACCGCAGATGCAGGTGGCGGATGTCACCGTGCTGAGCGAAGCGGATTTCGCGCGGTTGACCTCTCCGGTCGAACCTACGCCTGATCCGGAGCCGGTGACCCCGGCGGCAGAGCCCGAGCCAGAGGTGGCGACGCCGCCAGAGCCGGTGCCCGAACCATTGCCCGAACCTGATCCCGTGCCGGAGCCGACCCCGGAACCAACGCCGGAACCAACGCCGGCGCCCGAACCGGAGCCGACCCCTGAACCCACACCTGCGCCGGAACCAGAGCCGCAACCGCAGCCGATACCCGAACCGGATCCCGTACCGGTTCCCGCACCCCTGCCAGAGCCCGATCCGATCCCCGCGCCACCCGCGCCGACCCCGGCACCGCCGCCAGTGGCACTGGCGCCGAACGCGTCACCGCGGCCAAAGCCGCGCCCGGCGGAGCGGGTGGCAGATACGCCGCTTGATCCGCCCGATCCTGCCGCCACGCCGGATCCCGAGCGGCAAGAGGCGGCGGACCCGGACGCCTTGAGCCCGGATGTGACCGAAGAACGGCAGGAGGCCACCGCGCCGCCCGAAACGACGACCGAGATCGTGACCGAGGCAGAGACGCCGCGCTCGGCTCCGACACAGTCGTTGCGCCCGCAGGCTCGCCCGCAGCGCGCCGCGCAGGCTGCGCCGCAGCCGGATCCTCAGCCCGATCCGCAACCGTCGCCCGAGCCGTCCGCCCCCGCAACGCCGGACCCGTTGTCCGCGGCGCAGGCTGACATCAACGCCGCCCTGGCCGAGGCGCTGGCCGCCGGCGGCCCGGTGCCGGACGCGCCCAGCGGTCCGCCCATGACAGGCGGTGAGCGCGATGCACTGAGGCTGGCGGTTCAGGAGTGCTGGGTGGTCGATGTCGGTTCGGAAGCGTCGAACATCACGGTGACCCTGGACATGGAGATGGACCGCGACGGACGGGTTGTGCCGAACAGCATCGCTCTGGCCGGTTCGTCGCAGGGCAGCTCTGGCGCCGTCGACATCGCCTTTCAGGCAGCGCGCCGCGCGGTGCTGCGCTGTCAGGGCAATGAGGGCTACGACCTGCCGGCAGAGAAGTTCGAGCAATGGCGCCAGATCGAAATGACCTTCAACCCTGAAGAAATGAGGCTGCGATGATCGGTGCCACGTTCCCGGTCGCCGCTGTGCTTGCACTGACGGCAGGCGCGGCTTGGGCCGGTGACGTGGAGCGCAGCGAAACAGAGCTTGTGCTGACGCATGCTGTCGAACAGGAAAAGCCGCGGATCGGGCTGGGCGAGATTTCTCGCGAAACCGCCGATATTGCCGGGCCTCTCATGCTGGCTGTTCAACGCTGCTGGGTGATTGATACCGCCTCGCAGGCTGGCAAGGTCGTGGTCACTCTGGCGGTGGAACTGGATCGGGACGGGCGCGTTGTGCCCGGAAGCGTTTCTATGCTGGGCGCCTCCGCTGGCACGGGTGAAGCCGTTGAACAGGCCTATGCCGCGGCCCGGCGCGCGGTAATGCGCTGTCAGTCTGCAGGCGGATACGACCTGCCGCCGGAACGGCACGCCGAATGGAAACACATCGAAATGAAGTTCGACCCGCGCAGTCCTGACCAGAGATGAGCGGTTCTCTGCGCAAATTCCCCCCTGTCCGGCACGCATTCCCGGTTTTGCAGCGGGCCAAATGACGATAGGTTAACGGAAGGTGGGCCGCAGACCCGCCGCATCCGGTCCGAGCAGTGCCCCCGAAGGAGGGTTTCCGAGATGATGTCACGTTTTGCCGCAGTATTGATTGCCTGTGCCGCGGCCTTGCTGCCGGTCAGCGCAATGGCCCAGTCCGGCCCCCTGCGTATCGAGATCACCGAAGGCGTGGTCGAACCCTTGCCGTATGCGGTGCCCGACTTCGTGGCCGAGACCCCGCAGGCGGCGCAGTTTGCTGCCGATATCAGCCGGGTGATCGCCGACGACCTGACTGGCACGGGGTTGTTCCGCGAGGTCCCGCGTGACGCGCATATCAGCCGGGTGTCCAGCTTTGGCGCCCCGGTGCAATTTGCCGACTGGAAGGCGATCAACGCTCAGGCGCTGGTCACGGGTGCCGTGTCTGCCGATGCCTCGGGCCGTGTGGTGGTCAAGTTCCGGGTCTGGGACGTCTTTGCCGGGCAGGAGCTGGGACAGGGGATGCAATTCGCCTCTGATTCCAACGGCTGGCGGCGGCTGGCGCACAAGGTGGCCGATCAGGTCTATTCGCGGCTGACCGGCGAAAGCGCCTATTTCGACAGCAGGGTTGTCTTTGTCTCTGAGACCGGGCCGAAGGATGCCCGCCAGAAACGTCTGGCGATCATGGATTACGACGGTGCGAACGTGCAGTTTGTCACCGGCGACGACTCCATCGTCCTTGCGCCGCGTTTCTCGCCGAATGGCGACCGCGTGCTCTATACCAGCTACGAAACCGGCTTTCCCCGCATTCACGTTCTGACCGTCGGCACCGTGTCCAGCAGCATCCTGCAGGCAGGTGAAGGTTTGATGAGCTTTGCACCGCGCTTTTCACCGGACGGGCGGATGGTGGTCTATTCACTGACGCAAGGGTCGAACACCGATATCTACTCGATGGATCTTGCCAGCGGCGCGACACGGCGGCTTACCTCGGCCCCGTCGATTGAAACCGCGCCCAGCTTTTCCCCGGACAGCAGCAAGATCGTCTTCGAAAGCGACCGTTCGGGCACCCAGCAGTTGTACATCATGCCCGCGACGGGCGGTGAGGGGCAGCGGATCAGCTTTGGTGACGGGCGCTACGGCACACCGGTCTGGAGCCCGCGCGGCGACCGCATCGCCTTTACCAAGCAGAACCAGGGCCGGTTCCACATCGGCGTGATGCGCACGGATGGCAGCGAGGAGCGCCTTTTGACCGCCTCGTTCCTCGACGAAGGGCCGACGTGGTCGCCCAATGGCCGGGTCATCATGTTCTCGCGTGAGACGCAGGGGGCTCAGGGGGCCACGGCGCTGTACACCGTGGATATCTCGGGGCGGAACCTGAAACGTGTGCGGACTCCCGCCGGTGCGTCCGATCCCAGCTGGGGGCCCCTTCAATAAGGGTCTGTATCGGTGTATCGGGGCCGCAAATGCGCATTTGCCTCCCCTGAAACACGTCAACGTCGATTCCACTTGCATTCGGCCTGTGGTAAACAGGTTGAAAATGACAAGAGCAGGACCGGACCCATGAGACATCTTTCGAAGACCCTTCTTCTCGTCGCGGCGCTGGCCACCGCGGCTTGCACCAACCCCAACCGTTTCGGCGGCGGCAACGATCCGGCCGCGAGCCGCGGTGCGGGAGGCCCCGACACCTTTGTTGCGGGCAGTATCGATGATCCGGCCTCGCCCGCGTATTTTGCCGCCCGTGTCGGCGACCGCGTGCTGTTTGCCGTGGACCAATCGACCCTGAGCTTCGAGGCGCAGGGGGTGCTGGACGGTCAGGCGCAGTGGCTGATGACCAATCCTGATTACTTGGCCATCATCGAAGGCCACGCTGACGAACAGGGCACGCGGGAATACAACCTTGCGCTGGGTGCCCGCCGGGCCAATGCGGTGATGGAATACCTTGTCTCCAAGGGCGTTCCGCAGGGCCGGCTGAAGTTCATCAGCTACGGCAAGGAACGCCCGCTGGAGATCTGTTCCGAAGAGGCGTGCTACACCAAGAACCGCCGCGCGGTCACGGTGATTTCCACCTCCAGCCTGACCGGCTAAGCCATGTTGAGGGGGCTGATATTCAGCGCCTGCCTGCTGGCGGGCGGGATGGCCACGGCGCAGCAGGACCAGACGCTGGCCGATATCAAGCAGAACCTCGCGGTGCTGACCGTCGAGCTGCGCGGTCTGCGCGCCGAGTTGAACACGACCGGCGCGCCAACCGCCTCTGTGGGCGGCACGCAGCTTGACCGTATCAACGCGATCGAAAGCGAGTTGCAACGCATCACCTCCAAGGTGGAGCAGCTGGAATTCCGCATCGGCAAGGTGGTGCAGGACGGCTCCAACCGGATCGGCGACCTGAAGTTCCGCATCTGTGAGTTGGAACCGGGCTGTGACCTTGGCAAGTTGGGGCAGGCCGACCCGTTGGGCGGGGATGCCGTCCCGACACCCGAAGCCGCCGTGCGCGCCCCTGAACCCGCTACCGACTCTTTGCCATTCCAAGGCCAACTGGCGGTGAGCGAAGAGGCGGATTATCGCGCCGCGTTGGATGCCTTCGATCAGGGCGACTATTCCGGGTCTTCCCTGCTGTTCGAACAGTTCCGCGAGTCCTACCCGGGCAGCCCGCTGACTGCGGCCGCGCTGGTTGGGGAAGGGCAGGCGCTCTCGGCACAGGGCGACACGCGCGAGGCTGCGCGGCGTTTCCTTGACGCCTATTCCAATTTTCCCGACGCACAGGTCGCGCCCGAGGCGCTGTTTCTACTTGGCGACGCATTGGGCGCGCTTGGCTCTGTCGAAGAGGCCTGCATCACGCTGGGCGAAGTGGCCCGGCGCTATCCCGATTCCACGGCGATCAACGATGCCGACGCCAGCCGCGCCGACCTGGGCTGTCAATAAGGCGCATGGGCCTCGACCAGAGGTTTGCCGAGGCGATGGGCCAATTGCTGGGCCTCGAGTTTCCCTCTGACATGGCACTGGCTGTCTCCGGGGGCGGGGACAGCATGGGGATGCTCTACCTCGCGCATAACTGGACGCGGGTCTGGGGCGTGCGCCTGTGGGTGGTCACGGTGGACCACGGATTGAGGCCGGAGTCGGCCGCCGAGGCGGAGATGGTGGCGGATGAGTGCCGTGCGCTGGGCTGGCCGCATACCACGCTGCGTTGGCGCTGGAACGGGCAGGGCAATCTCATGGAGGCCGCGCGCGAAGGGCGGCTTGCCTTGATCTCGGACTGGTGCAAGGAGCGTGGTCTGCGCCATGTCGCGATGGCTCATACCCGCAACGATTTGGCCGAAACCTTCCTGATGCGGCTCAAACGCGGTTCAGGTCTTGAAGGACTGGCCGCGATGGAGCCAAAGCGATCAATCTCGTGTGAAGATCGCTCGGAGTTGACGGTTCTGCGCCCCTGTCTGGGGATGCGGCGCGAAGAGTTGCGTCATTATCTAACGGTCCTCAAGGGCCGCTGGGTCGAGGATCCGACGAATGAGAACCCGGCCTTCGAGCGGGCGCGAATGCGGGGGGCCCTGCCCCTATTGGCCGAGGAAGGCATCGATGTGGACACTCTCGCCGCCACCGCAGAACGCTTGCGCGACGAACGGCTGGCCGTGAATGCTCGAGCGTACGGGATCTGTGCAACGATTGTTCGCCAACGGCACGGGGCGCTGTTCGTTGAGACGGACAGTTTTGCCGAGATGGAATTGGCCACACAGCGGCGTGTCCTGATTGCTGCGTTAGGACACTTTTCCGGTGCCGGGCATCCTCCGCGCGCAGAGGCGGTCGAGCGATTGCGAAACCGGGTGATTTCCGGCGGTGGCGGCACGTTGTCCGGCTGCGAAGTCGCGCATGTGCGCGAAAGGTTTGTCGTGTTTCGGGAATTCAACGCCGTGGCGCAAACAGAGACGCGCGTGGGTGAAGGACTTCCTTGGGACAAGCGGTGGAACGTCATTGCGCCAAGATTTCAGGGGCTGTCCATTCGTGCCCTTGGAGAAGATGGCTGGCGGCAAATCGCTTCGCGACGTCCCGACAGTCTGACCTATGCCATTGCGCGCAGTTTGCCGGCAGTGTGGCGTGGCGACACGGTTCTGACCTGTCCTAGTGTAGATCTGGAAGGCAATTGCGCAACGTCGGACGTCCAATGGAGGGAGAAGCTCTTTCTTCCGCTTCACCTGTCGCATTGAACCCCGGTTGCCGATGTCTATGTTACATCCCAACGCTCTGTGATATGAGCCCGCAAAGCTTTCAAAGGAGTTCCCCCCTTGGGTAACGCGAGAAACATCGCCTTCTGGGTCGTCCTGTTCCTACTGATCCTGGCGCTCTTCAACCTGTTCTCCGGTGGCGGCAGCACGCTGCAAAGCCGCGAAGTCAGCTATTCCGATTTCGTCCGTGCGGTCGAGACGCAGAATGTCAGTTCCGCCACCGTCGACGGTGAGCAGGTCCGCTATCGGTCTACCGACGGGCAGGACTATGTGACGATCAAGCCGGACGATGCCAAAATCACGGATCTTCTGCTCGACAACAACGTGCCGGTCCGGGCTGAACAGCAGGAACAATCGGGCTTTCAGTCCTTCCTGCTGAGCCTGCTGCCCTTCCTGCTGCTGATCGGTGTCTGGATCTATTTCATGAACCGGATGCAGGGCGGTGGCAAAGGCGGCGCGATGGGATTTGGCAAGTCCAAGGCCAAGTTGCTGACCGAGAAACATGGCCGCGTGACCTTTGACGATGTCGCGGGCATCGACGAGGCCAAGGAAGAGCTCGAAGAGATCGTGGAATTCCTGCGCAATCCGCAGAAATTTTCACGCCTCGGCGGCAAGATCCCCAAGGGCGCGCTGCTGGTGGGCCCTCCGGGCACCGGTAAGACGCTGCTGGCGCGGGCGATTGCGGGTGAGGCGGGTGTGCCCTTCTTCACCATCTCTGGCTCCGACTTTGTCGAGATGTTCGTGGGTGTCGGTGCGAGTCGCGTGCGGGACATGTTCGAGCAGGCCAAGAAGAATGCGCCCTGTATCGTCTTCATCGACGAGATCGACGCCGTGGGCCGGGCCCGTGGTCAGGGCTATGGTGGCGGCAATGACGAACGTGAACAGACGCTGAACCAGTTGCTGGTCGAGATGGACGGTTTCGAAGCGAATGAAGGCGTCATCATCGTCGCGGCCACCAACCGCCGCGACGTTCTGGACCCCGCCCTGCTGCGTCCCGGCCGTTTCGACCGTCAGGTCACGGTGCCGAACCCCGACATCAAGGGCCGCGAAAAGATTCTGGCCGTGCACGCGCGCAAGACCCCTCTGGGCCCTGACGTGGACCTGCGCATCATCGCGCGCGGCACGCCCGGCTTTTCGGGCGCGGATCTGGCAAACCTGGTGAACGAGGCGGCGCTGATGGCGGCGCGAGTCGGGCGACGATTCGTCACGATGGAGGATTTCGAGAACGCCAAGGACAAGGTCATGATGGGCGCCGAACGCCGCAGCATGGTCCTGACCGACGAGCAGAAGGAAAAGACCGCTTACCACGAGGCCGGCCACGCGGTGGTGGGCCTCGCCCTGCCGCAATGCGATCCGGTTTACAAGGCGACGATCATCCCGCGCGGCGGAGCGCTGGGCATGGTTGTCTCTTTGCCGGAAATCGACCGTTTGAACTGGCACAAGTCCGAGTGCGAGGAAAAGATGGCGATGACCATGGCGGGCAAGGCGGCCGAGATCATCAAATACGGCGCAGAGAACGTCTCGAACGGCCCGGCGGGCGACATCCAGCAGGCCAGCGCGCTGGCCCGTGCGATGGTGCTGCGTTGGGGCATGTCGGACAAGATCGGCAACATTGACTACGCCGAGGCGCATGAGGGCTATCAGGGAAACACGGCCGGCCTGTCGGTTTCGGCGCATACCAAGGAAATGATCGAGGACGAAGTCCGGCAGTTTATCCAGGATGCCTATGAACGCGCCTTTCAGATCCTGACGGAGCGCAAGGAAGAGTGGGATCGTCTGGCGCAGGGCCTCTTGGAATACGAAACCCTGACCGGAGAAGAGATCAAACGCGTGATGCGCGGCGAGGATCCGCATTCCAGTGATGACGACGACGGCACCGGCGCTGTCGAGGAAAAGCCCTCGCTGACCGCGATCCCCAAGACAAAGCCAAAGGCCAAACCTTCGGATGGCGGGATGGAGCCGGAACCCTCGGCATGAGCCGCAGGACCGAGAACGACTGGAACCCCGGGACCTATCACAGGTTCCGGGGTCTTCGTTTGCGGCCTGCGCTTGATCTGCTGTCTCGGGTCGGATCGCTGCCTCAGGGCGATGTAATTGATCTGGGCTGTGGCGCGGGGGATGTGGCCCCTGACCTTCATCTGCGCTTCTGCAAGACAACCGGCGCGCGGCTGATCGGTGTCGACAGGTCACCGGCGATGTTGGAACAGGCGCGGGCGCTTGATGTCTATGACCGTCTCGATGAGGCGGATATTGCGCAGTGGACGCCGCCCGGCAGGCCTGCGCTGATCTTCTCCAACGCCGCGCTGCACTGGGTTGGTGGTGGCCACGAGGCGCTGCTGAAACGTCTGGTCGGGTCCCTGGCCAAGGGCGGTACGCTGGCGGTACAGGTGCCGCACCAGAACAACGCGCCCTCGCATCGCCTGTGGCGGACGCTGGCGGATGAGCTCTGTTCGGGGTGCCTTGCCGATGTGGCCTTGCCCGAGGTGCTGCTGCCCGCGCAATACTTTCATCTGTTGGAGGCACTGGGCGAGGTCAGCCTCTGGGAAACCGAATATTTCCAGAAGCTTCCGCCCAGCGACGAGGGACATCCCGTGCGCTTCTATACAGAGGCGACCTATGCCCGTCCGGTGCTTGATACCCTCAACGACATCCAGCGCAAGCGTTTGATCCGCGCCTACGATGACCTGATCGGCAAGGCCTATCCACTGTCTTCTGACGGCGGTGCGCTGTTCCCGATCCGGCGGCTGTTCTTTACCCTTGTCCGTGCCTGAACCCCGGTCCATTCGGGACAGACGATTTTCCTGATCCGGAGCCCGATATGCCTGCTTTGAAACCCACCGATTACATGGCGACCGTGACATGGCTGGGGGTCGTCACCGATGACCAGCGGTCTGAATTGCTGGCAGAGCCGCGCGAGTCGCTGGACCTGACGTTCGACGGGATCGCCGGATCGGTGCATGGCGGCGCGACGCGGGCCTCCTGTTCGCGGGTCACGTCGCAATACCCGCGCGGCACGCAAATCCGCAACGAACGTCAGCTCAGCGTCATCAGCGAAGAGGAGCTGGCCGCGATCGCCGCGGCGATGGACCTGGAGCATATCGACCCGGCGCGACTGGGCGCGTCGATTGTGTTGCGCGGTTTGCAGGATTTCAGCTTTGTGCCGCCGTCCTCGCGGCTACAGGCCCCTTCGGGAGCGACCCTGACGGTGGACATGCAGAACCGGCCCTGTCAGTTTCCCGCCAAGAGCATCGAGGCAGTGGCCCCGGGCAAGGGGCGCGGCTTCAAGCCTGCCGCCGAGGGGCGGCGCGGCGTGACCGCCTCTGTCGCCCGCGAGGGGCGTGTGGTGCTGGGCGACCAGTTGCGGCTGCATGTGCCGGACCAGCGCGGCTGGCAGCCGGAGGGGTAAGAACCCCGGCAGAAACCCAGGCAAGCGCCGCACATTTCCACAAATTGGGACGAAAGTTTCCGATACGAAAGTTTGTGTTGTCTGATTCCGCCTCAGCGGTGATCAATAGGCGTGGCCGAGATACGAACCGGGCCGCCGCAGCCGGGGTTTCCGATCGGCGGCGCACGACCCGGCGAAAGACGACCCGCGCCGCTGACACGCAAGAAAAGGTCGGATTCGCTTTCACAGGTGGTCCGGCACATCGTTATGGCTTGGCCATCGCGAAACCATCCGCAACGGGAACAGCAGCAAGATGGCATTCAAGTCCGACATCGAAATCGCCCGCGAGGCGAACAAGAAGCCGATCCAGGAAATCGGGGATCGCCTTGGCATCCCGAACGAGCACCTGCTGCCCTACGGCCATGACAAGGCCAAGATCAGCCAGTCCTTCATCAACTCGGTTCAGGACCGTCCGGATGGCAAGCTGATCCTGGTGACGGCGATCAACCCGACGCCCGCCGGTGAGGGCAAGACCACGACCACCGTCGGTCTGGGTGACGGTCTGAACAAGATCGGCAAAAAGGCAATGATCTGCATCCGCGAGGCCTCACTTGGCCCGAACTTTGGAATGAAGGGTGGCGCGGCCGGGGGCGGCAAGGCGCAGGTCGTGCCGATGGAAGAGATGAACCTCCATTTCACCGGCGACTTTCACGCGATCACCTCGGCGCATTCGCTGCTCTCGGCGATGATCGACAACCACATCTACTGGGGCAACGCGGCCGAGATTGATCTGCGCCGCGTCACATGGCGCCGTGTGGTGGACATGAACGACCGCTCGCTGCGGCAGATCACTTCCTCGTTGGGTGGCGTGGCCAATGGCTTCCCGCGCGAGGATGGCTTTGACATCACCGTGGCCTCGGAGGTCATGGCGATCCTCTGCCTTGCCAAGAACCTGCAAGACCTCGAAAAGCGGTTGGGTGACATGATCGTGGCTTACCGCCGCGACAGATCGCCGGTCTTCTGCCGCGACATCAAGGCCGAGGGCGCGATGACCGTCCTGCTGAAGGACGCGATGCAGCCGAACCTTGTGCAGACGCTGGAAAACAACCCGGCCTTTGTGCATGGCGGCCCCTTTGCCAATATCGCGCATGGCTGCAACTCTGTCATCGCAACGACAACCGCGCTGAAGCTGGCCGATTACGTGGTGACCGAGGCAGGCTTTGGCGCCGATCTGGGCGCCGAGAAGTTCATGGACATCAAGTGCCGCAAGGCCGGTCTGCGCCCCGACGCTGTGGTGATCGTGGCCACGGTGCGCGCGATGAAGATGAACGGCGGCGTGGCCAAGGCCGACCTGGGCGCCGAGAATGTCGAGGCCGTCAAGGCGGGCTGCCCGAATCTGGGCCGTCACATCGAGAACATGAAGAAATTCGGCGTCCCGGCAGTTGTGGGCATCAACCACTTCGTCACCGATACCGATGCCGAAGTGCAGGCCGTCATGGAGTATTGCGCCTCGATGGGCGTCGAGGCGGTGCTGAACAAACACTGGGAGAAGGGCGGCGAGGGCATCACCGAGACGGCGCAGAAAGTTGTCGCGCTTTGCGAAGGCGGCTCGGCCAACTACGCGCCGCTCTATCCGGACGAGATGGGCCTGGCCGAGAAGATCGAGACCGTCTGCAAGGAAATCTACCGCGCCGACCATGTGGTGATGGACAGCAAGATCCGGAGCCAGTTGAAGGAGTGGGAAGCGCAGGGCTATGGCACGCTGCCGGTCTGCATGGCCAAGACGCAGTACTCTTTCTCGACTGATCCGACCCAGCGTGGGGCTCCCACGGGGTTTGACATCCCGGTGCGGGAAGTGCGGCTCTCGGCGGGGGCGGGCTTCATCGTGGTGGTCTGCGGTGAGATCATGACCATGCCGGGCTTGCCGCGCCTGCCTGCGGCGGAGTCGATCCGCCTGAATGCGGAAGGGCTGATCGAAGGTCTGTTCTGATCATGGCGACCCTGCCTTTGGCAGGGTCTACCTGTCGGGACGGGGCGGACGCTGTTTGCCTTGCGGCAAAGGCGCCCTGCCCACCGTCCCGTCGGGCGTGGTTGATCCCCGTGTCGCGGTGTTGGATACGGGGGGCGGTTTTTGATGTTGCAAAGGAACAGTCATGACGCGCCCGTCTCCGGATACGATTGAAACCATGGCTGACCTGCGGGTCTGTATCGACCAGATCGACAGCGAACTGGTCGCGCTTCTGGCCGAACGGGAACGCTACACCGACCGCGCGCCGGACCTGAAGGCGCACGAGGGCATCGCCGCCCGGGCCCCGCGCCGGGTCGACGTGGTGCTGGCCAACGTCCGGGACAAGGCCCGGGCAAAGGGGCTGGACCCGGATCTGGCCGAGGCGATGTGGCGGATCATGATCGAGACGGTGATCGCGCGCGAAGAGCGGGTGATCGGCAAGGAAGGGATAGACGGATGACAGCGACGGTGATCGACGGCAAGGCCTTTGCGGCGAAGGTGCGCGAGAAGGTGGCGGCGCATGTGGCGCGCCTTAAGACGGAAAGCGACATCACGCCCGGGCTGGCGGTGGTGCTGGTGGGCGAGGACCCGGCCTCTCAGGTCTATGTGCGCTCGAAGGGCAAGATGACCGTCGAGGTTGGCATGAACTCCTACGAGCACAAGCTTGAGGTGGACACCTCCGAGGCCGACCTGCTGGCGCTGATCGACAAGTTGAACCGCGATCCGGCGGTGCATGGCATCCTCGTGCAGCTGCCCCTGCCCAAGCATCTGGATGAGGATCTGGTGATCAATTCGATCGACCCGGCCAAGGATGTGGACGGCTTTCACATCTCGAACGTTGGTCTGCTGGGCACCGGGCAGAAGTCGATGGTGCCCTGCACGCCTCTGGGCTGCCTGATGATGCTGCGTGAACATCACGGCAGCTTGTCGGGCATGGATGCGGTGGTGATCGGGCGCTCGAACATCGTCGGCAAGCCGATGGCGCAGCTCTTGCTGGGCGACAGCTGTACCGTGACCATCGCGCATTCGCGGACCAAGGACCTGCCCGAGGTCGTGCGCCGCGCCGATATCGTCGTGGCCGCCGTGGGTCGGCCCGAGATGGTGCCGGGCGACTGGATCAAGCCGGGGGCGACCGTGATCGACGTGGGCATCAACCGGATCGGCGCACCCGAAAAGGGTGAGGGCAAGACCCGGCTGGTAGGCGACGCGCATTATGAAAGCTGCGCCGCAGTGGCCGGGGCGATCACCCCTGTCCCGGGCGGTGTGGGGCCGATGACCATCGCCTGCCTGCTGGCCAATACGGTGACGGCCTGCTGCCGGGCAAATGGGCTGGAGGAGCCGGAGGGGCTGACGGCCTGAGACCGCCTCCCCGAAACGGGCCGCGCGTGTTTGATTCAGGACTCACCAAGGAACGGGCGGGCAAAGAGAGTATTGTCCTTGCGTACTGGTCTTTCGGAAACGGGGACGGCATGGTGCGGCCCGAAATGGGAGGACAAGAACCATGCGTATTCTGTTTACCGGTGGATCGGGCAAGGCGGGGCAACATGCGGTTGCCTATCTGCTGGAACAAGGACACCGGGTGCTGAACGTCGACCGGGTGCCTCTGGAGCTGCCCGGCGTCGATAACCGCATTGCCGACATCACCGACGCGGGCCAGGTCTATGACGTCATGAGCAGTCTTGCCGGGCTGGATGAGCTGGAACCGGGCACCGGCGTGCCGAAATTCGATGCGGTGGTGCATTTTGCCGCCGTGCCGCGCATCCTGATCACCTCGGACAACGAATGTTACCGGGTCAATACGCTGGGGACGTACAATATCATCGACGCGGCGGTGAAATTCGGCATCCGCAAGATCGTCTTTGCCTCGTCCGAGACGACCTATGGCGTCTGTTTCGCCGATGGCGAGCGCAAGCCCGACTACCTGCCCATGGACGAGGATCACCCGACCCTGCCCGAGGACAGCTATGCCATGTCCAAGGTCTGCAACGAGGTCACCGCGCGCAGTTTTCAGGCGCGCAGCGGGGTCGACATCTATGGCCTGCGGATCAACAACGTGATCGAGCCGCATGAATACGCGGAAAACTTTCAGGCCTACATGGTGGACCCGGCGCTGCGGCGGCGCAATATCTTTGCCTATATCGACGCGCGCGACCTGGGGCAGATGGTGGACCGCTGCCTTGCCACGGACGGGCTGGGCTATGAGGTGTTCAACGTGTCGAACGACGATCATTCCGTCGGGCTGACTTCGGCCGAGTTGATCGAACGTTTCTACGAGGGCGTGCCGGTCAGGGGCGAGATCGGCGAACGGGAGACCTTTTACTCAAATCAAAAGGCCAAGGACCTGCTGGGCTTTCAGCCGCAGCACAGTTGGCGCGACGTGCTGGGCTGATCGGTGCCGGTCGTATCCGTCGAGAGCAACAGCCGGGCAGGTGTCAGGAGCGTTCTATCAGGGGAACGGGCACCATTGTGCCGGTCATGCGGGCGATGTGGCGTTCCCCTCTGCTGTCCACGGCAAAGACGTCGGCCTGCGTTACAAGCAGGCGCTTGCCCGGCTTGATGACCGACCCACGGGCGACCAGGTGGTCGCCCTGTCCGGGCGCAAGGTAGTGGATCGACATCTCGGATGTGACCACATCGCTGTCGGCGTCCAGCAGGGTGACGGCGGCATAGCCCGCCGCGCTGTCGCCAATCGCAAAGGCCAGGGCGCCGTGGGCAAATCCCTGCTGTTGCGAGACTTCCGGGCGCAGCGGTACGGTGATCTCGATCTCTCCGGGCGTCACGCCGGTGAGCCTTGCGCCCAGGGTAACCAGCAATCCCTGCCGGTCGAAATTCCTGCGGATCCGGGATTCGAGCTCTGTCATGTCAGGCAGGGTTGCCTGGGCCGCAGCGACTTGGCAAGGGTCCCTTGCGGCGGGCATCGCGGATACCGATATCCGCAAAATCCCCGGAGAGGACGCCACGCGCCATCCCCGGGGCTGACAGGAGTCGGACAGATATCATGTATATTCTCGAAGGGGCCGCCACCTTGCTGGCGGCAATTGCCGTCTACCTCTGGGCTGAGGGTCTGCATCACCGCAAGACGGCCCCGAATTGGGCGCGGGGGCAGCTGTTTGCCAGCATAGTCGGGCTTGCCATGGTCGCCCTGGTTCCGACGGCGGCGGGTTTGCTGACCTACGGTCTGGGCCAGCCCATGACCCAGATCGGCTGGCTCGGGATTGCCGCACTGGGCCTTGCGCCCCTCATGCTGTGGCGGGGTACGTGCCGATAGATCAGGCGCGAGTGGCGGCACGGCGCGGCATCGGGATCGCGTAGAGGCGCGGGCCGGTCAGAATGGCCTGCGCATCCCCGGCCATCAGCGTGGACAAGGGGGCGCTGTCACAGTGCAGGCCGCCGGTATAAGCGCCATAGGCGGGCAGGATCAGGCGCTGTGCATCAAATAGGAAACAGGGCCGCGTCAGGCTGCGGCCACGGGCGGAGAGGCGCGCCTTGGGGTGGAAGTGGCCCGAGACCTCTCCTGCCGTGTCGGCGGTTGCGATGTGGCGGAAGGTCAGCCCGCCTTCTCGATGTTCGGCCCGGTGGTGGCCTTTCAGCGCGACCGGGGCCGGGTCGTGATTGCCGGTGATCCATGTCCAGTCGCGGCCCGCCTGCAGGCGGGTGATCCACATCAGGTCATCCTCGGGCAGCAGCGCGTCGATGCCCGCGGCGTCAAAGCTGTCGCCAAGGCAGATGACGCGGGTGGCGCCGGTGGCGGAGAGGTCGCTGTCCAGCCGTTGCAGGGTTTCGCGGTTTTCATAGGGCGGCAATTGCGCCCCGCCCACTGCCGAAAGCCGGGCGGATTTGCCGAGGTGCAGGTCCGAGACCACGAGCATCCGCGCATCCGGCCGGTGCAGGGCACCAGAGGGCAGGGCGTGCAGGAGTGTGCCGTGGAAGGCGAACGCGTGGATGTTCATGCCCTGTTCTTGCCATCGCTGGCGCGTGGGCGCAAGGGCGGCTGTCGGGCGCTGGACTACCACGGCACGCGCCATGTGGATTTCGTTTCGACCTGCGCCAGCCCGCTTTCGTTCAGCAGGCGCGTGACCTCTTCCTCCATCAGCCGTTCATCTGCCGACCCGCGCACTGGCACCCGGCCGGGTTCAAGGAACAGCGGTGCTGCCAGCGGGGTGACGCGGCTGAGGCGCAGGTGGTCGATGCGGTCGCCGACGCGTTCGCTCATCTCGCGGATGCGGGCGAAATCCACCAGCCCGCGCATCGCCTCTTGCCGGGTGATCTGCATGAGCAGGTGGTCGTGGTCGTATTTCAGCAACGTGTCATAAAGAATGTCCGAGGACATGGTTGCCTGCCGCCCGGTCTTGCGTTGTCCGCCCAGTTGCCGCTCGATCAGGCCGGCGATGGTGGCCGAGGCGCGAAAGGTGCGTTTCATCACCGCGTTGCCCGCCAGCCATGTGTCCAGCCCCGCCTCCAGCGCGGCCAGATCGAACAGCGGCGCCGGGTCCGTCACCGCGTCCAACCCCCAGATCAGCGTGGCATAGTCGGTGCTGACAAAACCCATCGGCGCCAGATCCATCTCCTCCATCCGCTTGGTCAGCAAGAGGCCCAGCGTCTGCTGCGCATTGCGCCCGGCAAAGCCGTAGACGACCAGTTGCTGCCGCCCGTCATGGGGGAAGCTTTCCACCAGCAAGCGGCCGGGCTGTGGCAGGCGCGAGACCTCGCCCTGCAGGTGCAGCCAGTCGCGGGTGTGCGGCGGCAGGTCGGGCCAGTCGTCCTGTTGAAACAGTCGCAGGATGCGTTCGGAAAGCTGCGTCGAGGTGGCGAACTTGGTGCCCATGAAGGTGGCGATCTTGGGCTTGCGGCCGGGATCGCGGCTGACCTCTACCGTCAATTCGCGCAGGCCCTCGTAGCGCACGATCTGCCCGCCGATCAGAAAGGTATCGCCCTTGGTCAGCGAGGCGGCAAAGCCTTCTTCGATCTCGCCCAACGGCGCCCCGCCCCGCCCGCGCCAACGCACTTTCAAAGTGTCGGTGTCCTGAATGGTGCCGATGTTCTGCCGAATGCGGGTGGCTGAGCGTGGATCGCGCAATTGCCACAGCCCGTCGGGGCGGAGTTGCAAACGTTGCCACCTGTCATAGGCCCGCAGGGCATAGCCGCCCGTGGCGCAGAATTCGACGCAGGCATCGAACTGTGCCCGTTTCAGACCGGCATAGGCCCCGGCGCCGCGCATCTCGTCATACAGGGCATCGGCCTCGAAGGGACCGGAGGCGGCGGCGATCAGGATATGCTGACACAGCACGTCGCGTGGGCCCGGCCCGCGTGGGTCACCGTCCAGATCATGGTCCTTCACCGCCTCCAGCGCGGCCAGGCATTCCACCACTTCAAAACGATTGGCGGGGACAAGAATCGCCTTGGACGGCGCGTTGTAGCGATGGTTGGCGCGTCCGATCCGTTGTACCAGCCGTTTGACATTCTTTGGGGCACCGACCTGGATCACCAGATCCACGTCGCCCCAGTCGATGCCAAGGTCGAGCGACCCGGTGCAGACGATGGCCCGCAGGTCACCGCGCACCATGGCCTGTTCCACCTTTTCCCGCTGGCCGCGATCCAGCGACCCGTGATGGATGCCGATGGGCAGCGAGTCCTCGTTGGCGAGCCAGAGGTTGTGGAAATAGATCTCGGCCTGCGCGCGGGTGTTGTGAAAGATCAGTGTCGTGCGGTGCTGTTTGACTTGTTCCAGCACGGCGGGAATGGAATAGGCGGCGCCGCCGCCGGCCCAGGGCGGGGCCTCTTCGGTCACCAGCATGGAAATATCGGGATCGGGGCCGGGATCGGCCTGCAGGACTTCGCAGGGCTGATCGCCATGCGCCAGCAGTCGCGCGATGGCCTGCGGATCCTCGACCGTTGCCGAGAGGCCGACGCGCCGCAGGCCGGGACAGATCGCCTGCACCCGCGCCAGCGCCAGCATCAACTGATCGCCGCGCTTGCTTTCGGCCAACGCGTGGATCTCGTCCACCACCACCCGTTCAAGACCCGCAAACATGCGCGGCGCGTCCTCGTAAGAGGTCAGCAGTGCAAGGCTTTCCGGTGTGGTCAGCAGGATGTGCGGCGGGTCGGCGCGCTGGCGTTTCTTGCGGCTGGCGGGGGTGTCACCGGTGCGGTCCTCGACCCGGATCGGCAGGCGGGCTTCCTCGATCGGGATTAACAGGTTGCGCCGGATATCCGCCGCCAGCGCCTTGAGTGGCGAGATATAGAGCGTGTGCAGCCCCGCGCGCGGGTTTTCGGCAAGTTCCGACAGCGTCGGCAGAAACCCGGCCAATGTCTTGCCGCCGCCGGTCGGCGCGATCAGCAGCAGTGCCGGGGCCGGTGCGCGCGCCAGCATCTGGCGCTGGTGCGGGTGCACCTGCCAGCCACGGACGTCAAACCAATGCTGCAGACTGTCGGGAAGCGTGGTCATGGGCGAGAGATAACCTGACTAAGAGAAAAGCAAAACCGTGGTGACAGACGAGGGGCCAGCCCCTCGCGCTCCCCGAGGTATTTGAAAACCCAAAGAAGCAGGCAACGGGCGCAAATTAATTCTGTGGCGCGGCTTCTTCCCTTCTTTGGTTTGAAAAATACCCTCGGGGGAAATGGTCCCGGACAAGGTCCGGGGCCAAGGGGGGGGCAGAGCCCCCGCGCGCGGCGTCAGCCGCGCGCCCGCCGGGCGACGCCAGCAGCGGCGCAATCGCTCTTTCCATTCCCGCCGCCTTCCGCTTTCCTGCCCATTGGGAGGACAGAGATGCTGGCAGGAATCCGTATTGTCGAGTTCGAGGCGCTTGGACCTGCGCCTTTTGCGGCTATGCACCTGGCCGAATTGGGCGCAGAGGTCATTCTCGTGCAGCGCAGTCAAGGCGAAGACAACCCGGCCAAGCAGGGGGCCTCGCTCCTGAACCGGGGCAAGCGGTCGATTGCACTGGATCTCAAGGACGCGAGTGACCTTGCGGTGGCCCGCGCGCTGATCCAGAGCGCCGACGGGCTGATCGAGGGGATGCGCCCAGGCGTGATGGAACGGCTGGGGCTTGGGCCGGAGGAGATGCGGGGGCTGAACCCCGCGCTGGTCTATGGCCGCATGACGGGCTGGGGGCAGGACGGCCCGCGGGCGCGGCAGGCGGGGCATGATCTCAATTACCTCGGCCTGTCGGGGGCCTTGTTCTACAGCGGTCTGCCGGGGGCGGTCCCGGGTGTCCCGCCGACCATGCTGGGCGATATCGGGGCTGGGGCGATGTACCTGACTGTGGGCATGCTGGCGGGGCTCTTGCAGGCGCATGCCACCGGGCAGGGCTGTGTCGTGGATGCGGCCATCGTCGACGGGGCACAGCACATGATGGCGCTGTTGCGGTCCATGGGGCCGCAGTTCGATACCGGTGCACGGGGCCGGTCGCTGCTCGACGGGCCGCATTGGTCGCGCTGTTATCCCTGCGCCTGTGGCGGACATGTGGCGGTGCAATGCCTCGAGCCGAAATTCTACGCCCAGTTCCTGAAGACCATAGGGCTGGACGGCGATCCGGGCTTTGCCGCGCAATTTGATTCGCAGCAGTGGCCGGCGCAGACGGCGCGCCTGGCGCGGATATTTGCGGCGCAAAGCCGGGATCACTGGGCCGGGGTGTTCGAAGGCTCTGACGCCTGCGTGGCGCCGGTGCTCAGCCCGGACGAGGCGGCAAGTGATGTGCATATGGCCGCGCGCGGTCATGGGACCGACGGGCCGCTGGCGGCACCCCGGTTCGACGGGGCGGCATCTGTTCCGGGGTCTGTTCCAGACCACGGACAGGACAGGGCCGCCATCTTGCAGGAGTTGACGGAGAAGGGTTTGTTATGAGTGAAGCAGAGGCTTTCGGGGAACTGCTGGCGGCGCGGTTTTCCTGTCGGGGTTTCCAACCGGACCCGGTGCCGCGCGATGTTATCGAGGCGGCGCTGACAGACGCTCAGAAGGTGCCGTCGTGGAACAATGTCCAGCCGTGGCAGGTGATCGCCCTGTCGCCGACCGCGACAGCGGACTTTGCCGCGGCGCTCCATGAGCACGCCAGGGCGGCCAGCCACAACAGCGACATCCCGTTCCCTCCACGCTACGAAGGCATTTACCGCGAGCGGCGGCGGGCCTGCGGTTGGCAGCTCTACGATGCTGTCGGGGTGCAAAAGGGGGACCGCGCGGCCTCTGGCCGGCAGATGATGGAGAATTTCCGCCTGTTCGGCGCACCGAATTACCTGCTGATCACCACGCCCAAGGATCTGGGCACCTACGCGGTGCTGGATTGCGGGGCCTATGTGACGGCGCTGATGCTGGCCCTGCAGGCGCGCGGCGTGGCGACAATCGCGATGGCGGCGGTGGCGGGCTTCTCCCCCTTCGTGCGGGACAGATATGCGATCGCAGAAGACCGGGACCTGCTGTGCGGCGTGGCGCTGGGCTATGCCGACCCGGACCATCCGGCCAACGGCTACCGGTCTGACCGGGCGACGCTGGAGGAGGCCGTGGACTGGCGCTGAGGTGACGGAGCGGCGCTGCGCGGGTTGCTCCTGCGACACATTGCCGGCGTCAGGACACCTCTTCCAGCCGGTCGGTGGCCGGGGGTGGCGTGGGCACCAGTTCCGACAGACGGTCGTAGAGCGCCGCGTCCATCGGGTAGGACATGCCCGCAAGCGAGGGGATCAATTGCGTTGCGTTGCGGGCCGAGAGGATCGGAACCGCACCCGAGGCATTTGCCGCAACCCAGGCCACCGCCAGCGTTGCGGGATCGGTGCCCAAATCATCGGCAATCGCGGTCAGTTTTTCGGCTGCCCTGTGCATGTCCGCCGGGGCGTAGCGGCTGGCGTACATCTTGTTTTCGGTCAGGCGGCCGGATTCTCCACGGGCATACTTCCCCGTCAAAAGCCCCCCGCCCAAGGGCGAATAGCAGACGGGCAGGATGCCTTCGGCGGCGCACATGGGCAGCAGTTCGACCTCTGCCTGGCGTTTGACAAGGTTGTACATCGGTTGGATCACGTCGATCCGGGTGCCGAACCGTTCGGCGACGGCCTGTGCCTTCATCACTTGCCACGCGGCATAGTTGGACACACCGATATACCGGATGCGGCCGTCGGACTGGATCGCGGCCAGCGTCTCGAAGGTTTCTTCGAGAGGAGTCGTGTCGTCCCAGCGGTGCATGTAATAGAGGTCGATGACCTCGACCTGCAGCCGCGAGAGGCTTTCGTCAATCGACCCGAGGATATTGGCCCGGCTGGCGCCGCCCGTGAACTTGGCCTTGGTCGCGATGAAAACCTGCTCGCGCTCGGCAGAGGCGTACTGGCCCAGCAGGCGTTCCGACGCGCCGTCGGTATAGACATATGCGGTGTCGAAGTGGGTGATCCCTGCCGCGCGGCAGGTGTCATACATGGCACGGCTCTCCGCTTCGGAGGCACTGCCGCCGAACTGCATGCAGCCGAAGGTGAAAGGCGCGGGCGTTTCGCCCGAAAGTGTTGTCAGGGTCATGCGCGGACAGTGCCATGCCTGCCGCGCTGCGGCCAGCCGGAATTAAACCGACGCGCGACATACCGACAGTGTACCGCCTGACGGTTGCGACAGTACACGAGGCGCGCAAACCGGATGTGGCTGCCCGACTGACCATGCACGGACCCTCGTGCTGAACACACTACGAAGGCGTTACTCGACAGGATCGCGGCACCCTGCCATTCTGAGACCAAAGGGGAGTGCTGCCATGCGCCTTCTGTCTTGTTTGCTTGCCGCCGCCGCTCTGATTGGTCCGCTGCCCGGCGGCGCTGGAGAGAGCTGTACCGAGGATGCGATGATCGTCTTTGACGGCTCCGGCTCGATGGCCGAAATCGGTTTCAATGCGATCGGCATTCCCCGGATCTCCGAAGCACGCACCGCCATTCGGCGCGTGATCCCGACCGTGGCCGCGCAGAGGCGGCTGGGACTTGTGATCTATGGCCCGTCCGGAGACCGGACCTGTTTGAACACCGACTTGCGGTTTCCGCCACAGTGGCAGGCCGGACCGCGCATCATCGCCGATGTGGATGCGCTGCGTCCGGCGGGCGGCACCTCTCTGACCGAAAGCGTGCGGCGCGCGGTGGAGACGTTGGATTTCAAACGCAAGGCAGGAACCGTGGTTCTGGTCACGGATGGCAAGGAAACCTGCGGCGGCGCACCCTGCCAGCTGGCGGCAGAGATCGCGGCGATTGCGCCGGAAATGACGGTGCATGTGATCGGGTTCAAGGTTCGGGACACGCACTTTGACTGGGCCAAACCCGACGTCCCGGGGGTGACGGTTGCCCGTTGTCTCGCGGACCAGACGGGCGGCAAATACGTGCGGGCGGAATCCGTGGATGAATTGATTGGCGCGCTGCGGGTGACGCTGGGCTGCAATGTCATTGGCAGTCTTGAGCACGTGCCAACGGTGCGGATGCGCTGACGTCCGGAATCCATGCTTTACAGAAAGGCGGCGGTGCGGCAGTTTTTCGTTCATCAGTACCCGTTTTGGGACGCAAAGCCATTTTCAGGAGATGACAGATGATCAACCGACTTGCCGCGCCAGTCGCCGCCCTTTGCCTTGCTGCTGCCGCGCCCGTATCGGCGCAGGATTACACTTTTCAGGTGTCCGGGGCCGAGAAGACCGTGGAAGTCGAAGAGTCAACCGCCGTCACCCTGGCCTTTGACAAACCGTTTCAGGAACTGTCGATCGGCGCTCCGGACATGGCGGACATTGCCACGCTATCCGAAACGCTCGTTTACCTTCTGGGCAAGAGCGTGGGAAAGACAACGCTGACAATCATCGGTGATGCGCAACGAATGGACCTGGCGCATGTAGAGGTGGTGGTTTACCGCGACATCGCACCGATGCAGGGCTTTCTCACCTCGGCTGCCAAGGGCGTTATGCTGGCGCGCGACGGTGTGACCGTGACAGCCGCGGGCTGCGTGGCCAGCGGGCGTGAGCGTGCGGCCATGGACAGCGTTCTGGGCGAGATGAAAGACTGGGGCTATGTCGTGCTGACGAACGTTGGCGAGTGCTGATCGGCGCAATGCCGGGCCTGACAGGCATTGCATGATGGCATTTCATGATATGGTGCGCGCCGGTCTGGCGCGCCCGGTCTTGGCGCTGGCGCGTTGCGGGGGCACGGTGGCAAGCACGGTTTTAGTCCTGTTGAGCTAGTGTCGAACAGCGATGCATTTGATGGCTAAATCGTTAATAGCCGAATAGGGTCACGACCCAGAGATGACAATTTAAGGCATTTGACCATGAAGTTTTCGATTCTTGTCGCGGGAATTACTATTGCCGCGACCACTGTTCTTGCGGGTGAAATCGAAACCCTGGGCGACTGGGAAGCGCCCTGCAGCTACAAGTTCTCGGGCCGGGTCGAACCGGGCGATGCGGCGAAGATCGAGGCGTTGGACACGTTCGGCTCGGTTGGAGCTTCGCTGTGTCTAGACAGCCCGGGCGGGTCGCTGCCCGAAGGCATCCGCATGTTCAACACCATCTGGGACAAGCAGATCCACACGCGCGTGATGAACGGTGATACTTGCGAATCCGCCTGCGCAGTTGCCTGGCTGGGGGGAGGGACCATTCAAGGCACGTATGATCCTGAGGTTGTTGCCTCTCGCAGCATCGAGTCGGGGGCGGTACTTGGCTTTCATGCGCCCAGCCTGAACTTGCCTAAGGGTGGCAGCTATGCGTCCGAACAGGTGGAAAAGGCCTTTGCCATTGCGCTTACCTCCGCCGAGGGGCTGTTCGACATCAAACTGATCACGAAAAAGGCCAACGTGGATGCGCTGAACGATTTTCTATACGCGCGCATCCTCGAGACGCCGGGCGACAGCATGTTCCGCATCGGCTCCGTGGCAGAGGCGCTGATGTCGAATGTCCTCGTCATTGGCGTTCAGGCACCCGAGAAGATTCTCAAGTCCAACCTGATGCACCTGTGCGAAAACACCTACCTGACACACCAGGGGGCCGACGTGACCCTGCGCGACGCTGCAGCGCACCTGTCCAGGCTGCGCGACACTGCCGAGGCCGGTGAGCGCGTGGTCTATGTCAATAAAGAAAAATGGGTGATCTTGATGGAGAGACGCGCACGGGATCAATTTATCTGTGTGATCGGCGACGAGGCCATCGGCTTATACCTCCAACAGGCAAGCTCGCACAACGGACCGTCGCAAGGTCTTGGTGACGTCAGTCGGTTCGAGCCGCCGACGATCTCGGTCAGCCTGCAAACGCTCAATATCGGGTCTTCCGACCGGGCAGCAGAAGAGGTCAGGAGTGAGATCGCACGGGGCGATGGCTATGTCCAAGAGGTGCTTGAGATGCCACACTACGCCTTTTACGACGGGATGATCGCTCTGACTGAATTGCCCAGGCACTGAGGCGCCAAACAAAAGGACCCCGCCCTAAGTCGGGGTCCCAGTTTTTCAGGTAATTTCTGGCAGGTCTTACTGCGGGATTTCCGCGTTGATGCCCTCGACATAGAAATCCATGCCCAGCAGCGTACCGTCGTCTGCCTCTTCGCCCTCGGCCAGCCACACCGATCCGTCGGCCTTGTTCAGCGGGCCGGTGAAGGGGTGATAGGCGCCCGCGGCGATGGCCTCTTTGAGAGAAAGGGCGCCTTCCTTGACCTCCGCCGGGACCGCGTCCGTGATTTCGCCGATGCCGACCATGCCCGGGCCAATGCCGTCCCAGGTTTCCTTGCTCTCCCAGGTGCCGTCCATCACCGCCTGAACGCGGTCGATGTAATAAGGCGCCCAGTTGTCGATGATCGAGGAGACGCGCGGCATGGGGGCGTAGTCGCCCATGTCGGAGGCCTGACCGAAGGTGATCACGTTGCCCGCCTCGGCGGCGGCGGCCTGCGGCGCGGTCGAGTCGGTGTGCTGCAGGATCACGTCAGCGCCATTTTCGATCAGTGCGCGGGCGGCGTCAGCCTCCTTGGCCGGATCAAACCAGGTGTAGGCCCAGATGATCGAGAATTCGACGTCCGGGTTGGCCTTCTTGGCGTGGATATAGGCCGCGTTGATGCCACGGATGACTTCGGGGATCGGGAAAGAGGCGATGTAACCGATCTTGTTGGTCTTGGTCATCGACCCGGCGATATGGCCCTGAATGGCGCGGCCTTCGTAGAAACGCGCCGAGTAGACAGCGACGTTGTCCGCGGTCTTGTAGCCGGTGGCGTGCTCGAACTTCACGTTCGGGAACTTCTCGGCCACGGCGACGGTCGGATCCATGTAGCCGAAGGAGGTGGTGAAGATGATGTTGGCACCGGACAGGGCCATCTGGGTGATCGCCCGCTCGGCATCGGCGCCTTCGGGAACGCTCTCCTGGTAGATCGTCTTCACCTTGTCGCCAAAGTGCTCTTCGACGGCCAGACGGCCCTGGTTGTGTTCATAGGTCCAGCCGCCGTCGCCCACCGGGCCGACGTAGATGAAGCCCGCGGTGACGTCCTGTGCGGCGGCGGCAGAGCCGAAGCCGAGGGTCAACGCAAAGGCGGCGGTGGAAAGGAGGGTTCTTCTTTTCATGATCATCCCCTGTTGGTGATTTTGATAATTGAGTGTGTGCCTCAGCTTGAGGCGTGGAAAGGTCGGCCCAGCGAGGCGGGCGCGCCATGCGTGCCCCGGGCCGAGATGATCACGAGCACGAGGATCGTGACCAGATAGGGTGAAGCGGACAGCAGGGCCACGGGCACGTTGGCCCCGGCGGCCTGCAGGTTCAGTTGCAGCACGGTGACACCGCCGAACAGATAGGCGCCAATGGCGATCCGGCCGGCGCGCCAGCTGGCGAAGACGACGATGGCCAGCGCGATCCATCCCGCGCCGGCGGTCATGCCCTCGGTCCATTGCGGAACGCGGACCAGCGACAGATACGCGCCGCCAAGGCCTGCGCAGGCCCCGCCGAACAGGATCGCCAGCAGGCGGATGCGCACCACCTTGTAGCCCAGCGCATGGGCGCTGCCGTGGCTTTCGCCCACGGCACGCAGGATCAGCCCGGCGCGGGTGTATTTGAGAAAGGCCCAGACGGCCACAACCAGCGCAAGGCTGACGTAGACCATGATGTCATGGGAAAACAGCATTCGCCCCAGCACGGGAATATCGCCGAGCAGGGGAATGTCCAGTTTCGGCAGAGTGGGGCTCTTGATGCCCTCGTAGGGCTTGCCGATGAGACTGGACAGGCCAAGGCCCACAAGCGTGAGGCCCAGGCCGGTGGCCACCTGGTTCGACAGCAGGAACTGCGTCAGCACGCCAAAGGCCAACGAGAGCGTCGCGCCCGCGACGGCGGCGGCGAGAAAGCCGAGGATGGGCGAGGTGGTGTTGACCGCGATGGCAAAGCCCACCACCGCGCCGGTGATCATCATGCCCTCGACGCCGAGGTTCAGCACGCCGGATTTCTCCACAACCATCTCGCCGATGGCGGCAAGCAGGATGGGTGTGGCCGAGACCATGATGGAGGCCACGAGGAGGATGGGATTGATCGAACTCAGGTCCATGCGGCCGATCCCGTTGTTGCGGTGGGCCGGGGGCGCTGCCCCCCTGCGCCTGCGGCGCATTCCCCCCGGGATATTTCAAGACAGAAGAAAGGCTTGGCGCGGGTCATGGTCAGGCGACCTCCCTGTGGCCGAAGCGCAGGCGGAAGTTGATGAAGACGTCCATCGCCAGCAGGAAGAACAGCAACATCCCCTGGAACAGCTGGATTGCCGCGCCGGGGACGCTGAGCATCAGTTGTGCCAGTTCTCCGCCGATATAGGTCAGCGCCATCAAGAGGCCCGCCAACAGGATGCCCACCGGGTTCAACCGGCCGAGGAAGGCGACGATGATGGCGGTGAAGCCGTAGCCCGAGTTGAAGTCGATGCTGATCTGGCCCGCCGGGCCGGTGACTTCGAACAGGCCTGCAGCCCCGGCAAGCAGGCCGGAAAACCCCAGGCAGATCAGCACGATCCGTTTCGGGTTCACGCCGGAGAACCGCGCCGCGCGCGGCGCCTCGCCGGTCAGACGGATGTTGAAGCCAAGGATATGGCGGGTCAGCAGGACATAGGCCCCGATCACCGCGATGAAGGCAAAGACAACGCCCCAGTGCATCCCGGTGCCCGAAATGAGTTCGGCGTTGTGGACGGCCTCCCAGTTCTTGAAGTTGCGCGACCCCGGAAAGCCGCGACCTTCGGGATTGCGCAGAAGACCAGTCGAGACCGAACCGAGGATGGTTTCGGCCACGTAGACCAGCATCAGCGAAACGAGGATCTCATTGGTGCCGAAGGTGGTCTTGAGCACCGCCGGGATCATCGCCCAGGCCCAGCCGCCAAGCGCGCCCGCGACGATCATCAGGGGAAAGATCAACACGCTTTCAGACGGGTAGAAGGCAAGGCCCGCCGCCGCACCGCAGACCGCGCCCATGATGTACTGTCCCTCGGCCCCGATGTTCCAGATGCCCGCGCGAAACCCGATGGAAAGGCCTATGGCAATCAGGATCAGCGGGGCGGCCTTGACCAGCAGTTGTGGCCGCGTGAAGCTTGCGAACTGGGCGTTGAAGATCGGATCCCAGAAGATCGTCCGGATCGCCTCGAAGGGATTGGCCCCCAGAAAGGCAAACAGGATGCCACCCACCAGCATGGTCAGCAGGACGGCCAGTACCGGGGTGAGCCCGGTCCAGAGGCGCGAGGGTTGTGGCCGCTTTTCGAGCCGGATCATGCGGGGGTTCCTTGCATCGCGTTCAGGCGGCGGTGCGGGCGGGCGTCACACATCCACATGCGCCACCTCCATGTCATGCGCGCCGCCCATCATCAGGCCGATCTGTTCGATATCAAGGTCCGCCACGGGACGCGACGGTGACAGCCGCCCCTCGTTCAGCGCCGCAAAGCGGTCAGAGACCTCCATCAACTCGTCAAGATCCTGACTGATGACGACCACGGCGCTGCCCTTGGCGGCAAGGTCCAGCACTTGCTGGCGGATAAAGGCGGCGGCGGCGGCATCTACGCCCCAGGTGGGCTGGTTCAGGATCAGCACCCTGGGGTTCTGAAGGATCTCGCGCCCGACCACGAATTTCTGCAGGTTTCCGCCGGACAGGGCGCGGGCGGCGGTGCCGGGGCCGGGCGTGCGCACGTCGAACAGGCCGATGACCTCTTCGGCAAACGTGCGCGCCTTGCGCCACGAGATGAACCCCCTGTTCAGCATCCCCTCGCGCCGTGCCGCGGTCAGCACCCCGTTTTCGATCAGGCTCATGTCGGGTGCGGCAGCGTGGCCCAGACGTTCCTCCGGGCCCGACAGGACCCCAAGGTCGCGGCGTGCCACCGGACCGGCGCGGCTGATGTCGTCCTTGCCCAGCAGGATGCTGCCCGCCGGGGCAAGCCGTTCACCGGACAGGGCGGCCAGCAATTCGTCCTGCCCGTTGCCCGCGACACCGCCGATGCCCAGAACCTCACCCGCGCGCACCTCGAAACTGATGCCGCGCAGGGGGGTGCCAAAGGCGCCGGGCGCCGGCATTTTCAGGTCGCGTGCGGTCAACAACACCTCGCCCGGTTCCGTGCCGCGCGCGATTGGCGTCGCAAAACTCGCCCCCACCATCATTTCGGCCAGTTGCCGGGCCGAAGTCTCAGCGGGCGTGCAGGTGTCCACCTTCTTGCCCAGTCGCAGGATGGTGGCGGTGTCGCAGAGAGCGCGGATTTCTTCCAGCTTGTGCGAGATATAGAGGATCGAGGTGCCCTCGGCTTTCAGCTTGTGCAGGGTCTCGAAGAGGATTTCGACCTCTTGCGGGGTCAGGACGCTGGTCGGCTCGTCCATGATCAGCAGGCGCGGGTTCTGCAGCAGACAGCGGATGATCTCGACCCGTTGACGTTCCCCCGCCGACAGCGTGCCGACGGTGCGCGAGGGGTCCAGCGGCAGGCCGTAGGTTTCCGAGACCTCGCGGATCTGGCGGGCAAGGTCGGACATGGGGGGCGGCGTTTCCATCCCCAGCGCCACGTTTTCGGCCACGTTCAGCGCATCGAACAGCGAAAAGTGCTGAAACACCATGGCAACGCCGGAACGCCGCGCCTCGGAGGGCTCGGAGGGTGCATAGGGTTTGCCGTCCATTTCCATGGACCCCTTGTCCGGCGCATTGAGGCCAAAGATCATCTTGACCAGCGTCGATTTCCCGGCCCCGTTCTCACCCAGCAGGGCATGAATCTCGCCCCGGCCGATGTCAAAAGAGACATCGTCGTTGGCGATCACGCCGGGATAGATCTTGGTCAGGCCCCTGAGGCTGAGCAGTGTATCGGCCACGCCCTGTCATTTCCTTTTTGCCAATTGAGTATCTGGCTGGCCGTGCCGATGGCAATGGCTTGCGGGTGCTTGCCAAGGTCTTTTTGCCCGATAGGGCAGCAGATGGCGTCGATTTGGGCGGGTGAATGCCCCAGCGATTGCAAGCGTTTGCGAAAACGCACCCATTTGGTGTTCGACCCGATGAGACCGCAAAGGGCAAAGCCATGTGACAGCGCCGCGTGGCAGAGCGCGAGGTCGATCTGATGGCTGTAGGTCATGATCAGATGGGCAGCCTCGCGCGGGGCAAGTGCCATGGCGCGTTCAGGCTGCGGTATGGGCAGAAGGCGGACGCCCTCCGGTGCCGACATCGGGAACCTGTCCGGCGCCGTGTCGACCCAGGTCAGGTCAAGATCGGGCAGGGGGGCAAGGGTGGCGACCAGCGCGCGCCCGACGTGTCCGGCCCCCCAGATCCACAGCGGCAGGGCGGGGCGCGTGATCGGCTCGATCATCCAGCCCTGCAGCAGTTGCGGCGCAGGCGTGACGCCCCGGGCGCGGGCACGGTCGATCAGGCGGCGCACGGCCAGTGGCATGTCACCGGGACCCCGGGCCAGCAAATCAGCTTGCGGATCGGGCAGGCTGCCTGCATCGAAATGTTCGGTCAGCAGCGTCACCGCGCCGCCGCAGCACTGGCCCAGTTCGGGCCCCAGGGCGTGCCGTGTCAGCCCGCTCCGTGAAAACGCGGCCTGTGCCGCCTCGAACTCCAGCGCGCCACCGCCGATTGTGCCGCTTTGTCCACCTTGCCAGACCAGCATGGCGGCACCCACTTCGCGCGGGGCAGAACCCGCGACCTCGGCCACCACGACGCGGGCCACGCGGCCGTGGATCTCGACGGCGCGGCGCAGGGCGTCCGGATCGATACTCACCGCCGCGCCCTGTCGATGGCGGCCAGAACCCGTTCCGGTGTGGCCGGGGCATCCAGCGCCGGGTAGCGCGGCCCGCAGGCGCTGACCGCATCGGAAAGGGCCATCAAGGCCGAAATGCCCAGCATGAAAGGCGGCTCGCCCACGGCCTTGGAGCGATAGACCGTCTCCTCGCGGTTCTCACCATCCCAGAGCGCCACGTTGAACACCTCCGGCGCATCGGAACAGGCGGGGATCTTGTAGGTCGAGGGCGCATGGGTTCGCAGCCGCCCGCTGTCATCCCAGACCAGTTCCTCTGTCATCAGCCAGCCCGCACCCTGCACGAACCCGCCTTCGACCTGCCCGATGTCCAGCGCCGGGTTCAGCGAGGCGCCCGCGTCATGCAGAATGTCGGTGCGCAGCATCCGGTTCTCGCCGGTCAGGGTGTCTACGACGACCTCGGTACAGGCGACGCCATGGGCGAAATAAAAGAACGGCCGGCCCGCGCCATTGATCCGGTCCCATGACAGTTTTGGCGTCTTGTAAAAGCCCGTGGCGGACAGGCTGACCCGGCCCGCGTAACAAAATGCTGCGGCCTCGGCGAAAGTCATTTCCGCCGCGCCCGCCTTTACCCGGCCATCGGCAAAGCGCACCTGATCCGGGCGGCACTGGTGCAACTGCGCGAGATGCTCCGCCATCCGTCCGCGCAGCGTCTCACAGGCGATTCCAACCGCCGCGCCGTTCAGGTCAGACCCCGACGACGCAGCGGTGGCCGAGGTGTTGGGCACTTTGGCGGTGTCGGTTGCGGTAATCCGGACGGCCGCGACCGGCACGCCAAAAGTGCTGGCCGCGACCTGCGCCACCTTCTGGAACAGCCCCTGTCCCATCTCGGTGCCGCCATGGTTCATCGCAATCGACCCGTCCTGATAGACATGGACCAGGGCGCCCGCCTGATTGAGATGGGTCAAGGTAAATGAGATACCGAACTTCACCGGCGTCAGCGCCATTCCCTTCTTGAGGATCGGGTTGTCGGCGTTCCACTCCGCCACTGCCGCGCGCCGTGCCGCGTAGTCACAGGACTCCGTCAGCGCCCCGGTCATCTCGGTCAGGATGAAATCTTCGACAGTCTGCCCGTAGGGTGTAACGTTTCGCGGCTTCTTCTCTCTTGAAATATCTCCGGGGGGGCTTGCCGCAGGCAAGCGGGGGGCAGCGCCCCCCTCTGCCGGATCGTAATAATTGGCCCGTCGCACCTCCAGCGGGTCGCGGCCCAGGACATGCGCGACGTGATCCATCACGCGTTCGATGCCCAGCACTCCCTGAGGTCCGCCGAAACCGCGATAGGCGGTGGCGCTTTGCATGTTGGTCCGCAGGCGGTGGGATTCGATCCGCACGACCGGCAGGTAATAGGCGTTGTCAGCGTGCAGCATGGCGCGGTCGGCCACCGGCAGGGACAGATCCTGCGACCAGCCGCAGCGGGTGAATTGCAGGAACTCGATCCCCTCGATCACGCCCTCCGCATCGACGCCCACGCGGTAGTCGATGCGGAAATCATGGCGCTTGCCGGTGATGAGCATGTCGTCATCGCGGTCATAACGCATCTTGGCCGGGCGGCCCGTGGCCTGTGCCACCACCGCGCAGGCGATGGCCAGCGCGTTGCCCTGGCTTTCCTTGCCGCCAAACCCGCCGCCCATGCGCCGGGTTTCCACCCGGACATTGTGCATCTGCAGGCCCAGGGCGTCGGCAACCTTGTGCTGGATCTCTGTCGGGTGCTGGGTCGAGGACATGACCAGCATGTCGCCGTCCTCCTGCGGCAGAACCAGCGCGGCCTGACCTTCGAGGTAGAAATGCTCCTGCCCACCCATCTCGATGCGGCCTTCGATGACATGGGCGGCCTCGGACAGTGCGGCGTCCAGATCGCCGCGCGCCCAGATACGAGGACCTTCCTCGAACCGGCTGTCCGCCTTCAGCGCCTGTTCGATGGTCAGGATCGGGGGTGTTGCCTTGGTCTCGATCCTGGCCAGCGTCACGGCCTTGCGGGCGGCAAGGTGGCCGTTGGCGGCGACGAGGAAGACGGGTTGACCAAGGTAATGCAGGGTCCCGTCCGACAGCATGGGTTCGTCATGGTTCGACGGTGAGCAATCGCAGCCCGAGGGCAGATCGGCATGGGACCAGACGCCGACGACGCCCGGCGCGGCGCGCACGGCGTCCAGATCCAGCGACGTGATCCGTCCGGCGGCGACGGGAGACATGCCAAAGGCAAGGTGCAGACAACTGGCCGGCGTCGGGATGTCGTCGACATAGCGGGCCTTGCCGGTGACATGCAGGGCGGCGGCGTCATGCGGCAGCGGTTTGGCGACGCTCATGCGCGGACCTCCAGCACGTCGGTGCGCTGGCCCTGATCCTCGGCCCATGCCCGGCGCAGCATGTTGCGCGCGGCCGTCAGCCGGTAGGCGGCGCTGGCGCGCATGTCCGTCATCGGGCTGAAATCCTGCGCCCATGTATCGTGCAGGGCGTCCAGCGTCGCTTCGGACCATGGCTGACCGATGAGGGCCTGTTCCACATGGCTGGCGCGTTTCGGGGTGCCTGCCATGCCCCCAAAGGCGATCCGCGCCTCGGCGACCTTGCCGTCGGTGATGGTCAGGTAAAAGGCGCCACAGACCGCCGAGATGTCCTGATCAAAGCGTTTGGACAGCTTGTAGACCCGCAACCGGTCGGGCTGTTTGGGGATCGAGACGGCTTCGACAAATTCCCCCGGTGCGCGGTCCTGTTTGCCGTAGTCGACAAAGAACTCGGCGATCGGCAGGGTGCGGCTGCTGTCACCATGACGCAGGTGCAGGGTGGCGTTCAGCGCGATCAGCACGGGCGGGTTGTCCCCGATGGGAGAGCCGTTGGCGATATTGCCGCCGATGGTCGCCGCGTTGCGCACCTGCGTCGAGCCATAGCGGCGGATCATCTCGGCGTAGGCCGGGTGGCGGTCCTGCATCAGAACGTGCACGCGGTCCATGGTTACGCCAGCGCCGATTCGCAGATCGGTCACGGTTTCCTCGATCTGCTGCAGGTCGGTGCAACGGTTCAGAAAGATCACCTGGCCCAGATCGCGCATCTGTTTGGTGACCCAGAGACCGACATCGGTGGCCCCGGCGACCAGCGTCGCCTCGGGGGTTGCGGCGTAAAGTGTCGACAGTTCCTGAATTGTCTCGGGGGCGTGGCAGGTGGGAGGGGGGCTGTCTGCCCCCCGCCCTTCGGGCCCCCCCGAGGATATTTCGGGACAGAAGAAACGCTGATCGGTGTCGAGCCATGCCGGGCGGGGCGCACTTTCGGCGGCGCGGGCGGCCCGCAGGATCGGGGCGTAACCGGTGCAGCGGCAGAGGTTTCCGGCCAGCGCGTCCTTGTGATTGGAGTCTTTCCGGGCGTGGGCCACGGCCATGGAGACGGCGAAACCGGGCGTGCAGAAGCCGCATTGGCTGCCGTGATGATCGACCAGCGCCTGTTGCACCGGGTGCATGTGCCCGTCGCTGCCAAGGCCTTCGACCGTGCGCACCGCCTTGCCGTGCAGTTGCGGCAGCAAGAGGATGCAGGCGTTCAGGGCGCGCGGACCGGCCTCGTCGCTGATCATGACGGTGCAGGCGCCGCAGTCGCCTTCGTTGCAGCCTTCCTTGGTGCCGGTCAGGCCGCGGTTTTCGCGCAGCCAGTCCAGCAGCGTTCGGGTGGGCTGAACGTTGGTCAGCGACACGCTCTCTCCGTTCAGAAGAAAGGTGATGTTCATCGGGTAATGACCTGCCGCGTTACCGATTTGCCCGGGCATTGCTGCCGGGTACGCGCCCTCGATGCGGCGTAGAAAGCGCGCCAGTCCCTGTGTTCGGCGGTCAGGCTAGGCGCGGGAGGCGCGGCAAGGCAAGGAAAATCGCCTCTTTCTTGATCGGTCCCGCCCGGGTCGGGGTGAAAACGGGCGGGAGCCGGGAGTTACAGGGACCGCGCCAGGTCGACCATCTGGTCGGCGGCGGTGTTCCAGCCCGCGGTAAAGCCCATCTCTTCATGCCGGTCGCGGGTGGGGGTGTCATTGTGCAGCGCCGTCGCCGTGTAGAAGGTGCCGCCATCGCGGGCCTCGAACGTGACTATGGCGGTCATGAAGGTTTGGGCGGCGGGACGCCAGCCGTTGGTCAGCGCATCTGTAAAGACAAGCCGCTGTTGCGGCTCGACCGCCAGAAAACAGCCTTCGTTGGGCATGTCGGCCTGCGTACCATCGGGCAGCGGCCCCTGCATCCGGGTAAAGAAACGGCCGCCGGGCTGCAGGTCGATCACCGCCTCCGTCACCTGCCAGGGTTTCGGGCAGAACCACTGCATCAGCAGATCTGGTTCGGTCCAGCAGCGCCAGAGCGTGGCGGGGGCGACGTCGATCTGGCGTTCAAGGCGCAGGTCGAGGGCGGGGTCGAGATCGAACATGGGTCAGTCCTTTTGCGGTTGAGCGTTGTGTTCAAGGGATTTGGCAAGGGCCTCGAGCCGGTCGGTGCGTCCCTCCCAGATCTGCCTTTGCCGGGCGAGCCAGTGTTCGGCTTCGGCCAGTGGCGCGGCCTCGATGTGGACGATGCGGGTGCGGCCCCGTTTTTCGGACCTGACGATTCCCGTCGCCTCCAGCTTGTTGAGGTGCTTGAGGAAGGAGGGCAGCGCCATGTCATGCGGCGCGTGCAGGTCGGTGACCGCAGCCGGGCCGTCGATCAGCCGTTCGATCACCGCGCGTCGGGTCGGGTCGGCGAGGGCGCCGAAGAAGGAGTCCAATTGGTTAGCCATGTGGCTATCTAACGTGACATGGCTGTGCGCGTCAATGGAAACTTAGCCGTTTGGCTATGTTTTTGGCCCTGTCTTGGGTTTGTCGCGGGCCAACGCATCGCGCAGGGCGGCAACCTCGTCTGCCACTGGCTCGGAATGACTGGCGGCGCGTTCCGACCATGCGGAAAAGCGTTCCAGCAGGGGCAGAAAGGTGTCGACCTCTTCCGCTGTCCAGTCCTTGATGAAGGAGCCCAGCACGAGAAACTTGTAGCTGCGGACCGCTTCGACGGCGCGGGTTCCGGCCTCTGTCAGTTCCAGGACTGCCCGGCGGGCGTCTTGCTGGCTGACTGCGCGACGTAGGTAGCCGCGTTTGATCAGCGACGAGGTCAGGCGGCTGGCGCGCGACGGGTCAATGGCAAGGCGCGCGGCGACGGTGGAGACCATGGTTTCCTCATCCCCGGCCTTGCCGAATTCACGGCTGGGCGCCCAGACCGCCATCAATACGTCCAGTTCCGCAAGGTCGAAGGGCAGGTCCAGGTCGGTCAGCGCTTGCAGGCCCAGCTCACGCTTGGTGAAGCGACGACGCCAGAGTTGCAGGATCGCGTCGATGTTCAACGCGGCCTCGGTCACCTCACGGGCGATCCCGGCGCGGTTCATCTGCTGTTTCAGTTTTTCGTCGCGTGCGCTCATGCAGGTCCCGTTGTGCAAAACTGTATGCGTCCGACAATTACATGACATTGACATGCAATTGTCTCTGGCACATATCTAAGGGGAGTCTGAAACCGATGCAATCGCCTTGCCTGTCCCGATTTGCCGGTCTCGGTCAGAACACGTCATGTTCGAGGTTATCCTTATGTCCTTTGCCGAAACGGCCACTCCGCACCCCCAACGCCATGATCCGGCAACCCTGCGACTTGCACTAGGGACTATTGCGGCGACGCTCCTGTTTGCGTCACTGGGGCAGACCATCGTCACGACGGCAATGCCGATCATGGTCGCGGATCTGGGCGGCATGGAGCAGATGACATGGATCATCACCGCCTATCTGCTGGCCTCGACCATCGGGGCGCCGCTGGCGGGCAAGCTGTCGGACCTGTACGGGCGCAAGATTATCTTGCAGGCCGGCATCCTCGTGTTCGTGGTGGGCGCGGTGATCTGCGGCACCTCCAGTTCCATGGGAATGCTGATTGCCGGTCGCACGGTGCAGGGGCTGGGCGGCGGCGGGTTGATCGTGACCTGCATGACCGCCGTCGGGGATCTCTTGCCGCCGCGCGAACGGGGCAAGGCGCAGGGGATGCTGGGCGCGGCCTTTGGCGTGTCGACGGTGATCGGCCCGCTGCTGGGCGGGGCCATCGTGCAGGGCATCGGCTGGCACTGGATCTTTTTCGTCAACCTGCCTGTAGGGGTCGCGGCCTTTGTGGTGTTGAACCGGGCATTGCCCACGCCTGTCGAACGCTCTCGCAAGCCGGTGGACTACATGGGCGCTGTCTTGTTGGCGGCGCTGCTGGGAACCATCGTCTTGTTGCCAAACGCGGGCAGCACGTACGGTTGGGGCAGCGAACAGGCGGTGGGCCTGATCGTCTTCATCGCTCTGGCGCTGACCGGCTTTGTCCTGACTGAACGCAAGGCGGTTGAACCGATCCTGCCGCTGTCGCTGTTTCGCAACAACACGTTCCTGGTGATCAATCTCGTTGGCTTTCTTGTTGGCATGGGCATGTTCGGGACGATCACCTTCCTGCCGCTGTTCCTGCAGATGGTCAAAGGGGTCTCGCCCACGACTTCGGGCCTGTTCCTTGTGCCGATGATGGGCGGTCTGATCCTGTCGTCGCAAATGGCGGGCAAGATCATGTCCGACAGCGGGCGCTACAAACTGATGCCGACCCTGTCGACCGGGCTTTTGGCGCTGGCGATGCTGGCGATGGCGGGCCTGAACGCGCACAGCCCGCTGTGGTTCATCGGGGCGGTCATGGTGCTTGTGGGTGTGGGTCTGGGCCCGGTGTTTGCCGTGGGCGTGGCGGCGATGCAGAACGCGGTGCCGCGCAGCATGATGGGGGTCGGCACGGCCTCGACCAATATGTTCCGGCTGATCGGCGGATCGGTGGGCACGGCGGTCTTTGGCGCAATGTTCAGCGCGGGATTGATGCGCAACCTTGCCGGGCAGGTGCCGGGGGATTTCTCTACCGGGATCGGCGCGCTGGGCGCAGAGATGGTACAGGCCATGCCGCAAGAGGCGCAGGCGCAGGTGCTTAGCGGCTTTTCCGACGCGCTGCATCCGATCTTCTGGGCGGCGGCGGGGGCGGCAGTGATAGCCTGTCTGGCCTCCATGCTGCTGCGGGAATTGCCGTTGGGTGAGGCGTGATCCCGAAACTCGGCGCTTTCCGCCGGGCGTGACACAAGATATCGTCGGATCATGGCCGATCCGCGATTCATCCACCTCCGCCTTCATACTGAATATTCCCTGCTCGAAGGGGCCGTGCGGCTGAAAAAGCTGCCCGGCCTCATTGCCGATATGGGGATGCCCGCCGTTGCGGTGACAGATTCCAACAACCTGTTCTCGGCGCTGGAATTTTCCGTAGGCGCAGCCGGGGCGGGGGTGCAGCCGATCATCGGCTGCCAGATGGATCTACGCTTTGTCGAGCCGCAGCCGGGCGAGCGGGTCAAGCCGCCCGCGCCGGTGGTTCTGCTGGCGCAGAGCGAGGCGGGCTATGAGCACCTGATGAAGCTCAATTCCTGCCTCTACCTGCGTCGCGACAACGAGTTGCCGCATGTGACGCTGGAGGACCTCGCGGCCCATTCCGAGGACGTGATCTGCCTGACCGGCGGACCGGACGGGCCGGTGGGGCGGCTGTTGCGCAATGGCAGCCGCGCGCCGGCGCAGGCGCTGATGGACAGGCTGAGCGAGATCTATGGCGACCGGCTGTACGTCGAGTTGCAGCGCCACCGGGATGAAGACGGCGACCTGCCCGAGGCCGAACGCCTGACCGAACGCGGACTGGTCGAGATGGCCTATGCCATGGACCTGCCGCTTGTCGCCACCAACGATGTCTATTTCCCCAAGGCCGAGATGTACGAGGCGCATGACGCGATGATCTGCATCGCCGAGGGGGCCTATGTCGACCAGCAGGAACCACGCCGCCGCCTGACGCCGCAGCATTACCTGAAAAGCCCGCAGGAGATGGCGGTGCTGTTTGCCGATCTGCCGGAGGCGCTGGAGAACACGGTCGAAATCGCACGGCGTTGCGCCTTCATGGCCTATCGGCGCGATCCGATCCTGCCCAAATTCGCCGATGACGAGGTCGCCGAACTGCGCCGGATCGCCAACGAAGGGCTGCAGAAACGTCTGGCGGTGATCCCGCATGCGGTGACGCCGGAGCAATATCAGGAACGGCTGGATTTTGAACTGGGCATCATCGAAGGCATGGGCTTTCCCGGCTACTTCCTGATCGTTGCCGACTTTATCCAGTGGGCAAAGGACAACAACATCCCGGTCGGGCCGGGACGGGGGTCCGGTGCGGGCAGCCTCGTGGCCTATGCGCTGACCATCACCGACCTTGATCCGCTGCGCTATTCGCTGCTGTTCGAACGCTTCCTGAACCCGGAACGGGTGTCGATGCCCGACTTCGACATCGATTTTTGCATGGATCGCCGCGAAGAGGTGATCCGCTACGTGCAGGACAAGTATGGCCACGACCGTGTGGGACAGATCATCACCTTTGGTGCGCTGTTGTCCAAGGCGGCGGTGCGCGACATGGGGCGCGTGTTGCAGATGCCCTATGGCCAGGTGGATCGCCTGTCCAAGATGATCCCGGTGGAGGGTGTCAAACCGGTCAGCATCGAACAGGCACTGCGGGATGAGCCGCGTCTGGCTGAAGAAGCCAAGTCCGAGGAAGTCGTCGACCGGTTGCTGAAGTACGGGATGCAGGTCGAGGGGCTGCTGCGCTCTGCCGGGACACATGCGGCGGGTGTCGTCATCGCCGACCGTCCTACGGACGAGTTGGTGCCGCTCTACCGCGATCCGCGCTCGGACATGCCCGCCACCCAGTTCAACATGAAATGGGTGGAACAGGCGGGGCTGGTAAAGTTCGACTTCCTCGGCCTGAAGACGCTGACCGTGATCCAGAACGCGATGGATCTGATCCTGAAATCCGGACGCCCGCTGCATGTCGCCGCCGACGGGACCGAACTGTACGAACCGGCCCCCGGCGCCGAGAACCAGATGAACCTGATCCCGCTGGACGACGAGGTGACCTACAAGCTCTACGCCAGCGCCAAAACGGTCGCCGTGTTCCAGGTGGAAAGTTCGGGGATGATGGATGCGCTCAAGCGCATGAAACCCACCTGTATCGAGGACATCGTGGCGCTTGTGGCGCTCTACCGGCCCGGCCCCATGGAAAACATCCCGGTCTACTGCGAGGTCAAGAACGGGTTGCGAGAGATCACCTCGGTCCATCCGCTGATCGACCATATCCTCGAAGAAACGCAGGGCATCATCGTCTACCAGGAACAGGTGATGCAGATCGCCCAGGTCATGGCGAATTACACGCTGGGCGGCGCCGACCTGCTGCGCCGCGCCATGGGCAAGAAGATCAAGGAGGCGATGGACGCCGAACGCCCGAAATTCGAAAAGGGCGCGGCGGAAAACGGGGTCGACAAGAAGAAGGCGACAGAGGTCTTCGACCTGCTGGAGAAATTCGCCAACTACGGTTTCAACAAGTCGCACGCGGCGGCCTATGCGGTGGTCAGCTACCAGACCGCCTGGCTGAAGGCGAACCACGCGGTCGAGTTCATGGCGGGTGTCATGAACTGCGATATCCACCTGACCGACAAACTGGCGATCTACTTCGAAGAGGTTCGTAAGGGGCTGAAACTGCCCTGGGTGCCTCCTTGCGTGAACCGGTCACAGGCGAGTTTCGACGTGGTCGATGGCGAGTTGGTCTATGCCTTGGGCGCGCTCAAGAATGTCGGCATGGAAGTCATGCGGCTGGTTGTGCAGGGGCGACAGGAAGGCGACGCGGGTGTTAAGCCTTTCGTAAGCATATTCGATTTTGCCCGCCGCGTGGACCTCAAGAAAATCGGCAAGCGCCCGTTGGAGATGATGACGCGGGCCGGGTGTTTCGACGTTCTGGACTCGAACCGGCGGCGGATATTCGATTCGCTGGACGCGCTGGTGGCCTATTCGGCGGCGATCCATGAACAAAAAGCCTCGGCGCAGGTGTCGCTGTTCGGAGAGGCAGGAGAAGATCTGCCGGAACCACGCCTGTCGCCTGTGTCCGACTGGTTGCCGGCGGAGCGGTTGGCAGAGGAATTCAAGGCTGTCGGGTTCTACCTGTCGGGCCATCCGCTGGACGACTATATGCCCGCCCTGAAACGCAGCGGCGCGATGACGCTCGAAGAGGTGACGCACAAGGCCGAGAGTGCGCCACTCGTGGCCAAACTGGCGGGTGTGGTGGCCGGGCGGCAAGAACGGAAATCCGCGCGCGGCAACCGGTTCGCCTTTGCCCAACTGTCCGACCCGACCGGCGCCTACGAAGTGACCCTGTTCTCGGAAACGCTTGAGAAATCACGTGAATTCCTTGAGAGCGGGTCCAAGGTCCTGATCACGGTAGAGGCGACGATGGAATCCGATCAGTTGAAGTTGTTGGCCCGGTCCGTGGCGCCGGTTGAGGCTGCGGTGGCCGGAGCCGGTGCAAGTGGGTTGCGCATCTTTGTCGAGACGGCCGACGCTCTGCCGCAAATCGCTTCGGTGCTTGGCCGGGCCGCGGAGCAGATGCCAAAGGCGGCGCGGGGGCCGATCCAGTTGTTGCTGTCGGACCCGGGTCTGCCGGGCGAGGTCGAACTGGACGCGGGACGCGATTTCCCGGTGACGCCCGAGATCAAGGGCGCTGTGAAATCGCTGGACGGCGTGCTGGCTGTTGACGAGATCTGAGTGGGAAATCGCTGGTCTGACATTGCTTTAATGTCCGGGGCAGTGGACGCGGGGGGGCTTGTCGCGCTAGAGACATGCGGTGTTTCCTGAGGAGTGGGCAATGCGGCATGCATTGAAACCGGGTGGAGTGGCGCTGAGCCTTGGACTGTTTCTGGCAGGCTGCGGCGGAGATCCCCTGTCCGAAGTTCCGCGTTACAGCGACGTGCCGCTGGCCGAAACTGCCGGGCAGGCGGATGCGCTGACGCCCGAGACGCCGCGTACACCGGTCACGAATGAACGGCCCCGGCGCGGGTTGCTGGGCATCCTTGGCGGACGCGCGGAGCGGGTGACCGGCGGCGATGACGGAACGAAACTGGCCGCCGCGTCCGAGCCGCGCCGGGGCGGATCGGCCCCGCGTCCGGGAGCGCCGGACTATCGCGAGGTGCCGCCGGGCACCGCGCTGCCTTACGGAGAGATCGCGCGGGTGTGCAACGTGCCGACCCGTCAACTTGGCACGAAGGTCGAAGGGTATCCGGATCGCGGCAGCCAATATGTCCTGTATGACGGCCAGTCCGGGGCGACCTCGGCGCACAGCTTTTACCTGACAGGGTTCAAGGACAATTGCGCGCGGACCTTCACCGCGGCATTGGTCATTTTCGGCTCTCCGGAGAGTTATGAACAGATCCATTACGGACCGTCAGGGGATAGCCAACCGCTGTCGGAGACCGACAAGGCCTATGAAAAGGTCAAGCGGAAGGTCTGCGGAGTGGGGAAGGGAAAGCCCTGCGGGTCGAGAATGAAAAGACTGGCGCGGAACACGGTTTTCGTAAGTGTTTATGAACGGTTCGGCAGCAATCCGCGGTGGAAGAACATCCTGCTGCATGACGGTGAAGTGGTCGCCGTGGATTTGAAGAACTGAGTGGACGGGGGCGCCGCTCCTGCGGGCCCTTCGGTCCGCAGATCGCCCCGCCCGCCGTCCCACGTTTGAGTCTAGCCGGACGGGCAGGTTGTATTCGGTTCTATCGCGCAGGTCGCTGAGCGGTGACGGGGTGGCAAGTTTGTTGCCGCGGCGGGGTGAACCCCGCCCTTCGGACCCGATCGCCCGCGCCGGGACGCGGGATAGGGCGCGCCAGGCGTTTCGAGGGTGTGAGCGGTGACCTTTCCTGCGGAAAGGCACCATTGCTCACTGGTCGCCCGCGCTGGGTCGCGGGTGACCTTAATAATGCGGGGGTCGTTCGTTGCCGAGGACGATGCTGCCGCTGGCATCGGACTCACGTTCCGCTTCGCGGCGCAACAGCATGGCGACACGGGCGGTCAGGCGGGCGATGTCCTGATCCTGCCGGGCGACCATTTCAGAAAGGTCGTCGATCGCGCGCAGGGCGTGGGCAAGGCGTTCTTCGAGCAGGTCGGTTCTGTCACTCATGCGGTGCAACTCCGGGTTGGTGTGGCTTGTGAGTATTTTCAGAGAGAAGAAGCTGCAAGGCGCTCTGCTTGCCCCGCGTGGGGCAAAGGGATAGAGGATGCGCGAAACATCCCACAACCGGGGAAGACCCATGGCAAAACAGAAGAAAGCCCCGCGGCCCAAGGCGCTGACGCCGAAGGGATTCCGCGACTATTTCGGCTCGGACGTGACCGAGCGGGCCGAAATGCTGAACGCGATTGCCGGGGTTTATCATCGCTACGGCTTTGACGCGCTGGAAAGCTCGGGCGTGGAGACGGTCGAGGCGCTGGGCAAGTTCCTGCCCGATGTGGACCGCCCGAACGCGGGGGTCTTTGCCTGGCAGGACGAGGACGACGGCTGGGTCGCGTTGCGCTATGACCTGACCGCCCCTCTGGCGCGGGTCTATGCCCAGCATCGCAATGATCTGCCTTTGCCCTATCGGCGCTATGCCATGGGGCCGGTCTGGCGCAACGAAAAGCCGGGGCCGGGGCGCTATCGCCAGTTTTATCAGTGTGACGCGGATACCGTGGGCGCGGCCAGCGTGGCGGCGGATGCCGAGATCTGTGCCATGTTGTCCGACTGTCTGGAGACCGTGGGGATTCCGCGTGGCGATTACCTGATCCGGGTGAACAACCGCAAAGTGCTGAACGGGGTGCTGGAAGTTCTAGGCGGATTCTCAGTGCCCGCTGATGATGAGGACAAAGTGTTGTTCCAGATTTGGGATCGCCAGATGGAGGAGAATATTCTTCGCACTGCCGACAAATTTGACAAGGTGGGCGCAGACGGGGTGCGAGAACTCCTAACCGTCGGGCGCAAAGATAGTTCTGGTGCATTCATCGAGGGTGTGGGCCTGTCAGATGAGCATGCAAATCTTGTTGTTCGCTTCTTGACGGCCAAGGGGGCAAACAACGCAGAAACGCTGAACAACTTGGAGGACGTCGTTTCAAGTTCGCGTGTTGGTTCCGAAGGTATAGCCGAGCTCAAGCGGATCGCCGATCTTCTGGAAGCCCAAGGCTATGGCCCCGACCGGATCGAGATCGACCCCTCGGTGGTACGGGGCCTAGGCTATTACACCGGGCCGGTATTCGAGGCGGAACTGACCTTTGAAATCCTCGACGAGAAGGGCCGCAAGCGGCAGTTTGGCTCGGTCGCGGGGGGCGGACGCTATGACGATCTGGTGAAACGCTTTACCGGGCAGCCGGTACCGGCGACGGGCGTCAGCATCGGTGTCGACCGGCTGCTGGCGGCCTTGCGCGAAAAGGGCCGGATCGGCGGCAAGGTGCAGGGGCCGGTTGTGGTCACGGTCATGGATCGCGACCGGATGGCCGACTACCAGGCGATGGTGGCGGAATTGCGCACTGCGGGCATCCGAGCCGAGGTCTACCTCGGCAACCCCAAGAACTTTGGCAACCAGTTGAAATACGCGGACAAGCGCGCAAGCCCGGTTGCCGTGATCGAAGGCGGCGATGAAAAAGAGCGCGGTGTTGTCCAGATCAAGGACCTGATCCTGGGTGCCAAGCTGGCCGAGGACGCCACTCTGGAGGAATGGAAGGAACGCCCGAGCCAGTACGAGGTTCCGCGCGGCGAGCTTGTGGCCAAGGTGCAAGAGATCCTGGACCTGCACACATGAGCCTGAGCCAGATCAAGTCGAAGGCCGCCGCGCTGAAGCAGGCCTTTGTGGCGGCGGGTGCGCAGCCGGTCGACTGCGCCGTTCTGCTTCCTGCCGAGACACTGCTGGACCTGTACGGCGAGGACATCCGCACGCGCGCCTATGTCACCCACGATCCCGTAAAGGGCGAGGTCATGCTGCGCCCGGACTTTACTGTGCCGGTGGTGCAGATGCACATGGACGAAGGGGCCGATCCGGCCCGCTATACCTATGCCGGTGAGATTTTCCGGCGGCAGGAGGAACACCCGGAACGCGCCTCGGAATATCATCAGGTCGGGTACGAGGTCTTTGACCGTGACGATCCGGCTGGTGCCGATGCCGAGGTCTTTGCCCGCTTTGCCGAGGTTCTGTCGCCTTACGGGCTGCGCCCGATGGTAGGAGATATCGGCATCCTGATTGCCGCCGTGCAGGGGATGGAGATTTCCGAGGCGCGGCGCGGCGCGTTGATGCGCCATATCTGGCGGCCACGGCGGTTCCGGGCCTTGCTCGACCGGTATTCCGGGCGATCGCTGGTGCCGCCGTCAAGGGCGGCGCTCTTGTCAGCGAAGGATCCGATGGCGGCGGCCGGGCCGGCGATCGGGCTGCGGGATGCGGATGAGATCGCAGGACGTGTGGCAGCGCTGCAGGCCGATGCGGCGCAGCCATGGCTGCCGAGCGGGCAGGTGGACCTGCTGGAGGCCCTGATGAAGGTTTCCGAGACCTGTTTCAACGCACTTGAACATTTGCGCGACATTGCGGTTGATCTGCCCGCGGTGAGCGTGGCCGTCGAGCGTTTCGCGGCGCGTTGCGAGGCGCTGGCCGCGCGCGGCATCGACGTGGCGGCCCTGGGGTTTGACGCGAATTTCGGGCGCACCTCGATGGAATATTACGACGGTTTTGTCTTTGGCTTCGCCGCGCCGGGGCGGGCGGACTGGCCACTTGTCGCCTCTGGCGGGCGGTATGACGCGCTGACCCGAAAACTGGGCGCCGGACGTGAGATCCCTGCGGTGGGCGGCGTGATCCGGCCCGGGTTGTTGGTCGATCTGGAGGCGGGCAAATGAGCGTGAAGCTTGGGGTGCCGTCCAAGGGGCGGCTGATGGAAAAGACCTTTGACTGGTTCGGGGGGCATGGCATCGGGCTGGCGCGCAGCGGGTCCGAGCGCGAGTATTCAGGCGAGGTTACAGGTGTCGAGGGCGTTGAACTGGTCCTGCTGAGCGCCGGGGAAATCCCGCGCGAACTGTCTGCAGGGCGCATCCACCTTGGCGTCACTGGCACCGACCTGATTCAGGAAAAGCTGGTCCTGTGGGATCAAAAAGTCGAGCCGCTGGCCGAGATGGGCTTTGGCCATGCGGATCTGATCGTCGCTGTCCCGGCCTGCTGGGTCGACGTGGACACGCTGGACGATCTGGATGCGGCGGCGGCGGGGTTCCGGGCGCGGCACGGGTTTCGGATGCGGATTGCCACCAAGTATCACCGGCTGGTGCGGGCCTATCTGCACAACGGCGGCGTGGCGGATTACCAGTTGGTCGACAGTCAGGGCGCGACCGAGGGCACGGTCAAGAACCTGACCGCCGAGGCGATTGCCGATATCACCTCGACCGGCGAGACGCTGCGGGCCAACCACCTCAAGGTGCTGGCCGAGGAACCGGTGCTGCGGTCGCAGGCGACGCTGTTCAAGTCGCGCATGGCACCGCTGGACGAGTGCCAGCGCGAGACCCTGCGGGCGCTGGAAGAGCGGCTGGGGGTCTAGTCTTGCGGCTGGACCCTATTGCTGGGCAATGCAAAAGAACGCATCCCCACCGGTCTGTCGAAAGCAGGTCGCATCGCCCTTTTCCGGCGCGTCGGCGCGGTCGACCCGCGTTCCCGGCACGCCGTTGATCGTGACCTCCAGGCTGGTTTGGTCGGGCTGCAGGATGGTCGAGGTTCGACCATCCTCGAACCGGATGTCAAAGCGGATGCGGATCTGCATCAATTCATTCACCAGTCGTCGAAACCGGGCCTTGCAGGGCAAGCGGCCCAGCAACGCGCCGTCCTGCCAAAAGCCGCAGGATGCATCATATGTCAAATCATTGCGCGGGTGCGTGGTGTCTAGAACATCGGCGCGTTGGATCTCGCCGTCCCTGGGGGTGACGAGGTCCTGGAGCTTGGCCCGGCTGTCGAACATCAGGGCGGGCGTGATCGGCACAAACGGACCGCCGTCAAAGCTGACCTCTGCCCAGGGCGCGGCAGGGGCGGGCGGGTTGCCCGGTTGCGGCGGGCTGAGGGCCATGCGCAGCGCGCAGGTGGCCGAGTAGTCACCCTCCTCAAAGAGTTTGAGGCGAATGGTTTCGACGCCGTCGTTGGTGTCGCGCGCGAGCGTCGTGCCAAAGAGGCTGATGGCGTCGAGCGGTGGGAAACCAGAAAAATCCGGATCTGACAGGACCGCAAGGGCAAAGGCCTTGGTGCAGGCATGGGCCGCGGCCAGCGGCGTGGGCCGGTCCGGGTAGGCGGTGCCCACGACGTCGATGCCCCAGAGCGCGGCCTCAAAGACGGTTTCGATGCGCGCCATCTCTTCGGGCGGGGTGCGCAGGAGCCGGTAGAGCAGGGGATCGCTGATCTTCCAGTCGGTCTTGCGGATGGCCAGTTCGGCGATGGTCTCGACCGCCAGCGCATAGGCGCTTGCGACGTGGTCGGGCGAGTATTGACGGTCCTGCACGGTCAGTTGCGGGGCGTGGACGCCGAGAATGCCACCCGCGTGCAGAAGCCGGTTGGGGTGGCGGAGCAACCCGTCCCCGCCCAGCCGCACACCGGACAGGAACAGCACCGCGCAGGCGCTTTCGCAACGGGCGCCGCGGGGCACGGCGGTTCCCACATGCCAGAGGCGCAGCGTATCACCCATACCAATGGCCGCGTTGAAATTGCCGCCGGGACTGTCCAGGCAGAGCCTGTCGCCGTTGAGAGTGGACTCGCCAGTGATGGGAGGACCGAACAGGTCGCCCTCGCCACCGCGCTGCTGGTCAATTTCGGCCAGCACTTCGTCCAGCGCGAGACCGTCGTCCTTTTCGATCAGGCCCGACAGCGTCGCGATGCAGCCCATGTAGGGATCGCCGCCAGAGGTGATTTCGGCGGCGGCTGCGCAAAGTGGGGCGAGGGTCAGGGCAGCGGCAAGGAAAAGGCGCATGCAAGGTCTCCATCACGTCAACGTAACAAGAGCCCAAGATGCCTGCGCCTTTCAACTCTTCAGTTCAGGCGGATTCAGATGTTGTAGTCGCCTGAAGCACAGTGTCGATATCCTTGGCAGAGTGGCGCTCTTCCAGCATGCCGTCGCCGGTGCGGTTCACGATGCGGCCGCGTTGCACGGCGGGGCGTTCAACGACCTCATCGGCCCAGCGCAGGACATGCTTGTAGCTTTGCACGTCAAGGAATTTGCCCGCATTGTAACTCTCTCCATGCACGGTGCGCCCGTACCACGGAAAGATTGCCATGTCGGCGATGGTGTAGTCGTTGCCCACCATGTAGCGGTTGTCGGCAAGATGCCGGTCCAGCACGTCCAGCTGGCGTTTGACCTCCATCGTGAAGCGGTCGATGGGGTACTCCATCGGATAGGGCGCATAGGCATAGAAATGGCCAAAGCCACCGCCGAGGTATGGCGCGCTGCCCATTTGCCAGAATAGCCAGGACAGCATTTCGGCCCGCTTTTCGCGCGGTCCCTGGAAGGCGTCGAATTTCTCGGCCAGATGCATCAGGATCGCACCGGATTCAAACACACGGACCGGCTCGGTACCGGAACGGTCGGCAAGCGCCGGGATCTTGGAGTTCGGGTTCGCCTCGACAAAGCCCGATCCGAACTGGTCGCCCTTGCCGATGCGGATCAGCCAGGCATCGTATTCGGCGGCATGTCCTGCGGCCAGCAGCTCTTCGAGAAGGATGGTGACCTTGACACCGTTCGGCGTGCCCTGCGAGTAGAGTTGAAACGGATGCTGTCCCACGGGCAGGTCCTGATCATGGGTCGGACCGGCGATGGGCCGGTTGAGAGAGCCCCACCGACCGCCGTTTTCCTTTTCCCATGTCCAGACTTCGGGGGGTGTGTATTCTTGGGTCATCGCGCATGTCCTTTCGTTTTTCACAACCTAAGAGTTTGGATGCGGATTGAAAGAGGGGCCGTGGCCCTGCACATCGGCTGTGCATTCCTATGAGAAGGCGGGAGGCATGACCGGCAAGGACGCGCCAGTGGCGCTGGTTCTGGGGGCGAGCGTGTTGCCCGACGGAACAGCGTCCCCGGCGCTGGCGCGGCGCGTGCGCCATGCTGTGTCCCTGTGGCAGGCGGAACGGGTGCGCGTTCTGGTGCTGTCGGGTGGGGTGCGGACCAACCCGCCGGCAGAGGCTGTCGTGATGGCGCGCATTTGCCGGGAGGCGGGAGTGCCGGAGGCAGCCTTGCGGCTGGAAACGCGGGCGTTGACCACCGAAGAGAACTTTCGCTTTGCGCGACCGCTGCTGGAGGACCTGGGGGCGCGCGAGGTGGTTGTCGTGACAGACCGTTACCACGCGGCGCGGGCGCGGCTGCTGGGACGGCGCGCGGGTTTCGTCGTGACCTTGGATTGTCCGGAATTGAAAGGCGCGCCGCCCCTGCGGGTGGCGCGCTCTTGGCTGCGCGAGCGTGTCGCGCTGTTCTGGTACTGGCTGCGGGGGGCCGGGCGATAACGCCCGGCGCTGGCCAGGGTCAGCCGGGCACGACGACCTCGACAAAGCTGATCCAGTTGCCCTGTCCGTAGACATTGACGATCACATGGAGATTGCCCTGCATGATCGAATTGTGGACGTGAGGGGCCAGATTGCTGCTGTTGAGCAATTGCTCCAGCCGGGCGCGGGCGTTGCTGTCACCGAAATAGGGATCCCACTGATCGCCATATTGGCTGATGCCGAAGCGGTGATAGTTGGCCCGGTCCTGACGCAGCACCTGTGCCGGAGACGACAGCCGCACCCCGTTGGAGTTATGCAGATCCTGCGTGCCGATAAAGGCGTTGTAGGACCCGATAAGCTGCTGCGCCTGTGCGATGGGTGCGGCCAGTATCAAGGCGAGGATAACGAGAACCCGTTTCATTGTGTGCTTCCTTGCTAATCATTTCTAATCGTTAAGTGTACCAACCGAACCCAGACGCGGCCTTGATACAGGCCAAATCGCGCGTTCAGAGCACGCCGATGTCGGCCAGAACCCCGGCCAGCCCGGGTGGCAGCGCGTCCTCGCTTTCGCGGCCCTTGGGCAGGTCGGGGGGCGCATCCGCCGGGGCGAGATAGCGCCACCCCTGAAAGGGGCGTTTGGGCGCGGCACTGGTGCGGATCAATTCGGGGTCGAGCACCAGCGCGCAGCGCCGGATCCCGTCCTGTCCGGTCACGGGGTCGAACCGCAGGATGCGCTGGCGGCACTGGATCACCCCTTGAATCACCCAGTAGATCGAACCGCCGTTCAGCACCTCCGCCTCGCGCCGGGGCCACATGCGAGTGACGTGGCGTGGCAGCCCGTCGGTGGTCTGATCGGCGCGGCTGGCCTGCCATGCGGACAGTCCGGCAACGTCTTCGGTGCCGACGCTGAGTTTGAGCAGATGAACGGTGTTGGTCATGAGTCCCCCGATGCCCGTAGATCATAGAGGACCGGCGGGTGGCGGCAAGGCGGGGCAAGGGGCTTGGCCGCGTCTTGTGGCGGTTCGCGAATGGAAGTTTGTGCCAAGGTCATGAAGCTCGGACTTTGTTTGTTGCCTCTGGTTGGCTTAGGCTGGCGCCAAGTTTCCGCCGAAGGGGGTTTCGATGCGTTTCCTGTCCGCCTGTGCCGCCATCTGTCTGTCCCTGCCTGTTGCGCTCCAGGCCGCCGCGATTGGTGACTACAACCGCGAACTCATGTCGCAATACGATCCGCAATCCGTGATCGGTCAGTTGGGGCGCGCCGTGGGGCGGATGGATATTTTGACGGACAGTGGCGTTTTCCCATGTACGGCCTTCCTGGTTGAAGGTGACCGGTTGGTGGTGGCGCGGCAGTGCATTCCCGGCATCTTGGAAAACACGCAGGTGGGGGCCACGGAAATACAGTCCGTTCAGCTGGTGCTTGGCTATCTGAAAAACGGGTCAGAGGAGGGCACGGAATCCTTCCAGGTCGATCCCGAGCCGCTGGAAGCGGATGAAACGGGGCATTTCACAGTGCTGCAGGCGCTGGGCAATCCGACGGACAAATTCGGATTTCTGCGGCTGGGCGATTATCGGCCCGCGCCAAACACGCCGCTGTGGCTGATCGGTCATCCGATGGGCGAAGCGCAGCGCATATCGCGCGAGGATTGCCGGGTGATCGACGGGCTGCCGGAGAATGGAGACCTGCTGCACAATTGCGATACCTTGCCCGGCGATTCCAGCGCCCCGATCATCGACCCGTCGACGGGCCTTGTGGTGGGGATGCATTACGCCGGACAGCGCGATGGTCCGAACAAGGCCAAGCCCATGACATTGATCCTGCAGCAGAGTTCCCTCCTGACGGCAGCGCGGGTCTCTTCGGACAGTGGGTCGACGGACCGTTTGCTGAATGCCCTGCTGGATTCTGACCCCAAGGTCCTGATCCGGGCGCTTGAGGCCGTGTCGCGCGACGAGAGCGACCCGGCGCTGCGCGCCAAGGCGGGCAAGCTGCTGCAAAAGCTGAAAGCGGATATGCCCATCCTCGATTGACGTTCAGTGTGTTGCAGTGTGTCCTGCCGGCCGCCTGCGGGCGGGTGCGCTTGAGCGGCAGGGCCGGTTGTGCAAGCCTGTCAGAGGCAGCACGGGGCACCAGGGGGGCGGTCATGGACATCGGGCTGAGGCGACATGCTGAACTGGACGACAGGACCATGCTGGTCTGCGTCGGCGGCATGAAATGCGCCACCAGCTGGCTGCATGGCTATCTGGGCGGCTTGTCGGGCGTCGCGGCCTCACCCTTGAAGGAGATGCATTTCTTCAATCGCAAGTTTCCCCGGTACGCGCTGAGCGACATGGACCTTCTGGCGGTGCGGCGGCTGGTTCTGTACCTGTCGCAGGACGGCAACCCGGCCGAGTTGCTGGCCCGGACCCCGGTGATCCAGGCGGCGCTGGACCGGGTGCAGATGATCTATGACGACGATGCCTATTTCGGTCATTTTGCCCGGCTGTGCGCAGCGGACACCCGGGTTCTTTGCGACGTGACGCCGGCTTATTCCGTGATCGGGGCCGAAGGGTTCGGCTGGATGCGGGACGCCTGTCTTGCGCAGGGGCTGCGGATCAAGGTGCTGTTTGTCATGCGCGACCCGGTGGCGCGCCTGTGGTCCCAGTTGCGGCATATGCAACAACAGACGATCATCGAGGACGCCGCAACCGCATGGTCCCGCGCGCTGGACTCCGTGCCTGTGATGGCGCGCGGCGACTACCGCGAGATTGTCACGGCGCTGGATGGTTGCTTTGCCCGGGAGGACGTGCAGTATCTGTTCTACGAGTCCCTGATGCAGGACGCCACGCTGCGGCAGCTCTGCCATTTTGCAGGGGTTCCGTGGCGCTCTGCGGAAACGACCGTGCGGCGCAACGAGACCGAAGTCAGGACCGACCTGCCAGAGGCCGCGCGCGCCGCCATGCGTCAGGCGCTGGCGCCGCAGTATGCATTTTGCCATGAGCGGTTTGGCGCCGACGTGCCAGAGGCATGGCAAGGATAACCTGACTGTCGAGAAATTCCGTTTGAGACGATGTTGCCCGAGTGATCGCCCCGCCGGGGCAACAACTTATTCAGCGGTGCCGCGATGCGGACCGAATTTTACAGGAGCGAATTCCCATGCCCGAAGATGGTTTCATCTGGAATAAACAAGACGCGGACCAGCGCGAGGATACGACTTTCACACTGGATCTCGGCACGACCGGGACCGATCTGCGCAAGATGGCAAATTCGATTATGAAAGAAGCCTCGCTTGATCCCATGTCCGACGCGCGCGGCGCCACCGGAGAGCCGGACGACCTGTCGAGCGAGATGGAGATCATGCCCGGAGACGATTTCTGGCTTTGACAAAATGACCTGGTGGGCAGGGGCGCGTCGCGCCCGCTTCCTGGGGTCCCGATAACGCCATCATGGCAATTCTGACCATTTTGGTGTAAAATATCGGGACTCATTCCAGTGTTTGACTCAATTGCTCCGTGTGCCGGAGCGTTTACAAGAGGAAAAGCATGATGCCCGAAGAGTTGATCCCACATGGCGTAGGCTACAAGTTCTTTGGTGGCGAACGTGGCCCGTTCATCGCAAACGAAAATGCGGTGCTGCAGACGTTCGAGACCCTGTCAAACCACATTGTCAACGAGACAGCCTTTGACCATCTGGGCCAGGCGCGCGAGGCCGTTCAGGCGGCGACGCGGCGCAAGTTCGACATTCCGGACGATCCCAACGACAACCCGGACCAGTCCGCTTTCATGGATGGTGACGACTTCTGGTTCTGAAACCAGGGGAAGCGGTTCGGATTGGCGGTTGTTCGGTCCTGTCCGTGATTGAATCGGATCGCAACCAATAGACTGCCCTTTCTGAATGTCACCCGAAAGCCCGCAGCGCCGCGACAAGCGGCGCTGCGTGTCTATTGCGGCTTCGGGTTCTTGGTCATTCGCAGTCGCAATAAATCGGCAGGTATGCGCTGAGCCCTGCGCCTCAGCGCCCGTTCTTGTGCGGCAGAAGCAGCGCATAGAGCGCCTTGTTGGCCGGGGCGAGAACACCGGCCTTTTCAGCCAGACGCACCGCCGCGCCGGACACCCACTCGATCTCCAGCGGGCGCCCCTGTTCGACGTCGATGGCCGTGGAGGCGCGCATTGCGGGCGGCAACGACTCGACGATGCTCCATGTCGTTTCTTCGATGTTTTCGGGCAGGGACACACCAAGGGCCCGGCCGATGGCGGCGGATTCGGCCACGACCTGCCGAAACAGAGACCCGAGGGCTGCGTGTCCGACAATATCTGCAACGGTGCAGCGTCCGGCGGCTGTCACGCCGGAGACGGCCGAAAACAGCACAAACTTGGACCAGACGGCGCAGTCGATGTCATCGGTAACGGGTGCATTGACCCCGGCGGCGGTCAGCGCCTCGCGCAGCGCGTCAAGCCGCGGAGAGGGGCTATTGTCACGTTCGGCAAAGATGAAATTGGCGAAGGCGCCGGTCTGCCGGATCAGTCCGGGTTCGGCGATGGTGGTCGAAATCTGTGCCATGCCATTGGCAACATTTTCGGGCGGCAATACCTGCAACAGGCGGTCGGCGGCCTCGACCCCGTTCAGGAACGGAATAACGGCGGTTTTCGGCGTGAGCATGGTCAGGCAGGCGCGCGCGGCATCCTCCAACGCGTCGCCCTTGACGCCAAAGATCACCACATCCACGGGACCGACCTCTGCCGGATCGTCGGTGGCCACCCATGGGGGCAGCATCTCGCGCCCCCCTGGTCCGTCCAGAACCAGACCGTTCTGGCGAATGGCGTCCAGATGTGCGCCGCGTGCGATGGTGGCGACCTCATGCCCGGCATTGCCCAGTTTCACGGCGAGATAGCCGCCAATGCCGCCTGTAGCCATGGTTGCGATGCGCATTGTCGCCCCTCCTGATGGGATGTTGTCTGATCACGTTAGCCGCTGGCGCACCGCTTCCCCAAGGGCAATCTGCCGGAACGATGCGCGGACGTAGAAGCAGGCACATGGTCCGGCCGCATTGTCTGGACGGCCATCCGTTGTGGATCGACGCGGTTGGGTCTACATTATGCAGCCTGCCACCAAAGGGAATCGCCCGCCATGACCCGCTTTGCCGCCCCCATCGCCGAACAGATCTGGGACATGAAGTACCGCATGAAACAGGCCGATGGCACACCCGTCGACCTGAGCGTCGAGGACAGCTGGCGACGGATCGCGCGGGCGCTGGCCTCGGTCGAGGACGACCCGGCCCGGTGGGAAGGCAAGTTCTACGCGGCACTTGAGGATTTCAGATACCTGCCGGCGGGGCGGATCACGGCAGGCGCGGGCACCGGGCGCAGCGTGACGCTGTTCAACTGTTTTGTCATGGGCACGATCCCGGACAACATGGGCGGCATTTTCGACATGCTGAAAGAGGCCGCGCTGACCATGCAGCAGGGCGGCGGGATCGGATACGATTTCTCGACCATCCGACCCAAGGGCGCGCCGGTGACCGGCGTGGCGGCTGATGCCTCTGGCCCGCTGTCCTTCATGGATGTCTGGGACGCCATGTGCCGCACGATCATGTCGGCGGGCTCGCGGCGCGGTGCGATGATGGCGACCATGCGCTGCGACCACCCGGACATCGAGGATTTCATCAGCGCCAAGGCCGACAGCGCGCGGCTGCGCATGTTCAATCTGTCCGTGCTGGCCACCGATGCCTTCATGGAGGCGGCCAAGGCGGACGGCCCATGGGAACTGGCATTCGACGGCACAGTCTATCACACCATGCCCGCGCGCGACCTGTGGAACAGGATCATGCGCGCAACCTATGACTATGCCGAACCCGGTGTGATCTTCATCGACCGGATCAATCAGGCCAACAACCTCAATTACTGTGAGACCATCTCGGCCACCAACCCCTGCGGCGAGCAGCCCCTGCCGCCCTACGGCGCCTGCCTTCTGGGCTCGATCAACCTGTCGCGGCTGGTGGCTTCGCCATTCGAGGACGGCGCCGAAGTCGATGAGGCCCAGTTGCAGGATCTTGTGGCCACGGCGATCCGGATGATGGACAACGTGGTCGACGCCTCTCGGTTCCCGCTGGAGGCGCAGCGGCAGGAGGCGCAGAACAAGCGGCGGATCGGTTTGGGCGTGACGGGTCTGGCGGATGCGCTTTTGATGTGCGGGCTGCGCTATGGATCCGAGGAGGCGGCGCGTCAGACCGAACACTGGCTGCACCAGATCGCTCGCGCCGCCTATCTGGCCTCGGTGCAATTGGCGAAGGACAAGGGGGCCTTTCCGCTGTTTGATGCGGAAAAATACCTTTCCTCGGGCAATATGGAAGGCATGGACGAGGATGTCCGCGAGGCGGTGCGCGACCATGGCATCCGCAACGCGTTGGTGACCTCCATCGCGCCGACGGGGACGATTTCGCTCTATGCTGGCAACGTGTCCTCGGGGATCGAGCCGGTCTTTGCCTATGCCTACACCCGCAAGGTGCTGCAAAAGGACGGTACGCGCACCGAGGAAGAGGTGGTGGACTACGCGGTGCAGATGTACCGCGAGAAATTTGGCGCCGAAGCCGAACTGCCAGAGTATTTCGTGAACGCCCAGACGCTTGCGCCACTGGAGCACGTGCGGATGCAGGCGGCGGCCCAGCGCTGGGTGGACTCGTCGATCTCCAAGACGATCAACTGCCCGGAAGACATCTCTTTCGAGGCGTTCAAGGACGTCTACATGGCCGCCTATGAGAGCGGCTGCAAAGGCTGTACCACCTACCGACCCAATGACGTGACGGGGAGCGTGTTGAGTGTGGCGGAGGAAGATAATTCATCGGCAGAGCGTGTGAAACAAGCCAGAGTCAAGGCGGGCTTTACGCAGGCCGAAGTAGCGGCCAAACTTGGCGTGAACCAAGCAACGCTTTCCAAGCTGGAAACGAAAGGCTTGGAGAAGTTTGGGCAGGTCGAGGAACTCGCCAATCTGCTTTCTGTTTCCCCAGGTTGGCTTCGCTACGGCGATCACGCACCTGAGGTAAGCTCCAAAAGTGACGCCGAACCTCTCCAACCCCATGGCGACGTCATCTACATGTCCGAGCCGTTGGATCGCCCGACAGAACTGGAAGGCGCGACCTACAAGCTGAAATGGCCCGACAGCGAGCACGCGATCTATCTGACGATCAACGATATTGTCGTGGGCGGGCACCGCAGGCCCTTCGAGGTCTTCATCAACTCCAAGAACATGGAGCATTTCGCCTGGACCGTGGCGCTGACGCGGATGATCTCTGCCGTATTTCGGCGCGGAGGGGATGTGAGTTTCGTTGTCGAGGAACTCAAGGCCGTCTTCGATCCGCGCGGCGGCGCTTGGGTGCAGGGCAAATATATCCCCTCGATCCTTGCCGCGATCGGGGGTGTGATCGAACGGCACCTGATTGCGACCGGTTTTCTTGAAGGCGAGGGCATGGGCTTGAAAAGCGACCCGCAGGCACAGGTCGTCAACCTGGATCAACCCCGAGGCCCGGCCTGCCCGAACTGCGGCCAGTATGATATGCGCATGGTCGAAGGCTGCATGACTTGCGGGTCGTGTGGGCATTCCAAGTGTCAATAGCCATCGGCTAAGTCCATTTTGTTGTAACTGAAAGGACTTATTGTCCTTTTTAGGTGGTTTTTTGGCCATTCTGATAAGCATAACGTGACCATCGCGCGGAAATGCCCGATTCTCGCGTTTCATGACCTTGTTTCAACTAAACGAAGGTTCGATTCTGTCCTAAGGGATATGGGGTGCGGATTCTTACCACCAAAGCGATTTTCAGATTTTTTTGGAAATGGTAGCGGCAGGTAGGACGCTGAGGTGTCGACGGCGAGATCTCGGGCCGGCAAGTGTAGTTGCGCTTCAACGCTTCAACGCTACAACAGCCGTCAGCCCAGTCGAATTATCTTCTTTTCGAAACGATTACGCACGGCGGTTTCTGCCACCCTTTTGATGACGTGCAGACACGAAAAAGGGCGGCTTGCGCCGCCCTTTCTGGTATCTCTTCTAACTAAGGAGACCGCCAATTGTGCCAAGCGGTCTCGATTCGTGCGTAAGCCTGCATGACTTCATGTCTTGAATGGTTGCCGTCACACGGCGGATGCGCGAATATCTCCGCGCCGGTATCCTCAATTTTATAGCCGAGAGCGAGGAAGGCCTCATGGGCGGAGAGGCTTATAGGGCCGGTACGCCAAGGTGTCGCCACGATAAAGACGCCAGAGATGTCCCGCCCGGAGTGAAAGCGGTGCCTGTCGACCCAGACATGGACCGCTGAAAGCTGGAATTTCTCCCCGATCCAAAGCGTGACGTCGCAGATATCCTGCCCAAGGCCGAATTCGTCAGTACCGACGCCCAGGCGACGCGCCCGCGCGGATTGGAGCGCACATCGTGCATCAGTCTTAATTGGGATGGTGAAACCTCGCGAGAAGCGTGCTGACGCGTGCGCCGTGCCAGCGCGTCATGACGGACGGAGGCAGGCGCCGACCATAAGTGATCCGGTCAAGTTCGGACGACGTTTGGTCTGCCAGAATCCGGCGGATGTCGCGCAGCGTGGCTTCGACGGCACCGTCATTCGGGATTGGCTTTCCGAAGGTGCCAGACAGGTCGCTGGGCACCGCGAATGCACTGGGGTCGTCGGGCACGACTTCGCGAGTCGCGCAATGGCGGCGCTGATGTTGCTGCTCCGCTTCAGTTGCGCCAAGGCGCGCCTTGGAGGTGTCGAAGGCAGTGGTATTGAGTATGATGATTTCCCCTTCATGCGATGTCGGAGACGGTGCTAATTTCCTGTTTCTTCGGCGTCATGTTCTGCGCATCGCGGGAGGTGGTTTCTGGGTCGCCGGTTCCTTTCGTTTGGTTTCAAAAGCTGGTCGCAGGTAGCTGGTAAAGAGAACATTGGTCGATCTTCCGTGAGACGAAGGTGAGATCTGATACGATCCTGCCCAGCGTCGGGAAGCTTTCAAATATGTGGCAGGCCAACGCGATCAGGCCATCATGGCCGTATGACGGATCGTTGAAGTTGTCATAGGCAGTATCGTTGTAAAAAAACTCGTTCGGTTTTCTCGCCGACAGCTTGTCGCGGATTGCCTCGTTGACCTCGCCGATCATCCCATTGAGCTCCGCAATGTATGTGTCGGGTTCCTTGTCGTATTCCCGCTTTCCGGTAACCTTCGCTGTATCTTAACCGAGTACCGTCCTGCGACGGCTTTCGAGCTTGCCGTGCGCCTTCTTGAACCGGTCGTGTTCCTCCTTCTTCCTCACCTTTTCGTCGCTGTTATAGTGGTCATCCCCAAGAGCAACAAACTCGGGTAATTCGAAGAGCTTCGGAAATATCTGCTGGATATTCTTCTTGAATGGCGAAATTGTCTCGCCCAAGAACGAGTGAATTGTCGAAACCTTTATATCGTCCGATACGCGATCGGAAATTTCGTCTGCTGCCTTGTTCGTATGAGTGATGCACGCAATACAAAGGCTTGGATTGACGTTCAGAACCTTTTGGACGACTCTTTTCAGGCTCTCTGTCTTTCCGCTTCCGGCCCCTCCTTGAAGAACGAAGTTCTCGCTGCCGGAAACAAGCTCTGCGATCCGATCTACCGGCTTCAATTTTTGTGAATCCATTTCAAACCATCCATTATATACTTCGGGACGCGCCAGCTTTCGTCTTCTACAAGCGCCAGATATAAAACCGATCCGGCAAAATCAGACTTCTTTCCGAGTATCTCAGCTGTGAGAGAATAAAAGTCACTACCATCAAATTCCTCCAGCTTGTCTCTGTTTTTCAAACCGGCCAACGTATCCTTTCGGGCTTTGACTTTATCCAGGTTGATCGAAATGAACGCGTCTTCAAAACTCCTTGCGTGGTAACCGTCCTCTGCATGCTGATAGGCAATCTCAATCTGCCCTTCGCCCGAGGAGGCAGTTCCATCTACAAGCCGCTTATGCCAGTCCGAGAAGTCCTTCTCTTCCTTAGGATCAGGCGCTGAGAGAAAGTGCTTCAGGGTCTCATTTGAGGTGTGGCTCGACTCTGCAACAGGACATGCGAGATAGCTGGTCTTTCCCGTCTTCTCGCTGACAACCGCTTTGGTTGTGTCGATATCGGTGATGACCAATGTGCGAACGCCGATAAATTCAAGGAATGGAGCAAACGCACGCGCGTTAGCGCCGACTTCAAGAACAGATATGTTCTGCGAAGACAGCCCGTTCTCCGTCGTTTCATCGACATTTTCCTTGTCACGCAACTCAATGAATAGAGGAAGCAGGATGCGTTCCGTGGTTCCCTCAATGAAGATCGCTTTGCTCGCAAAGAATAGCTCAGCAGAGTTGATTGTGAGGTATTGCCTGAGGAACTGAAAAAGCGCTGCTCCGTCCGCTCCAAGCTCTTCGTACTTGGAGCTCAGATCAGTGTGGAAATTCTTGATCGTGACAGGTTCCGCCGGGGACGGCCGTGAAAGATACCTGACGTCCTCAAAGTTCGATTTTGAAACGATGTGGGACGAATGGGTTGTCAGCAAAGCTTGCAAATTTGGAACTTGCGAAATCAATCCTTGGATTTTGTCCGCGAACACATACTGCATCTGCGGATGCGTGTGCGCTTCGGGTTCTTCGATAAGCAAGAGGTTAAGAGGCGCGTTTCGTCTGGCAAAGTCGTCACGACACAACTCAATTTGCAACAGAAGGTAGAGGATGTTCAGGTATCCGAGTCCGCTATAGTGCTCAGGAAGAAAATTATCGGTTTCACCGTATATAACCTGTGATGATGTTTCGATGAGTGATTGCGATTGGATATTCGACACGACCTTCAAATCACCCAGCTCCAAAAAGTCGCGTGAGCTTTTCAAAAATCCCCCAAAAACCTGCGTATACTGCTCTCCAAGCTGATCATCGATACTGGCAAGCATTGATCTGAGCTTTTCAATGTTTTCACCGTCTGCCCCACCGGCCACAGCATAATCAGCGTCAGCCTCGATGTCACGCTTTCGAAAGAACTTGGTAGATATCGCCGACAGGGGCTTCGCACCACGTCCGGCATCTTCGGAACTCGCAACATTTCTTCGCGCGTGAATGACCTGAAAATTCAATAGCGCCCGTATTTCGGATCGTTCTTTCTCTTCCAGTTGATCGCGGTGCGCCAGGTAGTATGGCGTTTGATCAGCGTGCCCGAAATCATCAAATGCATAAACTTTGATTTTCAGAAACTTTCCACCGAGATTGTTTTCAATGAATTTCTTTCGCTCTCTTGGGTCGTTCGGGAGAACACGAAGGAGTTTCGTTTTGTCTATGCAGCATTCGAAAAGGATGTTGGTATGTCGTCGCGTCGGATCAAGATCCAGCATAAACTCGGAGAGTATCGTAAGGTCATCAGTCTCGTCGTAAGCTATGCGCAGAACCAGCCTGATCGCGAGTTCCTCGATATTTGTCTCTTCATCAATACCGAGCAATTTCTCCCTTATTGAGATGGGAAAGTCAGTGTATGTGAAATTATCGGGTTTTGCCAAGAACCGCTCCAGAAGGGCAGCAAAGGATGTTTTCCCTGTGTTGTTTTTTCCTACAAGTATCGTTGTCTTTTCACGCATATCCAAGAAGAAATCTTGAAGGAGCCGAAAGTTTTCAATTTTGATCTTTTCAATATGCATGTCGCTCATACGCCTTATTGTACGGACCGTTTCTTGATCCGAGTTTAATCATTGAAATGTCACGCGACACTCCAGCGCTCAAAGAGTTGTTGCAGCTCGAAGGCGATTTGCAGAGCATTAGGGCAGTATTCGGCTTCCAGGTCGCTTGAATATCGGCTTTCAACATCCTTGCGTAACTGGCTCGCACGAGCAACGAAAGATCGCTTCCCACCTGTAACTAAGGTGGTCGCTCGCAGCCCGACGCTGACACTCGTCTCGGGAGTTAGGAACGGCGGCTTGCCTGGGCAGTCTGATGGCAGCACGCTCATAAAATGCCTACTATGTGCCAGAAAGCATCCGTGAAATACGCAACGCGTACCGATCCGTCATACCCGAGATGAAATCCGCCATGCCATGAAGGGCCTGCTCTGCACTTGAAATTCCCCGGAGATCAAGCAGCAGCGCTCGCTCCACCTGTTTTGAATGATTGTCTAAATCGTTCTGATCCCAATTGTTGGCGGCAAGCTGCTCGTAAATGGGCAGGATACCGGATAGGACGTTGCCTATGATCCGGTGTCCGGACACTTCCAACTCAGTCTTTCGCCTTGCAGTGAAGATCCTCTTCTTGGAAAGATCCTTGACGTCCTCAAACCTCTTACTCAGCTGCCCCGCCTCGACCAACGACTGGGAAAAAGTGCCTGCCATAATTGCACTGTAGTTTGTCTTGAAAGCTTCAAGGCAACTCTCGATTCCCTTTCCGATGGCTACGGCTCGTAGATAAGCGATCTGTTCAGCTTCGCTCATGTTCGAGGCGTCCCGGTTCGGCTTAGCAGCGAGGTCAAAGAGCATTCCACGCACAACATCAAACTGTAGCTCGCCGGTGGTAAAAGCGTCCTCGAGATCGAGAATGTTGTAGCAAATGTCGTCCGCGGCCTCGACCACGAACACCAACGGGTGACGCCGCCACCAAGTATTCAGCCCGACGTCAACTTTTGTCAGGTTGAGGGTTTCAGCCACTTCTTCAAAAAGTGGCAGGTCAGAGTTGAAAACTCCAAATTTCTTTGCGCCGAAGTATCCACCTTCTGTGTAGGCGACCTCCGCAAGGCCCTTCTTGGTCGCTGCGCTTAGGGGATACTTCATGAAGGCACCAAGCACCGCCTTTGACAGCCGCATGCCACCATCGTTGCGATACATTTCCGTTCTGGCGATGATACGGAAACCCTGGGCATTCCCCTCGAATGCGCGGAACTCGTCTCGCAAGGTCGGATCCAGATCAGCGAACATACCCTCGGGATTAGTGAACTTCTCAGAGAACCATGCGCCAATTGCATTCTCGCCAGAATGTCCGAACGGCGGGTTGCCAATGTCATGCGCAGCGCAAGCAGCCTGAACGATATTGGCGAGACTGTTTTCTTCACCTTTCTCAATGATCTGTTCTTCAACCAGCCATTGCCCGATTGCCATGGCCAGCGATCTTCCGACGCTGCCGACCTCGATAGAATGGATCAGGCGGTGGTGAACATGGTCATGTTCATAGAGCGGCTGCACCTGAGTCTTGTTGGCCAGGCGTCGAAAGGGCTCCGAGAATACAATCCTGTCGTAATCTTGTGTAAAGATGGACCGGTTCGCTTGCTCCGAATACTTTGGGTCGTGCAGTCGTTCATTCGACAGCAGCGTGCTCCATTCCATCAGCATAGTCTTTCGCTCCTTCAACCAAGTCTATGCCTTACTAACCTGATCTCGCTCCTCTTACAAAGCAGACCGTAACACATCATGCAGCGAGCGACCGCTTTCCTGAAGGTTCTCTGTTTGCGGTAATGTCAAGCGGGTGAGCTCACTGTCCGTCAGGGGCATGGTTCTCTGCGAGGTCACGGGAACTGCGCCTCATGATGGTTTCCGTCGGTGGATCGTCTCCAATGTTTTTCGCGGGGTATGCGGTTTTTTCCGCGTCCCCATCCTGGCTCTGTTGCACAAATCCTGTGAGGGATTCATCTCGTGAATCCAGCATGGTAGCTGGGATGCATGAGCAGACCTACATCCCCAACCTACAAGACCAAAAACTGGCAAGCCTACAATGAAGCGCTCAAGCGCCGGGGCTCGCTGACTATCTGGTTCGATCCCGAGATGATCTGTATGCGCCGCCTCGGCCCCATTGATTTTCGCGGTTCCAGCGCGCTGCCCGAGGGGCGAGTTTTATTCTGAGCATTCAGAAGGAGATGACGATGGCGGACGGCGG
>JAXMNQ010000001.1:0-251679 GCA_034670345.1 Paracoccaceae bacterium | reverse complement strand
CAATATGGCTCAATGATGCTCCACTGGGCATCGGTCAGGACTCTTCGGGTCAAGGCTGCTCTCCTCTGTTCGCAACCTTGAATCAGAAGTCAGGTGAATTGGGAATCCTGAACGTCAACAGCCCCTAATTCTGGAGGAGATTGTTATGCGGTTTCTAATGACTTCGTCCATGCTGTGCGCAGGCATGATGTTCGGCGCCACTGTTTCCGCGCAGGATATGGTCTGGACGCTCGAAGGGCTGGAGGCCTCCGAGAGCGCCTATTTCGATCAGGCACGCGACACCATCTACGTCTCCAACATCAAGGGCGAGCCCACGGGCAAGGATGGAAACGGGTATATCTCGCGAGTCAGCCCGGCGGGGGAAATGCTTGAGGCACAATGGGTCACCGGGATGGATGCGCCCAAGGGCCTCGTCAGCGACGGCAGCACCTTGTACGTCAGCGACATCGACAAGCTGATCGCCATCGACATCGAGACCGGCAAGATCACCGGGTCATGGTCTGCGGAGGGCGCGATTTTCCTCAACGACACGGCACTGGACGAGAATGGGCGGGTCTATGTTTCGGACATGATTGCCGAAAGGATTCACGTACTGGACGGCGACACGCTGTCGGTGCTGGCCGAGGGAGAGGCATTGCAGCACCCCAACGGGCTGAGCATGCGTGACGGAGCGCTTCTGGTGGCGCCTTGGGGTCAGGGTTTGCAGGAAGACTTCACCACCAAGATCGGTGGACATCTTCTGACGGTCGACCTTGCCAGCGGCGAAGTGGCGGCTCTGGGGTCCGGCGACCCGGTGGGCAATCTCGACGGGCTGGAACCGGATGGCAAAGGCAACTGGATCGTGACCGACTGGATAGCCGGTGCCGTCTATCGCCTGTCCGACGATGGCGGCAAGGATATGCTTATGGATCTCGACATGGGCAGTGCGGATCTGGAATACCTGCCGGACTCGTCATTGCTGATCATTCCGATGATGCTGAACAATACGTTGGTGGCCTACCGCCTCGAGTGACCAAAAGACGGCCCATCCTCGGGGTGGGCCGCCTTGTGCCCTGTTCCATTATCGGAACATGTCGCGTGCTACCCCGCCACCGCACGCAGCAGCTTTTTCCGCGCCGGGGGAATCGAGGCTATCTCGACCCCGGTAAACACATGCAGCGTGTTCATCTGCGCATCGACCACCGCGTGATCGCTGACCCAGCCGCCCATCATCAGATAGGTTCGCAACAGGGGCGGCATCCGCAGCATGGCCTTTTTCGCATCCGGTTTGCGCCGCAGCCGTTGGGCAAAGCGAAAGACATCCGGTGCCTTGACCCGTGGCAGCCAACGGCGCGGCGCAAGGTGGCGCGCCTTGAGCATGGCGAAAGCGTCATAATAGGCGCGCGCATCGGTTCCGGCGAAGGAGGTGCAGCCGAACAGCAGTTCCACCCCCTGCGCATCCACGTAAGAGGTCATCGCCCCCCAGGCGACGCGCAACAGGTCCGGGTCGGAATGCTCCGGGTCGATGCAGAAGCGGCCCATCTCGACCATGCGCCCGTCAAAAGATTCGAGAGCGGAAAGCTCATAATATTGCGCGGCGTAGCTGCGGCCGATCTCATCCCCGGACGCCAGCGGCAGGAAGCGGAAACAACAGACCACCGTTCCGGTTTTCACCTCTTCGACCAGCACATGATCGCAGATCGCATCATAGGCATCGGCATCGGGCTGATCATCGCCGTGAAAGGCGCGGCCCCGCAGGCGCTGCGCGGCGGCTATGTCTTCGGCACCATTGGCGACCCGTGCCCGGTAGCGCCCGCGATTCAACTGGATCATTGCGTCCGCTCCTGCCCCAGGCGCGCCTTGGCGCGCATCTGGGTCAGGCCATGCCAAACCGGCGTGACATTTGCGTGACGAAATGCGGGAGCGTGACGCACCTGCGCTCATTCGCCAAGAATGTTGGACGCGCTGAGACCGCCGATATTGCCGAACAGCTTGCGGATAAAGTTGATGTCGCCATCCGACGTTTCGGTCACGCGGCGATTGATCTGAACCACCCGCCCGTCTTCGAGGCCGTAGGTCGCGATGTTGCTGACGACCTCCGCCTGGTCAAAGGTGATGGCAACAATCTGACGATCCACGACCTTTGGCTTTTGATAGGCGAAATGCCGGATTTCGGTTTCGATGTAATAGAAGCCCGATCCGTTCAACACACCAGAAGCATTGGGCGGGCCAACAACCTCTTCGACCGTGGCGCGGGTATCGACCCCGGGCACGATCTGTTGCAACTCATCCTCGGACGGCATGTAACCATGCACCCGGTGTTGCGCCGAACAGGCTCCCAGTGCCGCGAGCATCAGCCCTGCGACGGCACCTCTTGCCATTGCCGAAAACCTGTACATGTCATGCGCCTCTTGTCATGGGACGGTCTGCCACATATCCCGCTTACAGAAGGAATGCACTCCATTCAAGCGCAGGAAAACACGACCCGATGACCTCTTCCCCGTCCCAAGGCCCCCTGACCGCCCCCCGGCTGCGTGTTTCCAGCCTGCGACAGTCCGGCAAGACCCCGGTGCGGCTGGAACCCGATGCCGAGGAACGCAAGGCTTTGGCGCAGGAGCTTGGCGCGGTTTCGATCCGCAAATTGCGCTTTGAAGGGGCGTTGACCCCATTGGGCCGACGCGGCTGGCGCCTGCAGGCGCAACTGGGCGCGACGGTGGTGCAATACTGCATCGTGACGCTGGACCCGGTGACCACCCGGATCGATACCGAAGTCGTGCGCGAATTCGTGCCGACCGAAATGCTCGACGAACCAGAGGCCGGAACAGAGATCGAAATGCCCGAGGACGACTCGGTCGAGCCGCTGGGCGACGAAATCGACGTGCAGGCCGCCATGACAGAGGCGCTGTCCCTTGCCCTGCCGACCTACCCGCGCAAGGACGGAGTGGAACTGGGCGCCGCGCGCTTTGCCGAGGACGGTGTTGCCCCGATGACAGACGAGGCAACACGTCCTTTCGCAGGCCTTGCCGCGCTGCGCGAAAAAATGCAGGAAGACGGCAATGACGACTGAGAATCCGCTTGCCAATTCACAGGTTCTGCGTATTTTCGCGCGCTCATGAGTATGACAGGCGTGTGTCGACGCGGGCCCCGGTCCAGTGGCATGACGCGATCCGAAACAAGGGGAGCAGACCCTGCACCCCTCCGATAGACGAGGTTGAGACATGGCTGTCCAACAGAACAAGGTTTCCAAGTCGCGCCGCAACAACCGCCGCGCACATGACGCGCTGGTCGCGGCCAACCCGAACGAGTGTGACAACTGCGGCGAGCTGAAGCGCCCGCATCACGTCTGCCCGTCCTGTGGTCACTATGCCGAGCGTGAAGTCGTCGCGATGAACGACGACATCGACCTGGACGAAGACGCGGCCTGATCAGCCCAAGCGGGACGCCTCCTGAATGTCTTCCCTGAAGAACACCGAAGGCGATGGCGCGTCCCGAATCGTGATTTCCGTCGACGCCATGGGCGGCGACCGTGGGCCGGCGGCAGTTGTCGCCGGCATCGCACATTCTGCGCGCAAGAATCCCGAGCTGGATTTTGTCCTCCATGGCCCCGCGGACGAGCTGGAAAAGCTGGTCGCGCGCCGAAAAGGGTTGCCGGAACGCTGCAGGATTCGTGACGCGCAGGGCGTTGTCACCATGCACGACAAGCCCAGCCAGGTGATGCGCCACGGCAAGGGCACCTCGATGTGGTCGGCGCTGGAATCGGTGCGCGCAGGTGAAGCAACCGTGGCGGTCAGCTGCGGCAACACCGGCGCGCTGATGGCGCTGTCGATGATCCGCCTGCGCAAGCTGCCCGGCGTGAACCGCCCGGCCATCGCGATTCTCTGGCCCTCACGCAATCCGCAGGGTTTCAACGTGATGCTGGACGTGGGCGCGGATATCCGTGCCGATGCGCAGGACCTGCTGCAATATGCGCTGATGGGCGCGGCTTATGCCCGCAACGGTCTGAGCCTTGAACGTCCGCGCGTTGGATTGCTGAACGTGGGCACCGAGGAACACAAGGGCCGGGCCGAACTGAAAGAGGCGCATGACCTGATCGACGGGCACGAGTCCGCGGGCAAATATGAATTTGTGGGCTTTGTCGAAGGCGGCGACATTCCCGGCAGTTCCTGCGACGTGATCGTGACCGACGGCTTTACCGGCAACGTCGCGCTGAAGACAGGCGAAGGCACCGCCTCGCTGATCGGCGACCTGCTGCGCGAGGCTTTTGCCTATTCCCCCCTGTCGCGCATCGCCTCTCTGCTGGCGCTGACCTCGATGCGGCGCCTGAAAAAGCGGATCGACCCGCGCCGGGTGAATGGCGGCGTCTTTCTTGGGCTCAACGGTACTGTGGTCAAATCGCACGGATCGGCCGATGCGACCGGAATTTCCGCGGCGGTCAAACTGGCTTACGAATTGGCGCGTTCCGGCTTTGGGGACCGTCTGGCCGCACGGGTTGCCTCTGCCGCCGAGGCGGCGCAGGATGGCGCGGTACAGAAGGACTCCTAGAGACATGACCACACGCGCCGCTGTTATCGGTGTCGGACATTATCTGCCTGACCGCATTGTCGAAAATGCCGAATTCGAAAAGAGCCTGGACACATCGGACGAATGGATTCGCTCGCGCTCGGGCATCGAACGTCGGCATTTCGCCGCCGAGGGACAGACCACCTCGGACCTTGCCACACGGGCGGCGCGCGCCGCTCTGGCAGATGCCGGGATCGAGGCGGGCGACGTGGATGCCCTGATTGTCGCGACCTCGACCGCGGATCTGACTTTTCCCTCCGCCGCGACGATGGTGCAGGCGGAACTGGGCATGACCAGCGGCTTTGCCTTTGACGTGCAGGCGGTCTGTGCCGGGTTCATCTATGCGCTGGCCAATGCCAATGCACTGATCGTGTCCGGACAGGCCCGGCGGGTGATGGTCATCGGCGCCGAAACCTTTTCGCGCATCATGGACTGGACCGACCGCGGCACCTGCGTGCTGTTTGGCGACGGCGCCGGCGCCTTGATTCTGGAGGCCGCAGAGGGTGACGGCACCAAGGCAGACCGGGGCATCCTGTCGACGGACCTCAACAGCGACGGGCGTTTCCGCGACATCCTGTATGTGGACGGCGGCGTTTCGACTCAGAACACCGGCTTTCTGCGCATGCAGGGCAAGGAAGTGTTCCGCCACGCAGTCGAAAAACTCGCCTCGACCGCGACAAAGGCCATGGCAAAATGCGGCGTCACTTCGGACGAGATCGACTGGGTCGTGCCGCATCAGGCCAACATCCGCATCATCACGGGCACGGCCAGGAAACTGAACTTGCCGATGGACCGCGTCGTGGTGACGGTTCAGGACCATGGCAACACCTCTGCCGCCTCGATTCCCCTCGCCCTGTCGGTGGGCAAGGCGCGCGGCCAGATCAAGCCGGGCGACATGATCGTGACAGAGGCAATTGGCGGCGGGTTGGCCTGGGGGGCTGTCGTTCTGCGCTGGTAATGGGCTTTTCAAGTCAAGGTTGTGCCTTTATTGCACAAAACCATTCTTTCGATAGATAAATCGCGCCCTGCAAGTCATTGATATTGACTTGTGTTTTCTCCTCCCCCTAATCTGGAAAAAACAGCGGGAGGGATGACTATGGGGGATAAGACCCTGACGCGCATGGACCTGAGCGAAGCGGTGTTTCGCGAAGTGGGCCTGTCGCGCAACGAAAGCGCCGAACTGGTCGAAGCGGTCTTGCAGCATATGTCGGATTCTCTGGTCGAAGGTGAACAGGTCAAGATCTCCTCTTTCGGGACCTTCTCGGTGCGGGAAAAGGCAGCTCGCGTGGGCCGCAATCCCAAGACCGGACAAGAGGTGCCGATCCAGCCGCGCCGCGTGCTGACATTCCGCCCCTCGCACCTGATGAAAGACCGCGTGGCCGCGGGCAACAAACGCTGAGGCATAGCCGATGCCCAAATCACGCGATGCGTTCCGCACCATTTCCGAGGTGGCGGACTGGCTTGAGACTCCGGCGCATGTCTTGCGCTTCTGGGAGAGCAAGTTCACCCAGGTGAAACCCGTGAAACGGGCTGGCGGGCGGCGGTACTATCGTCCGTCCGACATGGAATTGCTCGGCGGAATCAAGAAGTTGCTGCATGACGACGGGATGACCATCAAGGGTGTCCAGAAAGTGCTGCGCGAACAGGGCGTGCGCCATGTGGCGGCCCTGTCGCTGCAAGAGGCCGACCCCCAAGATCCACCGCAGGGCGATCTGATCGAAGACGCGCCATATGCCGAGGTTCCACTGGACGAGACACCCGGTTCTGTCATTCATTACCCGTCGCGCCCGGACGCTGGGAGGACGGCGGAGGCCGCGCCCGAACCGGCGGAGGCCATCGCCCCTGATCAAGAGCCCGACGACGCACCGACGGAGACACCTGTCATGCCGGATGCAGAAGAGGTTGACCCGGAGCCCACAGCAGGCCCGGTGATGGCCGACTCCATCTCCAAGCCGGAGGATCAAGTCCCCGAAGCGGCAGACCCTGAACCTGAACAGATCGCGGCGGAGGGACAGGCCGAGGAACCCGTCGAGGGGCTGCACTCTGCGGAACCTGCGGACGACTTCGGTGGACCGGAAGACCTCGAACTGCCATTTGACCTGTTCGCCCCGCCTGTTGCGGCAGCGACAGAACCGGAACAAACAGACGAACACGCCGCGCCTGAAAGCGTCGAACCCGAGATGTCCGAGAAACCTGAACCGGCCCAATCTGACAGCATTCGGCCAGAGCCGGAAACCGTGCCCTTGGCCGCGGATGATGTCGAAACGGTCGCGAAAACCATCGAGGCCGAGGCAGACACCCCCGAACCCGAGACGCGGGCCGAAGCGGATGACACGCCCGCGCCTGAACCGGAAGAGATCATGGCCTCAGAGCCCGAACCAGAAGTGCTTGCCCCGGCGACGCCGACTCGGCCGCTGGATCTGCCGGATTTCGATGCCCATCCTGCCCCTGCCCCGATGGCGGCGCCCGCCTCGAAACCCATGGGGCCTTTGGGATATATCGCAAGGATTTCGGCGCTTTCGACGGAGCGGCAACAAGCCCTCGCAGCCCATCTGCCCGCGCTTCGCGCGCTCTGTGAATCCCGGGCCGCGCCGAGAAATTGAGGCGCGGAATTTTGCGGCAAGGGGGTTGCTCTTGCCGAAGAATAGCGTAATTAAGCGCGACAAGTCGGGCTATGGCGCAGTCTGGTAGCGCGTCCGTCTGGGGGACGGAAGGTCGCAGGTTCGAGTCCTGCTAGCCCGACCAATTCAATCCGAACTTGCAATCCGCTTGTCCAAGCCACCTCGGGTATAGCGACTTGTCCTGGAGACTTGGCGGCGGCGATTGTAACGGCACTGGAAACAGTCTTTTGCCTCGGGCTGCCCCTTCCTCCTGGACCGCAATTGACCTGCCAGCTTAGCAATATATGCGAAAGTACCGGATGAATGTGGGGCCTACTCTGCCCGCAATCTCGAGTTCTTGGGATACATTACGGATCTGGACGCCGTCGGTTTCACCGCAGCACCGGCTGCACAGGTCAGCAACATTGAACCAGATTTCCTCTACTAATCCATTAGCTTGCGGAATGGTAGACCGGTCGATCACATCGCGGTCCAATACACATGGCAGATCGACACCCCTGACGGCGGCGTGTTCACCCTGCGTCTGACCGCGGATGACTTGGCGCATGTCTACATTGACAGGGGACTGATTCTCGACGCGCAGGATGGGGACTTCGAGGAAGCGCAGGTCCCGCTTTCTCCCGGCGTGCACAGTTTCGAAGTGCAGTATCTGAATGTGGAGCGCGAAGACTTGCTTCAAGTGGACAGGGACCAAGCCGGTCCATTGCCGGAGGAAGCTCCGGCCGCCGCCGCGCCGACTGCTGAATCGGAGGCAGTTCTTGCCGATCCAGAGCAGGACCTAACCGTCGAAGATGTTGTCGCGCATCTGTTGCGCAGGAATTGCGATGCGGCGGACGATCCCCATGTTGATCCCAATCATGGGGAGGTTCAGGAAGACGGCGACGATAACGCGCTTGTCGCCTTCTGACCCCACCCGCGCTTCCCTTCGTCGATGATTTTCCACTCCCCCTCCTCCGGTGCGCTTGTTAAGAGATGGAAAAACAGGGGGATGCCATGACCGGAGTGCTGGCCAGCCAACAGATCGACCGCCTGATCGCCGAGGGGGCCCTTTCGGCGGAGGTGGATTTCGTCGAAGGCCAGGTGCAACCGGCCAGCCTTGACCTGCGGCTGGGCCATGTGGCCTACCGCGTGCGGGCCTCTTTCCTTGCCGGTCAGGGCCGCAGCGTGGCCGAGCGCATCGACGAATTCGAAATGCACCGCATCGAATTGGGCACCGGGGCGGTTCTGGAGAAAGGCTGTGTCTACCTTGTGCCACTGATGGAGCGGCTCTCTCTGCCGCCCGGGGTGCAGGCCATCGCCAATGCCAAGAGCTCGACCGGGCGGCTGGACTTGCTGACACGGGTCATCACCGATGGCGGCGTGGAATTCGACCGGATCGGACCGGGCTACGCCGGCCCTCTCTATGCAGAGATTTGCCCGCGCTCGTTTTCGGTTCTGGCGCGGCCGGGGATGCGGCTGAACCAGATCCGTTTTCGGCGCGGCCAATCTGTGTTGACAGACGCGGAACTGCGGGCGCTGCACAATGCCGAAACGCTGGTGGGCGGCGGGCCTGCGGTGATCGACGAGGGGCTGGGGTTTTCGGTGGACCTGGAACCCGGTCCCGGCGGGCTGGTCGGGTATCGCGCACGTCCCCATACCGGTGTGATCGACCTCGACCGGATCGGGGCCTATGCGCCGCAGGATTTCTGGGACGCATTGCGCGCCGACAACGGGCGGCTGATCCTCGATCCCGGCGCCTTTTACATCCTTGTCAGCCGCGAGGCGGTGCATATTCCGCCGGGCTATGCCGCTGAAATGGCGCCTTATCTGGCAATGGTGGGGGAATTCCGCGTACATTACGCCGGGTTCTTCGATCCCGGTTTCGGCCATGCGGCGGCAGGCGGCGCAGGCGCGCGCGGCGTGCTGGAGGTGCGCTGCCACGAGGCGCCGTTTGTGCTGGAACATGGCCAGATTGTCGGGCGGCTGGTCTATGAGCGCATGTCCGAGGTGCCGTCACAGCTTTACGGTGCGGGGATCGCGTCGAACTATCAGGGTCAGGGATTGAAGCTGAGCAAACATTTCCGCAGCGGTTGACGGAACGGGGCTTTTGCTCCGGATCAGAACCGGTTGGCCATCTTCGCCGCCCGGCGTGCCTGGCGGGCAGCGCGTTGCGCGTCGCGGCCTTTCTGGCCACCTCCGGCAACACGGTTCAGCCCCGCATCGACCCCCTTGTTGACCAGTTTGCGCATCACCGTGCGCAGGACCATGTTGATGATCTGTTGAGCGTTCATGCCCGGGACTCCTCTTGTCTTTGCTTCTTCGCGTAACAGGCAAATGCGCCGATTTTCGGGCGTGGCTCAGTCTTCGAACAATTCGCTCTGACCTTCGTCGGTGCCTTCCTCGGAATCGACATCGCCTTCCCCCGCAATCGGCGTACCAAGCGGCGACGGGCGACTGTCCAGCAGACCAGCGGCGCGAAGATCGGCCAGCCCCGGCAGGTCCCGCGCGGATTCGAGGCCGAAGTGATCCAGAAAGGACTGCGTCACCACAAAGGTCACCGGGCGACCGGGCGTCATGCGACGACGGCCGAACCGAATCCACTCCATTTCAAGCAGCTGGTCGACGGTGCCGCGAGACACTGAAACGCCCCGGATCTCTTCGATCTCGGCGCGCGTGACCGGCTGATGATAGGCGATGATGGCCAGCGTCTCGATCGCGGCGCGCGACAATTTGCGGGTCTCCACGGTTTCGCGCTGCATCAGAAAGCCAAGGTCCGCTGCCGTGCGGATCGCCCAGGCGTCACCCACATGCACCACCTGAACGCCGCGCCCCTCATACCGTTTGCGCAGGTAGACCAGCGCCTCGGCCGCATCGCAACCATGCGGCATCCGCTCGTTCAACTCGCGCACCGAGACCGGCTCTGCGCTTGCAAAGAGGATTGCCTCGACCATGCGTTCCTGTTCGGCCATGACCGGGGCGTCGAACAGGCTTTCGCCCGGCCCGTCCTCTGATGGGTGCTGATCGTCACTCATCCCGGGACTCCCTTCGCCGCATGAGGAGCGGCTCGAACGTGCCGCTTTGTTTCAACACGGCCTTGCCCTCTTTCACCAGTTCCAGCGAGGCGGCAAAAGTCGAGGCCGTGGCAGACCGCCAGCGCTGCGGATCCTCAAACCAGCCTTCGGGCAGGTAGCTTTGGATATCGGTCCATTGTCCGGCAAAGCCGATCATGCCGCGAATGCGTTCCAACGCCTGTTCCATTGTAAAGACGCGGTCGCGGTCCATCACGAAAGGCCGGAATTCGTCGCGCGTGCGGATGCGCGCATAGCCTTGCATCAGGTCCAGCAGGGTGGCTGTATATTTCACCCGGCGCACCTGTTCCATATGTTCGGGCAGGCCACGGGCAAAGAAATCACGCCCCAGCCTGTCCCGCGCCATCAGCCGCGCCGCCACATCGCGCATGGCCTGCAACCGCTCCAGCTGAAAGGCCAGATGCGCGGCCAGTTCATCGCCCGATGGCCCCTCTTCGGTGGGGTCTGGCGGCAACAATAGCCGCGATTTCAGGAACGCCAGCCAGGCCGCCATGACAAGGTAATCGGCGGCCAGTTCGATTCGCAGTTCCTTGGCCTTTTCGACAAAGAGCAGGTATTGCTGCGCCAGTTGCAGGATCGAGATCTTGCGCAGATCCACCTTCTGCGTCCGGGCCATGTTCAGCAGCAGGTCAAGCGGCCCCTCATAGCCGTCGACATCGACGACAAGCGCCTCTGCCGCCACGCGGTCAGCGACCGACAAGGTTTCCAGATCAGGGGTGTCAGGGTCGCTCATGCAGGGTTGTAGGTGGCATCCGGGAGGCTCGGTGCAGTAATCTCCGCCTCCAGTGCGGTGATGTCAACCGGCGTCGGTGCGCGGCGCGCCGCCAACGCAGTCTCGGCCCGGGTCTGGCCTGCGGCGTCCATTGCGCCGACCTCGGCCCAGAGGTCCCGCATCTCCTGAAGTTTGCCGTTGCAATGCAGGATCACGTCACATCCGGCTGCCCGCGCGGCGGCGCCGCGTTCCGGGATGCTGCCGGGCAAGGCCTGCATCGAAATGTCATCGGTCATCAGCAGCCCGTCAAAGCCGATCTGCCGGCGGATGAGATCAATCACCACGGGTGAGATCGTGGCCGGGCGCGGGTCGATCGACTCGAAGACCAGATGCGCCGACATACCCAGCGGCAAATCCCCGAAGGCGGTGAAAACCGCGAAATCCTCTGCGTCCAATGTACGGCGTGGCGCGCCGACGCGGGGCAGATCAAGATGGCTGTCCAGGGTGCCCAGGCCATGACCCGGCATGTGTTTCATCACCGGCAGCACGCCACCGTCCAGACAGCCGCGCACCACGGCGCGTCCATTCCGGATGACGCTGTCGCGATCGGTGCCATAGCAGCGGTTGCGCAGGACCGGATGGGTTTCCTCGCGTGCGATATCGAGAGTTGGCACACAGTTGCCGTCGATTCCCAGATCCCGCAACTCCTGCGCGATGATCCGTGCGCGGCGATAAAACAGGCTTTCGGCCTGCGCCTCGGACGCGTCGTCCAGTGGGGCGGGCCAGTCACGCGCCATGGGCGGACGCAGGCGTTGGACCCGCCCGCCCTCCTGATCAATGAAGATCGGGGCCTCATGGCCTGCCGCCGCGCGCAGGTCTGCACAGAGTTTCCGGATCTGGTCCGGATCGCGCAGGTTGCGGTCAAACAGGATAAATCCAAAGGGCTTGCTCTCGGAGAAGAGAATCTGTTCCGATTCAGAGATTTCGGTTCCGGCACAGCCGAAGATGACCGCACCGAACCCGCTCATCTCGCGGCCGCCGGAATGCAGTCCACGTCGCGGGCCACAAAGGCGGCGCAGAAGCGGCGGGAATCGGCGAGGTCTTCAAATCCATGCGCCCGCAGGCGATAGAAGACGCGGCCGCCAGAAGTGGCTTTCTCGATCACGCGGTCCTTGCCTTCGAGGTAATCCCCGAAAACCGCGTCCAGCCGGGTCCATTCGGCGCGGGCCGCATCAGGACTGTCAAAGGCACCGATCTGCACAAGCCGGGTTCCGGCGGTCAGGCTGTCCGGGTCGATTTCCTTGACGGCGGCGACCGGCGCCACCGAGGGGGCGGCGCTGCGCTGCACCGTGGACAGGTCCGCGGGGCGCACCTTGGGGCGCAGCGAGCGACGCAGGCCGGGGCCATTGAAGGTGGGCTGTTTTGGGTCGACTGCGGGTTCGGGGGACACCACGGTGCCCGCCGGGATCGCCGCCAATGCCGCCAGCACCTCATCCTCACTGCTGTCCGCCGGGGAGACCGGGCTGAGCGGCTTGGACTGCTTGGCGATCTCGTTCGCCAGCGCCATCAGGGGATCGTCACCATCCACCGGATCGCTTTCGAGGATCGGCGCGCCTTTGGGTTCCAGCTCGACCAATTCGGCGTTGCGGGCCAGCGACGGTTGAAACTCCGGTTCCACGCTCTTGGGCGTCAACGCGCCAAGCGCCACGTCATCTGCCTGCAACCCCGCCGGTCGCGGGGCCAGCAAAAGCTTGTCCGCCGGTGCGGCGGCAGCCCCGTTGCCGGCGACCGCGTTCACCGCCAGCCCCTGATGATCGGCCAGCGTGCCACCCGGGTCTACCGGGGCCACGCGCATCGGGCCGGCCATGGCCTGCACGATGGGGACGCCGCTGACGTCCCGCGCGATGACCTTGTAGCCCCAGACCCCGATGCCTGCGATCAGGGCAAGCGAGACCGCCGCCCCGGCCCAGTTCGCGACCGAGGCCATGTTCCCAGAACCAAGGGCCGCGTCGGCCCCGTCATAAGTGAAATCCGCCATTTATGCCTCTCGTCCCCCGGCGATGCATTGCCGCCAGAGTGCCTTGCTGCTCGATACCAACCCGGCCGAGGCGCTTGTTTGTCAGCGCATTTCTTCGACCGGTTTCACGCCCAAGATACCAAGACCGGCGGAAATCACAACTGCCGTGGCCCGTGCCAGCGCAATTTTCGCTTGCGTCGTTGCAGGATCGTCCTGAAGGAACCGCAGTTCCGGCTGATCGTTGCCCCTGTTCCACAAGCCGTGCAGTTCAGCGGCCAGTTCGCTGAGGAAGGTCGCAATCCGGTGCGGCTCATGCGTGCGGGCGGCAATCTCGACCAGACGCGGCCATTCGGCGAGCTTGGCAGCCAGCGAAATTTCAGCCGGATGGGTCATGGTGGACAGATCGCCCCCCGCCAGCGCAGCATCGCTGACATCCACGCCCTGCTCTGCCGCCTTGCGCAAGACGGAGCAGATCCGCGCATGGGCGTATTGCACGTAGAAGACCGGGTTTTCCTTGGACTGTTCGACAACCTTGTCGAAATCGAAATCCAGCGCCGCATCGCTCTTGCGGGTCAGCATGTGGAACCGTGCCACGTCCGCGCCGACCATTTCCACCACGTCGCGCAGGGTGACAAAGGTCCCTGCCCGCTTGGACATCTTGAAGGGTTTGCCGTTCTTGTAGAGCTTCACCATCTGCAAGAGCTTGATGTCCAATGGGACTTTGCCGTCCGACAATGCGCTGACGGCGGCCTTCATCCGTTTGACATAGCCACCGTGATCGGCGCCGAAAATGTCGATCAGCAGGTCGAAACCCCGGCTCACCTTGTCATAATGATAGGCGATGTCGGGCGCGAAATAGGTCCAGCTGCCGTCCGATTTCATGATCGGGCGGTCCACGTCATCGCCGTGCTCGGTCGATTTGAACAGGGTCTGTTCGCGCGGTTCCCAATCCTCGGGCGTCTTGCCCTTCGGCGGTTCCAGCGTGCCGCGATAGATCAGGCCCTTGTCGTCGAGGTCCTGAATGGCCGCCTCGATCTTGCCCGTGCCATAAAACGACTTTTCGGAAAAGAAGTGATCCATCTTGACGCCCAGCGACGCCAGATCCCCGCGGATCATCTCCATCATGGCGGCGCTGGCGAATTCGCGGACTTCGGTCAGCCAGACCTCTTCGGGCTGGTCCAGCCAGATGTCCCCCACCCTTTCCTTCAGTGCCTCGCCCACCGGGATCAGGTAATCGCCGGGATAGCTGCCTTCGGGCCAGTCGACGCTGAGGTCATGCGCCTCCTGGTAGCGAAGGTAGACAGACCGCGCCAGAACATCGACCTGCGCGCCGCCGTCGTTGATGTAGTATTCCCGCGTCACATCGTAGCCCGCATAGGCCAGCAACGAGGCCATGGCGTCGCCCACGATGGCGCCGCGTGCATGACCGACGTGCATCGGCCCGGTCGGATTGGCCGAGACATATTCCACGTTCACCTTCTTGCCCGTGCCCATGTCGGACCGGCCATAGACGGTGCCTTCGGACAGGATCTTGCCGGGCAGCGCCTGCCAGACGGCGGGCGACAGCCGCAGGTTCAGGAACCCGGGCCCGGCCACCTCTGCGCTTGCGATGCGGTCGTCGATGCGCAGCTTGTCGGCCAGAGCCTCGGCAATGTCGCGCGGCTTCAGCCTGGCCGGTTTGGCCAGCACCATGGCGGCATTGGTCGCCATGTCGCCGTGCAGCGGATCGCGCGGTGGTTCCGTGGTGACGGGATCGGTGTTCAGGCCTTCGGGCAATGTCCCTTCGGCCTGCAAGGCGGCAATGGCGTCCAGCACGAGCGTGCGGATTTCGGTAAACAGGTTCATTTCAGAAGCTCCAGAGTTGGGCGGTCTGTATCACTTTGGCCCGTGGGGTCAAATCCCCGCTCACTCCGCCTTGCGTTCTTCGCGTTTGGGCATCCGGCTAAGGATGCGGCTTTCGGCGCGCCCGGAGAGCTCATCCTTGGGTCCGAGCAGCCGCAATGTCCCGTTCGGTCCCAGTTCTGCCATCGGCACGGCCTCCGGGTGGCGTTCCCGCCAGTGCTCCAGCGTGAATTCCTCACTCAGACGGGTCACGCGGAATCCACTGCCGCCAGCAATGGCGGCATTGACCTCGAAAAAGGTCTCATCCGCGCCAACCGCCCGCCCGCCCAGCGTGGCGGGCAATGTGTGCCGACTGCTCTGATCGCGGACGCGTTTCAGCTGAAAGACGTTTTCGCGCCCGAATTCCGGCGCAAGGTCGGTGGCGACAAGCGTGTTGTAGGCGTCGTTGTCGCTGGCGCAGATAAGTTTTTCATAGGCCACGAATTCAACGCGGTCCTCCGCCGCCTCTGACAGGATATCGCCGTAAAACGTGTCCAGTCCGGCATCCCGCGCGCTGCGCAGATGGGCGTTGTTGGGATCGGCGATGATGACGGGCAGTTCCATCTTCTTGAACGCCGCCCCCAGGTCCACGGCCCATTTCGACCCGCCCATGATGATCACCCCCGGCAGGCGGGAGGCCGTCAGCCCCAACAGCCGCGCCATCGGCGCCAGCGTGAAGCCGTGCAACACCACGGTTGCCGCCACCAGCGCAAAGGCCAGCGGCGCGACTCGGTCCGCATCCTCGACCCCGATCTGCACCAGCCGATCGCCGAACAGCCCGGCAACCGCCACCAGCACCACGCCGCGTGGCCCGGTGAAGGCGACCAGCAGGCGTTCCTTCCATTCGACGTTGGTAAAGGCCAGCGCCGCCAGCACCGGCAAGGGACGCGCGATCAGGATCACCGACAGCACGAACAGCCCGGCCCGCCAGTCCAGCACTGCCAGTCGCTCAAAGCTCATCCCCGCCGCCAACAGGATAAAGACACCCGAGACCAGCAGGACGGTGGCGTGTTCCTTGAACCGGTACAGCTCGGCAAAGCTGGGCAGGCCCGCATTGGCGATCCACAGCCCCATGATCGTCACCGCCAGCAGCCCGGATTCGTGCAGGACGTGGTCGGACACGGCAAAGACACCAAGCAAGACAACAACGAGCACCGGGACCTTCATGTACTCTGGCACATAGGCCTGCCGAAAGGCGCGCACGATGCCCCAGCCGCCCGCCAGCCCCAGCGCGGTCGCTGCGGCGATGCCGATGGCCATTTCCCATCCGGCGCCGCCTGCGTCTGTCGCGGTGCGCAGCACAAGAACCACCTCGAAAGCCAGAACGGCGGCGAGCGCCCCGACCGGATCGTTGACGATGGCCTCCCATTGAAGCAGCGCGGCGGGACGCCGTTGCAGGCGCGCCTGACGCAACAGCGGCGCGATTACGGTCGGCCCGGTGACGATCATGATGCCGCCGAAGACTGCCGAGGCTTCCCAGCTGAGGCCCGCCACGAAATGCAGGGCAAAGGTGGAGGCAATCCAACCCAACGGCGCGCCGATCAGCACCAGCCGCCGCACCCCCTTGGCCGCGTCGGACAGACGGTGCAGGTCCAGCGTCAGGCCACCCTCGAAGAGGATGATGGCCACCGCCACGGCGATCATCGGTTGCAGCATGTCGCCGAACTGCGCCGCCGGGTCGAGAATGCCCGTCACCGGACCGATCATCAGCCCCGCCACCAGCATCAGCACGATGGCAGGCAGGCGCAGCCGCCATGCCAGCCACTGGCTGCCCACGCCCAGTGCCCCGACCAACCCAAAGGCCAGAACGGTCTCCAGACCGCCGCTTTCCGCTACTGCCATGTTCTGCCCTCTGCCTGTTCGCCCCGGCACCCTAGCCGCGCCGATGGCCGCCGTCGACTACCGCGCGGCATGGCCGGTTTCATCGGCGGGCCACAACCCCTCCAGCACGTCCTTGCCTGTCAACCGCGCATGCTGTTGCAGCGCAAAACGGTCTGTCATCCCGGCAATGTAGTCGGCCACCAGCCGCGCCAGCGCCGTCTCTCCTTCGGCCCGCGCAATGTCGCCCTGCCAACGCTGCGGCAACAGCCTGGGATCGTCCAGATAGATCGGGAACAGCTCGTTCACCGCCTCTGTCACGCGGGCGCGCTGCTCCATCACGCGCGGCGCGCGGTACATGTTGCTGAACAGAAAGGCGCGGATCTGTTTCAGGTCCGTCCACATCGCCTGCGAAAAGCCGATGACCGGACGGCCAAGGTCACGCACGTCCTGCGCGGTTTCCGCGCCAGAGGCGACCAGTTGCGCCCGCGAGGTCTCGATCAGGTCCGACACCATCGCACCAAAGACCCGGCGCAAGGCCTCGTGCCGACGGCGATAGGCGTCCGTCGCGGGATACCTGCGGTCAACCTCGGCATAGGCGTCGCAGACAATGGGCAGATCGGCGATCTCCTCCTCGGTGAAGAGGCCCGCGCGCAGCCCGTCGTGCAGGTCATGGTTGTTGTAGGCCACGTCATCGGAGAGCGCGGCCACCTGAGCCTCGGCACTGGCATGCGTGTGCAGTTCCAGATCATGCTCGGCATTGTATTCGGTCAAGGCATAGGGGATCTCGCCCACCACCGGCCCGTTATGTTTGGCAATGCCTTCCAACGTGTCCCAGGTCAGGTTCAGCCCGTCGAACTCGGCATAGTGCCGTTCCAGCCGGGTCACGATGCGCAGGGTCTGGGCGTTGTGGTCAAAGCCGCCATAGGGCGCCATCATCGCGCTCAGCGCATCCTCTCCGGTATGGCCGAACGGCGTATGGCCAAGGTCATGCGCCAGCGCCACCGCCTCTGTCAGGTCGACGTCAAGCCCCAGCGCCCCGGTGATCGTGCGCGCCACCTGCGCCACCTCGATCGAATGGGTCAGCCTGGTTCGGTAGAAGTCGCCCTCGTGTTCGACAAAGACCTGTGTCTTGTGCTTCAGCCGCCGAAAGGCCGAGCAATGGATGATGCGGTCACGGTCGCGCTGAAAGCAGGAGCGGTGCGCGCTCTCTTCTTCCGGATGGCGGCGGCCGCGCGCGGCTTTGGGCGTGCAGGCAGGGCTGGCGCACATGAGTCTTTGTCCCGAGTTTCGTGTTCCATGTTACCCATATCCGCACAGTCGAGCGAAAACAACGACTTGCGGGAACGTGTCTTGCCGTCTGTCCGGTGTCGCCCTGACCCGGTCCGAATTCCTGAGGTTTCGCCGCCAATCCAGAGCGCGGGACGACGGGTTGCCCGCCTCGGGGGGCAGAATCCCGGCATCAATGATTTCAATGCCTTAACCGGATGACCCCCGCCCGCGACTGGTGGGGTTCCATACTATCCGGCCCCCTGCTGCATCTGTAGACTGGCCCCCAAGTAGTTTGTCGATAACCCTTGGAGAAAGCCATGTTCAGCCCCCTGCGCAGCGTTGCCATTTGCTGCATCATCCTCGCCCTTCCCGCCCCCGTGCTTGCACAGGTGGACGTCAATAAGAAACGCATTGACGAAACCCTCATTCTGGACCCGGACGACAAGTCCAAGCTGCGCTCGGTGGCCCCGTCCATCGCCGCCCCGCCGGCCAAGACCCGCCCGGTGGTGACGCCGCCGGTCGCCGCGCCGCCGGTCGCGACCCCCAAACCCAAGCAGCCTGTCATTGCGGCCCCGCCGGTCGCGACACCCAGACCCAATCAGCCTGTCATCGCCGCCCCGCCGGTGGCGACACCGCCGGCACCGCGCCCGCCGGTGATTGCCGCCCCGCCCGTGGCCCAGCCGCCGTTGCGTGACCGGGTGATCAACGTGTCTCCGCCGCCGGTCACGCGCCCGCCGGTGCTGACCCAGCCGCCGGTCAACCCGACGATCCGTACCGGCGCGACACCGGACCCCAAGGACACGCAGGACGTGACACCGCTGACTGAAATGCCCTTCATCACCTTCGCGGCTCCGAAGCAGGACGACCATCAGCTGTCGCTGATCGACAGCGTGCGTGGGACGGGACGAATCCGTGTGACCACCGATGCCGGCCCCGTGTTCTGCTCGGGCGTTGTCTTTGGCCCGACGGTTGTGGCCACCTCTTATGCCTGCGTGCCGGGCATCCTTGAGAACTACAACAACTACGCCACCCAGATCGAAGAGATCCGGATCGTGTTCGATCATATCTTCCCCGATCAGCGCCTGTGGACCGCGCAGGGCTACATGCTGCGGCTGGACACCGAATTGTCGAGCAAGGAAACCGGCCTGGCGATCCTGCATCTTGCCGATCCGGGCATGGCCTTTTCTTCGGACCGGATTCAGCCGGTGGGCAAGGCGCTGCCGCATCCGCAGGCCCCGCTCTACATGCTGTCCTATCCGCGCGGCGAGTCGATGAAGTTCCACCACTGCAACGCGGTGGCCCAGGATCCCGCCTACCTGCCGGAGAAAGCCTTTGAGCATACCTGTGAAAGCGACTTCGGGGATCTCGGCGCGCCGATCTTTGATGCGGCCACCGGCGCGATCGTCGGCCTGCACCTGAGCAAGGAACGCTCGACCGGGCGCCGCTTTGCCACCCATTCGCTGGATCTGGCGAACTGGATCGGTGATCAACAGTAAAGCCCCTGACACCGGGCCTTGGGACCCCCGTCCGATCCATCGGGCGGGGGTTCGACATTTCTTTGTCGGATCACGCAGAATATGAGACAATCTGGTAAGAAATTGATCAGGAGGAATTCATATGTTGCGTTTTGGCCTTGTTCTTTCTTTTGTCCTTGCGCTGCCATTGGCCGCGTCAGTCCAGGCCGCCTGCGAGGCGGACGACTGCTCCCTGCCCGATGATGAACAGGTGCAGGCCCTTGCCCGTGGCGTGGGCCGTGTGGATTTTCTCAACCGTGACACCTCAGGGTTTTGCACCGGGTTCGTTGTCGCTCCCAACCTCGTCGCAACCCCTTGGCACTGTGTGCCAGGGCCGAAACTGCAGGACGGCTATCCAACCGCGCTCGTGTCCAGTTTTGTGCAGGACTACAACAGCAAGGGCGGCGAAAACGCCAAGAGCGTCTACCTTTATTTCGACCCGAGGTTCGGAAACGAGAGATTTGGCGTCAGCTTTCTCAAGCTGATTGACCCAAAGACCAAGTTCGATAGTGATCGGGTGCTGGACCTGGCGGACGGCTCGCCCGAACCGGGTCAGGTCATGGCGGCCCTTGTTCACGAAAAGGGCGGACCGAAAACCTATGTGTCCGAGGGCTGCGCGGTGGTCGAGGACGAGAACACTCCCGACGGGATGATCGCGCACAGCTGTGAGCTTGGCACCGGCTCCCTTGGTGGGCCGCTTATCGACCCGGACACCGGAAAGGTCCTGGCCATGCACATGTACCGCGACACCAAGACCGGCATCGGCTATGCCAGAACCGCCGCCGAAATGGGACGCTTTTTTCCGTCTCTGGGGAAACAGTAACATGGCTTGAAGCGCGGCCCGGTCAGGCTTAGATCATGGGTAAGCCCGCAGACCAGAGGACCAGAACATGCAACTGCCGCCGAAAGTGACCGACCGCGCCTTTGCCCGGCTTGCCGAGATTGGCGCCAGCGCCGAAGGCAAGGCGCTGCGCGTGGCCGTCGAGGGCGGCGGCTGTTCCGGGTTCCAGTACGAGATCAAGCTGGACGATCCGGTCGAGGATGATCTGGTGCTGGAGGACAGCGGCGAGCGGGTGATCGTCGATCCCGTCTCCCTGCCCTTCCTGTCCGGGGCGGTCATTGATTTTTCGGATGAGCTGATCGGCGCGCGCTTTGTCATCGAAAACCCGAACGCGACCAGCTCCTGCGGCTGCGGAACCTCGTTTTCGATGTGACCCGAGCTTCGAGAGGCTCACCCCTCGCACAACCGAAAAAGGGCGCCAGCATCGGGCGCCCTTTTGCTTTTTGGTGAAAGGTCTATTCGGCAGGAATGACCCTGGGCTTGGCCAGTTGTTCCTCGGCCACCAGCCAGAACCCCGAGCCGACCACCAGCAGAACCCCCATCCAGGTGCCAACGGTCGGGATCTCGTTGAAGAACATGAACCCGATGATCACCATCCAGACGAACTGCAGGTTCATCAGCGGCGTGGCGACATAGGCAGGCAGCAGGCGCAGCGCCTCGGCCACGACGTAGCGCGCGGCAAACAGGGCTGTGGCATAGGCGGTGACCCAGCCAAGGTCCACAAGGCTCATGGGTTTCCAGACAAAGGGCAGCGCCACGGCCATGGCCACCATCAGCGCGGCATTGGGCCAGAAGACCTGCGCCAGCGGCGCGCGTTCAGCCTTGGCGATGGCACGGGCGGCCAGCATGGAACCACAGCCCGAAACGGCCGCCAGCAGGGCCCAGGCGTGACCGGCCTGCGCGCCGCTCAGCCCCCCCGGCATCAGGAAGAGGATGCCCCCAACCCCCAGCGCCAGCGCCGCCCAGGCCGCCGGACGCGGGCTTTCGTCCAGTACCGGGCCGCTGAGCGCGGCGGCAATCAGCGGGATCAGGCCGATGAACAGGAAGACATCCGCAAAGGGCAACAAGCGGAAGGCCTGAAAGAAGGCGACCGAGGCAATGACGGTCAGCACTGACCGCACCATCATCGCCTTTTTCGACCGGATTCGCAGGCCGGGTCCGTCACCCGCCCGTGCCCCGGCCAGCGCAAAGGCCATGATCAGCGCCGAGGACAGGACGAACAGTTGCGGCGCGCTATAGCCGCCCGCAATGAACTTTGTGATGCCATCCGCCGCGGCCATCATGCCGGTGAAGACAATAACAAGCCCCGCGCCGATGGCGGTGCCGGAGAGAGCCAGCCGGTTCATGCGCCACCCGCCCGGGCAAAGCCCTCGAAATAGGCGTCGAAGAGATCGCAGGACCCGGCGGCCGCGCTCAGCACATCGCGCGCCTGCGGCGACAGCGACGGTTCCATCCTTGGCCGCATCCGGCCCCAATCGCCCGAGCGGTGGTCCATGCCGTAAATCGCTTGACTGAGTTCGCGCAGGACGGTCTGCAACCGCGCGCCCCTGTCGAACCGCACCCGGCAATCGCGCAGCGGCTGGCGGAACAGCGCCGCGCCGGTGACCGCCTGATGCCAGTTGCAGACAAGGAATTCGTGGTAATCGTCGTTGAGGCTGACGTGGTCGTCCGCCTGTACCTGGTAGGCCGCCGTTTCCCGTTCCAGCCATGCGGCCCAGACAGCCGGCGGCATCGCTCCGCAATACCGCAGCGCGATGCAGATCTCGGCCAGCAGGTCGGCGTTCTGATCGAGGAACGCGGTCAGCCCGGCGAAATGCAGGCTCTGCAGTGCCTCGGCGGGCAATTGCGGGTCGCGGCGACCGTATTCCGACAGGTAATAGACGATGTGTGTCAGTTCATAGGCGGCCTTCTTGTTCGGCAGGGCAAAGGTCCTCGTCCGCGAACAAAAGGCGCGCAAGCGGTCGTCCAGCCCCGGCTCATGAACCGGATCGACACCGCGCCGGATCATCAGGCGGCGCGCCTCGGCCCGTTGCAGGTCTGACAATTCCGCTTCGGCCAACCCTTCGCGGGCGGCGAAATCCACCATCTTCTGCGCCTGATCGCCCGGCATCCCCAGATCTTCCAGATCCAGCGCCAGCGACAGCAGAAAGCGGTAATATTGCGGGAAGAACTCCAGCCGTTGCAGCGCCTGGGCGTAATAGCCCGCGTGCCGCGCCAGCGCCTCGGGGGCGACGGTCTGGCCGGTGCACTCAAGGATATTCAGGAGTTCGGCGTTCTCCTTCAGCCAGAACACGTCGTCCCCGTGACGGCGGTGATCGGCGAAGGCTCCCAGAAGCGCGGTCATTCGCGCTTCCAGCGGGGGAATCCGGGACGGGACGTTCAGGTGGATGATATTGCTCATCTCTGTGAGTCTCCTTTGTCGTGGCAGAGCGCCCACCGCCCCGCCCGGGTTTCAGTCGTCAGTTCAGGCGCGGGTGGGGCCGGACCAGCTGGTGAACGCCTGAACGCTGTCGCCGTTGTCGGCATCTCCGGTCACCGGGCCGGACCACGAGGTGAAGGCTTCGACACTGTCGCCGGCTTCGCGATCACCTGCCGCCGGGCCGGACCAGGAGGTGAAGGCCTGCACGTTGTCGCCGCTGTCGATGTCACCGGCTGCGGGACCGGACCACGAGGTAAAGGCTTCGACATTGTCGCCAGCTTCGCGATCACCTGCCGCCGGGCCGGACCACGAAGTGAACGCCTCGACGTTGTCGCCGCCTTCGCGAGAGCCGCGCACCGGGCCGGACCAGGAGGTGAAGGCCTGCACGTTGTCACCGCTTTCGATGTCACCGGCCGCGGGACCGGACCACGAGGTGAAGGCTTCGACATTGTCGCCAGCTTCGCGATCACCTGCCGCCGGGCCGGACCACGAAGTGAACGCCTCGACGTTGTCGCCGCCTTCGCGAGAGCCGCGCACCGGTCCGGACCACGAGGTGAAAGCCTCGACTGCATCACCTTTTTCAATCTCAACGCTTGCGGGACCCGACCATGACGTGAATGCTTCAACAGCATCGCCCGTTTCACGGGAGCCGGTGGCGGGACCGGACCAGGAGGTGAAGGCTTCGACAGAGGCTCCATCGAAGAGGTCGCCAGCCGCGGGTCCGGACCACGAGGTAAAGGCCTCGACGGCGTCGCCAGCGAAGGCGCTTGTTTCCATTTTGGAAACGGTTTTTTCAGGGCTTTGCGTTTTGATGAGGGCAGACATTGAAATGCTCCTTGTCCAGGTTGGTCGCTATACCCTTGAAATCTGCAATCAAAACGGGTTTGCAAAAAAGTTAATTCTTGTTAAGGTTGTTTAAGGAAAAGTTTATCCACAGTTTCGATTCGCGCAGGCGTTTCGATTCGCGGAACAATCGGACTTATCCACAGGATGTAATTTCTTGTGGATAACTTTTGGCTTTGCAACGCAACGACGCTTTGCAAAGTCAAAATGCTGCGAATCACCCCCGAATCCGGTCAGGCCAGCCCCGGATTCGTGTCAGGAGAGACACGCATAGGTTGCACTCTGACCCAGACACATCCAATAACGCTAAAAAGTGATGTTGATTGGCGTCGCTTGACGCTCTCGCGCCTAACTGCGATTCATGACAATACGAGCCGCAGGAGAGCGCCATGAAGATCGCCAGTTTCAACATTAATGGCATCAAGGCCCGGCTGGGCGCCCTGACCGACTGGCTGGACGAAGCACAGCCGGACGTCGTGCTTTGCCAGGAAATCAAGTCGGTCGACGAGAATTTTCCGCATGAACCCTTCGAGGAGCGCGGCTATAATGTCGCAACCCACGGACAGAAAGGTTTCAACGGCGTCGCCATCCTGTCCAAGCGCCCGCTTGAAGATGTGCGCCACGGATTGCCCGGCGATGACACGGACGAGCAGGCCCGCTGGATCGAGGCGACCGTCATGGGAGACCATCAGGCGGTGCGCCTCTGTGGGCTGTACCTGCCCAACGGCAACCCGGCGCCGGGACCGAAATACGACTACAAACTGGCGTGGATGGAGCGGCTGGAGTCCCGCGCGCGCGACCTGTTGGCCGAAGAGATGCCCGCGCTCATGGCGGGCGACTACAACGTGATCCCGCAGAAAGAGGACGCTGCCCGCCCCGAACAATGGACCGAGGATGCACTGTACCGGCCCGAAACCCGCACGGCCTTTCGCCGCATTCTGAACCTTGGCTTCACCGAGGCGTTCCGCGCCCGCACCGGGGCGCCGGGGCATTACAGTTTCTGGGACTATCAGGCGGGGGCCTGGGAACGGAACAATGGCATCCGCATTGACCACTTCCTGCTGACACCTGCCGCTGCCGACATGATGACCGATTGCCAGATCGACGCGGCCATTCGCGGACGCTCGGACCCGCGTCCCTCCGATCATGTGCCGGTCTGGGTCGAGCTGAACGCCTGAGCAATTGGGCTGGCACAGTCCGTCCGTGACGGGCTGCCGCCTTGCGCCGCCCCGGGCAACACACTATTTTTGTCGGAAACACCAGACGAGCGGAGCCAATTCATGCCCATGTACGCCAAGGAGATCGAGGACTTGCTGCGCCAGTCCTTCCCCGACGCAAAGATCACCGTCGAAGGCAGCGACGGCGTCCATATGTCGGCCATGGTCGTGGACGAGAGCTTTCGCGGCAAGAACCGGGTGCAGCAGCAGCGCGCGGTCTATTCTGCGCTCAAGGGCAGGATGGACGGACCCGAAGGCGCCCTGCACGCTCTGGCACTGACCACCAAGGCCCCGGATTGATCCAATGGAACCCGGCACTCTGGCGATCCTTCTGTTGCTGCCCTTCGTCGCTGTCTTTGAATGCGCGGCGTGGAAAGAACACAGACGGGTCCGGCAAAAGGGCCGATCGACCTACGGTTTGACCTATGATCCCGAATCGAACACCACATATATCGGGACCATCGCGGACACCGCGGCAAGCTACGACCCCGAGGACTATGACCGGAAAAGACCGGCACCTCGGACACCGATGACCCGGACGACGGGACCTCGGACAAGATGAACACAGATGACAACGCACAGGATGGACGCAAATGACCGACGTAAAAGACCGCATCGACGATACAGTCAAAGCCCATGACGTCGTGCTCTTCATGAAGGGCAACAAGACCATGCCGCAGTGCGGGTTTTCCAGCCGCGTGGCCGGGGTTCTGAACTACATGGGCGTGGCTTTTCAGGATGTGAACGTCCTTGAGGATGACGCCCTGCGGCAGGGGATCAAGGATTTCTCCGACTGGCCGACCATCCCGCAGCTTTACGTCAAGGGGGAGTTCGTGGGCGGCTGTGACATCATCACCGAAATGACCCTGTCGGGCGAGCTGGACCAGCTCTTTGAAGCCAATGGCGTGACGTACAACAAGGACGCCGCCGACAAGATCCGCGAAGCCAACGGCTGAGGCGATGCCTTGATCGCGACGCTGACAAAGCGGGCAGGCCCCCCTGCCCGCTTTTCCTTTGGAACGCCTGAATTTGCACTGGGAGTTTTTGCATGGAAATCGCCGTTGCCGTTGTCCTGATCCTTGCCTCTCTTGCCGGGACCGGCCTGATCGTCTGGGCCATCCGCCAAAGCCAAAAACAACGTGAACGGGTCAAGGCGATGGCTGCGGAAAACGGCTGGCATTTCAGCTATCAACCGCAAAGCGGCGGGCGTGGCAGCCGCACCGTGATCTCGGACCCGGATGAAGGCTGGGAGGTGGTTCTCTACCGCCGCTCCAATTCCGGCAATGGCGGGAGCTCAACCCATTGGTCACAATTTGAACAGCCCCGGCTGGCACTGTCCGACGGCATGGCGCTCCTGGGTCCGGACATTCCGCAAACGACCAAGGCCATGGCAGACAGCATGTTGTCCGGTTTTGGCGGCGGCGGCATCCTGAAGATGTTCCTTGATCGGATGACCGGCGGATTGGGCGAGGAAGCCGCCGAGCTACGCTCGGTCGAGGGTCCGGGCCCGGGAACACTCTTCGCCACACCAGGGCGGGAAACGGCGCTGGACGGGCTGCGTGAGGCCCCGGAACTCATCCAGGCCCGGCAAGGCCGGAACGAGGGGCAGCATCCCATCGTTTCGCGCAACCGGCACGGGCTGCGGATCCGGTATTCCTATATGATACGCAAGCCGCAGGATCTGCGCGCCTTCGTGAACCTCGGGCGCAGTCTGAGCGCGCGTCTGGACGGCTGAGCGCCGTTCAGCCCTTGGCCTCTTCCAGCGAGTTGGCCAGCGATTCCGCCCGTGCCGCGATCTCGGCCAGAGAGTCGGTCAAGTCGCCCGGGATCACCGCAACCTCGACCTTTTCCGGTTCGGGTGCGGGACGCGCCTTGACCTCTGCCAATTCGGTTTCGGTGGATTGCAGTTTGTCCTTCGCCTCGCGCAGTTTCTCTTCCAGACCCGCGGTCTTGTCCGCCAGCATCAGACCCGCCATCAGCAGCATCCGCGCCTCGGGCATCCGCCCGATCTGGCTGACCAGAACCTGCGCCTCGGTGTCCAGCAATTTTGCGGCGGCCTGCAGGAACTGTTCTTCGCCCTGCTGGCAGGCCACTTCGAAACTGCGTCCGCCAATCTTGATCTCGACTTCGATCTGGCTCATCGCTGTGCCTCCTCTTCGGCCGCTTCGGCCAACAAGGGCGAAAGCGCCCCCAGCACGGCCTGCGCCTCAGCCGCCTCGGTGGCGCGCGCGGCGCGCAATGCCTCAAGTTCGGCCGCCATCGCGGCGTTGATCAGGTCCGGTTCGCCCACACCATGCGCATTGGCCTCGCGCAGCGCCGCGTTCGAGGCGGTCAACTGCGAATTTGCGGCGCGCAGGCGCTGCAATTCCGCGTCCAGAGCACCAATATCGGTTTGCGGGGCGTCGGCGGGCGGGGCCTGTGCGGCCTCTTCGGCCTCGGCCAATCGCGCCTTGAGCACGCGCACCCGCTCTGCCAGCTGGGCATTTGCCATCTTCTCGTCCTCGAGAAGCTCAAGCAACTGCTCTGCATCCACTTCGTCTTCGGCGGGCGAGGCATGTTCCGCAGGCTCTGGCGTGACCGCCCGCGCTTCTTCGCGGATGCGTTCGATCTCGGCCACGGCCTCGACCCGCACCGCTTCGACGGCGGCGTTCAACTCCACCTCGGCCTGTTCACGCGCGGCGGCCAGCGCCTCCTGCGCCTCGGCCAGCGCATGTTCCGCGGCCTCTGCACGGCCGCGCACGGCTTCCAGGTCCGTGTCCGACACAACGGGACCGACCCTGTCGATCCCCTGTCCGATCCGGTCCAGCGCGCGGGTGATCCGCGACTGCAATTCTTCGATCTGGCTCATTCTGCCCTCTTGCCTAAGACGCGCGTGCATCAGACCCGCCTGCATCAGCCCCGCGGCCTCAATCGCACGGGAACAGCCTGACCGCGAATCGCCCACAGCCCGGCAAAGGAAAGTTTAACAAGCGAAAATGGAAAATGCGCCCCCTTATGTTCCAAGGCCTTACGGGACGGCCTTCACGCTACGTCATGGGGTGTGCTTGCACTTCGCCGCATGGCTGCTATTCAGCCCCCGAGACACTCAGCCATAGGACGGAAACCCGGTGGATATCCAAGAGCTTCGCACCCGAAACCCCGATCACTGGATGCGCGCGACGGCCATCCGCGCGCTGGCGCTGGACGCTGTCGCCGCCGCAAATTCGGGTCACTCCGGTATGCCCATCGGCATGGCCGACGTGGCCACCGTGCTGTTTTCCAAGCACTTGAAGTTCGACGCAAAAGCGCCCGATTGGGCCGACCGGGACCGGTTCATCCTGTCGGCAGGCCACGGCTCGATGCTGCTTTATGCGCTGCTTTACCTGTGCGGCGACGAGCAGATCACGCTGGAGGAGATCAGGAACTTCCGGCAACTCGGCGCGCGCACCGCAGGTCACCCGGAAAACTTCATGGCCCGCGCGATCGAGACCACCACCGGCCCGCTGGGTCAGGGTGTCGCCAATTCTGTCGGCTTCGCCATCGCCGAAGAGGCGCTGCGCGCGCGGTTCGGCAAGAAGCTGGTCGACCACCATACCTATGTCATCGCCGGCGACGGCTGCCTGATGGAAGGCATCAGCCATGAGGCCATCGGCCTTGCCGGGCGTCTTGAACTGGGGAATCTGATCGTTTTCTGGGACAACAACGACATCACCATCGACGGCAAGGTCTCGTTGTCGGACCGCACCGATCAGGTCATGCGCTTCAAGGCGGCGGGCTGGCACGTTCAGGACATCGACGGCCACGACCCCGAGGCCATCGACGCGGCCATCACGGCCGCCAAGAAGGCTGGCAAACCTTCGATGATCGCCTGCAAGAGCCACATCGCCATCGGCCACGCGGCGCAGGACACCTCCAAGGGGCACGGCGCATTGACAAACGCCGACCAGAACGACGCCGCCAAAGTGGCTTGGGGCTGGACAGCTGCCCCCTTTGTGATCCCCGCGGAGATCAAGAGCTGGTGGGAAGAAGCCGGCACCCGTGGCGCGGCCGAGCGCAGCGCATGGGAAGCGCGTCTGGCCGACACCAGCGAAGGACGCCAAAAGGAATTTGCCCGCGTGATGGCCGGCGAGGCCCCGAAGAAATTGTCCGCCGTCGTCAAGGCGCTGAAAAAGCAGGTCTCTGAAAGCGCTCCCAAGGTGGCGACCCGCAAGGCCTCGGAGATGGCGCTGGAAGTCATCAACCCGGTGATGACCGAGACCATTGGCGGCTCTGCCGACCTGACCGGTTCGAACAACACGCTGACCGGCGATCTGGGTGTCTTTGACACTGACAACCGCAAGGGCCGTTACATCTATTTCGGCATCCGCGAACACGGGATGGCTTCTGCCATGAACGGCATGGCGCTGCATGGCGGTGTGCGTCCCTACGGCGGCACCTTCATGGCCTTCACCGATTATGCCCGCCCGGCGATGCGCCTTGCCGCGTTGATGAAGACGCCCACCATCTTTGTCATGACCCACGACTCGATCGGTCTGGGTGAGGACGGCCCGACGCACCAGCCGGTGGAACATGTCGCCATAAGCCGCGCAACGCCCAACACGCTGGTCTTCCGCCCCGCTGATGCGGTGGAAACCGCCGAGGCCTGGGAAATCGCGCTGCGCCAGACCGCGACTCCCTCGGTGCTGTCGCTGACCCGTCAGGGTCTGCCGACCGTGCGGCTCGAGCACAAGAACGCCAACCTGACCGAGAAAGGCGCCTATGTTCTGGCAGATGCAGAGGGCAAGCGTCAGGCGATCCTGATGGCAACCGGGTCCGAGGTGGAAATCGCGCTGAAAGCGCGAGATCTGCTTCAGGCTGAGGGGATCGGAACGCGCGTCGTGTCCATGCCCTGCTGGGAACTGTTCGAGGCGCAGGACGAGTCCTACCGCCGCAAGGTTCTGCCCGCCGGTCCAGTGCGCGTCGCGGTCGAGGCCGCGGTGCGCTTTGGCTGGGACAAGTGGCTGTTCAGCGAGCGTGGCAAGCGCGACAAGGGCGATTTTGTCGGCATGGACAGCTTTGGCGCCTCGGCCCCGGCAGAGGTGCTCTACGAGCACTTCGGCATCACCGCCGAAGCTGTGGCCGAGAAGGTCAAGGCGCTGCTCTGATAGGTTTTCAAACCGTCTGAGATCGGGCCGGTTCCCTTGGGGGAACCGGCTTTTTCGTTTTGGGTGTCCATGCGTGGACAGGTTAAGGGGAACTGCTGCAGCGCAAATGACCGCGTCAACCGTGCCGCCAAGCCGCTTCGAAGCGGCTTGGGACAATCGGTTTCCAAACCGATTGTTGAACGCGCTTGCAAGCGCGTTCAGAAAGGCTTTTCGAAAAGCCTTTCCCGCACCTTCGACAAGTATGGTGATCAGTGTTTGACAGCCTGCGCCGCAAGGCCGTCCAGGACCGCGCGCGCCGCCCGCAGACCGGGGGCTTCGCCGCCCTGCCCCAACCGTTCCATCGTCAGACGCATGGCGTCGGTCTGGGCCTCCGGCGCGTCCAGCACCTTGACCACCGCCTGCGCAATGGGCTCTGGTCGGCAGTTGTTTCCGATGAATTCCGGCACGGCGCGGGTTTCAGAGACCAGGTTCACCAGTGTCAGGCTGTCCACCAGCAGCATCCGCCCGATGATCTGCCGCGACAGCCAGCTCATGTCATAGGCGATGACCATGGGCGTGCCGACCGCCGCAAGTTCCAGCGACACCGTGCCGGAGGCCGCCACCGCCACATCCGCTGCGCGAAACGCCGCGCGTTTCTCGGCCCCCTCGGGATCCTTGCGCGGGTCGATGACCAGTGGCTGACCGGGCCAGTCCCGCACCGCTTCGGACACCACCGTCGCCACGGGACCCGCCGCCGGGAGCACCAGCCGCAGATCGGGACGCAACCGCGCCAGATGCTGGGCCACCTCGTGGAACACCGGCAAGAGGCGCGACACTTCGGATCGGCGCGACCCGGGCAACACAAGCGCCATCTCACCGCCGATGGCATGGCGCGTACGAAAGGACTCGGCCTCTTCCACGCTCGCCTGCGAGTCCATCACCACCGGGTGACCGACAAAATCGCAGACGATTCCGGCTGACTGCATGTAAGGCGGCTCAAACGGCAGCAGCGCCAGTACCTGGTCCACATGTGCAGCCATCTTTTGCGCGCGCTTGGGCCGCCAGGCCCAGACCGTGGGCGCCACGTAATGCACCACACGCACGTCCGACACCGCCTTGACCAGCCGGTTCACCCGCAGCGAAAACTCCGGCAGGTCGATGGTGATCAGCACATCCGGGCGCTCGGCGATCACCGCATCGGCGGTCTGGCGAATGCGCGCCTTCAGATGCCGGTATTCCTTGAGGATCTCGGTAATCCCCATGATCGAGATCTCGTCCATGTCAAAGAGGCTGTCCAGCCCCTCGGCCATCATGCGCGGCCCGCCGATGCCGCGAAAGGTGACTCCGGGTACGAGGTCCTTCAGTCCCGCCATCAGCGCCGCGCCCAGCTTGTCGCCCGATTGCTCTCCGGCTGTGATGAATACGCGCATCAGGCGGACCTTTCCCGGACCCAGAGGAACAGACCCGCCGCATCCAGCAGGCGCAGGACCTTCGGCAGGTCCAGCACCATGACGCCTTGCGCCTCGATCACGATGCCGCTCAGACCCTGCGCCACCGCCTGTTCGGCAGTTTCAGGCCCGATCACCGGCAAATCGGCGCGGCGTTCCTGCCCCGGCTTCGGCGCCTTGTAGAGCAGACCGCCCCGCGCCTCCGAGGTCAACCCGCGCAGCAGCGCATCGGTGCCCGCGTCGGTCTCTCGCGCGATGACCCGATCGCCTTTCAGCACAGAGGCCTGCCCCAGATCGCGGCGGGCCTGATCGGCGCTGATCCGGTCGCCCAGACGGGCTGTGTCCGCAACCTCTGGTCCCGGTCCGGCCCGCGTCGGTACGCCCGCTGGCGGCAACAGTTCAGGCGCAAGATCCTGCGCGGCCAGCACCGTGACACCCGCATTTTCAAGAATGTCGATGACGATGCGCAGTGCGCCGTCGTCGCCCCGTTGCAGCGCGCGCAGAATACGCGGCACCAGCGGCAGCGTGCGCAGCCCCAACCGCCAGACCGAAATCTCCGGACGGGTCACGGCCCCGCAGAGACAGACCCGCCTGACACCGCGCGCCCGCAGCCAGCCCAGAAAATCGCCAAGGTGTTCGATCCGGAACTGATGGTCTGCCTGCAGGTGATCCGGGGGACAATGGCTGAGGCCACAGACCACGAAAGGTCCTGTCAGACTGTTGGCCACTGCCCTTGGAAGCGCGCCGCGGCCTGCAATCAGCGCCAGCATGTCCAGCTCAGCCCGGCGTCAGGAAATGACGGTCGCTGTCGCCAAGGATGAAATCGACGATCTCGCGCACATAGTCGCTTTGTGTTTCGTCCTTCAGCCGCCTGGCGCGGTCGGCAAAGGCGCCTTCCCCCTGCGCCAGCATCTGAAAGGCGGCGCGCAGCGCGGTGATGTCCGAGCGCGCAACGCCCTTGCGCTTCAACCCGACAAGGTTCAGCCCGTCCAGCTTGCCGCGCGGGGCCTGCACGAGACCGTAGGGGATCACGTCATTTGTCACCATGGTCACAGCGCCGATGATCGCGCCGCGACCGATCCGCACCCATTGATGCACACCTGACAGACCGCCGATGATCACGTCATCCTCGATCACGCAATGCCCGGCCAGCGCGGCAGAATTCACCACGATCACCCGGTTGCCGACCTGCGCATCATGGGCCACGTGACAACCCGCCATGAACAGCCCGTCATCACCGACACGTGTTACGCCGCCGCCGCCCTGGGTGCCGGTGTTCATGGTGACATGTTCGCGGATGCGGTTGCGCGCGCCGATTTCCAGCCGCGTCTTCTCACCCTTGAATTTCAGATCCTGCGGGATTTCCCCGATCACGGAGAAGGGAAAGATCACCGTCTCGGCGCCAATGCTGGTCTGGCCGGTGGCGACCACGTGGGATTTCAACTCGACACCTTCGGCCAGCACGACCTCGGGGCCGATGTGGCAGAACGGACCGATCCGGCACCCCTCACCAATCTGCGCGCCCTGTTCGACAACGGCGGCGGGATGGATCACGGTGCCGGTCAAGCCGGCAGATCCATCATCGCGGTGAATTCGGCCTCGGCAGCCATTTCACCCTCGACCTCGGCCACGCCCTTGAACTTCCAGACCTTTCCGCCCGGTTTGCCGCGCAGGGTGGTCAGCTTCATGCGCAACTGGTCGCCGGGGACAACCTTGCGGCGGAACTTGCAGCCGTCGATGGCCATGAAATAGACCTTCATTTCCTTGTCGGCCATATCCAGAGCGGCGCCCACCATGACGGCGGCGGTCTGGGCCATGGCCTCGACAATGGTCACACCTGGCATGATCGGCAGGCCCGGAAAATGTCCCTGGAAATGAGGCTCGTTCATGGTGACGTTCTTTACCCCCACAGCCGATTGCGTGCCGTCGATCTCTTCGACCCGGTCAACCAACAAGAAGGGATAGCGGTGCGGCAGGATGCGCTGGATCAGCTGAATGTCGGCGCTGAGAAGCGTGTCTGTCATGGGTCTGGGCCTTTGTTGTTCTGCCGCAATCCCTAACAATCGGGCGCTGCGGGGGCAAGCATGCCGTCAGTCCTGCGACGGGACCGGAGCGGGAACAAGGGGGGCTGGCGCGGGATCGGGAACCGGGTCAGGATCCGTGGTGTCCGGGGTTGGCGCATCCGGGGCTGGCGTGGACCCTGCCCCGATCTCGGCGTCGATCAGCGTAACGGCCCGGTCGGTCACATCAATGGCGTCCACAGCAACAAAGACGCTGCGCCGTTCAAGGATGATCGCCGCACCGGCCTCACGCAGCAGGTCCTCGATCACCGGTTGCACGGCCGACAGGAAGCGCCGCCGCTCTTCCTCGGTCCGGGTGCCAAGCGCACGCGCCTTGGCGTCCTGTTCGGCGCGCAGCGATTGCACCTTTTCGTCAAAGGCATCGGCCAGGTCGCGAAATTCGCCGGGGGGCAAGGTGGCGCGCAACTCTGTCAGCTCGCGCTCTTCCTCGATCAGTTCGGATTCGATCTGGCGGTTCTCGGCGGCGATGGTGCGGCCCTCGCGCTCGATGTCCTCGTTGACGCGGCGGCCAAAGGCGCTTTCGTCAAACACGCGTTCGAAATCGATCACAAGGATCGGGCTGCGGACAACTCCGGGCGCAAACGGACCGGCCTGCTGCGCAGAAAGCGCGGCCCCGGTCATCAGGGCCAGCGCCAGTGTCAGGATGCGAAGGGTCAAACGCACCCGCACCTCAGAATTTTGTCGAGACCGTCAGGTTGAAGTTCTGCGCCTTGTCCCACTTGGTCTTTTTCAGCGGCTCGGAGAAGTTCAGGCGCAGCGGACCGATGGCGCTGTCCCAGAGGATCGAGAAACCGATCACGTGGCGGGCCTCGAAACCTTCGGAGACAACCCTGTGACCGGCTGTCGAAATCTTTCCGGTGGTCGCGCCGCTCAGACCCCAGACAGAGCCGACGTCGTAGAACAGACCGCCGGTGATCCCGTATTCCTCTGGCAGGCCCAGAGGGAATTCCGCGTCGAACCGGGCCACGGCGAAGAAGTTGCCGCCCAGCGAGTCATCGACGCCCCCCGGACCAATTTCGCGCGGACCGATGCCGCCGTTCTCGAACCCGCGCATGATGCTGGGACTGGTGAAAAAGCGATCTGTCACCCGGCTTTCGCCCTGGGAATAACTGAGCGCGCCACCTTCCAGCGTCGCGCGCAGGGTCACCTCTTCGTTGAACACCCGCGTCTGGGCAATCGCCCGCGCGTTTGTTTTCACAAAGGTCGTGTCGCCCCCGACACCGCCGAAATCCTGACCGAATTCGAACCGGAACCGGCGGTTCGGGTCCAGCCCGGTTTCCACCGTGTCGAAAACATAGGTGTAGCCCAGAGAACTGTCGTAGCGTTCACGCTCCAGCGCCTCGGCCTTGACGATATCGCCAATGTCCGTGTCCGTGGGGTCAACGTTCCGGATGTCGCCGTAAGACAGCGTATAGCGCAGTTGCAGACGGCCCTGTTCGGAGACCGGGAATTCCACAAACGGCTGGAACGTGCCCGACGCGGTATCGAAAACGGCGTTCTGATTGTCCGTCTCGGTGTAGCCCAGCGAGAAACCGACCGCGAGGTCACGACCCATCAGGGCCGGTTCGGCAAAGGACAGTGAATAGACCTGCGATCCGGCAGAGGTGTTGATCGAAAAGGCGAACGACTGCCCACGGCCAAGGAAGTTCCGTTCCGAGAAGGAGAATGTCGCGCCGACACCCGAGGCCGACGAATAGGAGGCGCCAAAGCTGATCGAGCCGGTGGGCTGTTCCTCGACGTCCACGTCGACGATGACCTGCTGCGGCGTGCCCCCTTCGCGCGCCGTGACATCGGCTGTCTTGAAGAAGCCGAGCGCGCGGATACGCTCGGCGCTTTCGCGGATGGCGCGCGGGTTGAAGGGATCGCCCTCGACAATTTCGAACTGGCGGCGGATCACCCGGTCCAGCGTGGTGGTGTTGCCCTCGATGTCGATGCGCTCGACAAAGATGCGGTCGCCCCGGACCAGCGCGAATTCCACGTCCAGTGTCAGATCGCGGTCGTTGCGGGTGATGCGCGGTTCGACCCGGACAAAGTTCAGGCCTTCGTTGATGGCCAGCTTCTCAAGGCGCGAAATCTCATTTTCAACCAACGAAGGCGAATAGACCCGGCCGGACCGCAGTTTGACCCGGCGTTGGAAGGTATCGACGTCAACCTCGGACAGATCGGAGGTGACGGACACGGTGCCCACGCGGAACTGCTGGCCTTCCTCGACGTTCAGGGTGACGAAATAGCCATCCCGTTCCTGGCTCAACTCGGCATTGACGCCCGTGATGCGGAAATCGACATAGCCGCGTGAGGCATAGAAGTCGCGCAGCAACTGCTGGTCAAACTCCAGACGGTCCTCGATAAAGGTGTCCTTGCGGATGATCGCCCGCAAAAGGCCCGCCTGCTTGGTGTCCAGAACGCGGCGCAAACGGCCGTCGGAATACTGGTCGTTGCCGACAAAGCCGATGCGCTCGACCTCGGCCACACCGCCTTCGAAGACTTCAAAGACCAGATCGACACGGTTGTCGCTGCGGCGGATCACCTTGGGCGACACGCGCGCGGCCAGACGGCCCTGCGCCTCGTAGGCCTGACTGATGGCCAGTGCGTCCGCCTCTGCCACGCGCGGGCTGAAGACGCGGCGCGACTGCGACTGGACCACGCTGGTCAGGTCCTCGTCCTTGATGCGGCGGTTGCCCTCGAATGCGATGCGGTTGATCGTCGGGTATTCGACAACGCGGATGGTCAGCTGCGATCCCTGCGGGATGATCTCGACGGTCTCGAACAGACCGGAGCCAAGGATGCGCTGATAGGCGTCGTTCAACTGCGCGCCGGACACGGTCTGACCGCGAGCGATTCCGGCGTAGGACAGGATCGTTCCGGGTTCGACCCGTCGGTTGCCCTCGATCGTAACCGTGTTGAAGCGGAACGATTGCGCATAGGCAACGTCGGGGATGGTGGCCACCCCTGCCCCCAACGCGACGGCGAAGCTCAGGCACACGGCCTTCGCCGCGTTCCTGACCCGATTTCCTTGAATACAATCCAGCGCTATTCGCGCGGAAATGACCTTTGCCATTTTCGCAATCCAATCAGACATCCCAGAGACGTCAGTATCGGGTATACATGGGGTTGTCAAAAGCCCCTAGCGGCGAAAAACTCCGAGTGTCACGCAGCAGCGACTAGTGCGGCAAAGAGCCCAGCCACGCCCCGAAAAACAGGGCGAATACGATGGTGCAGATATACAATAGCCGGTCCCAGTTGATGGTCACCAGCAGGGTCATGCTACGGTATCCGGCCTGTATCGCGGTCATGGAATCGGTCCTCAGTTGCGGTTCGATGACCCAAGCATACCGGGTGATTCAGGCAGGAATTTGACGGATACCGCCGCCGATTGTGTCAAGGACAGAACAAATCGTTCGACAGCGCGAAGATCATCAAGGAAAGCACAACAGTCAGGCCGATCGACATCAGCACCTTGAGCGCGCGGTCGCTGGGCGGACGGCCCGACACGGCCTCGTAGGCAAAGAACACAAGGTGACCGCCATCCAGAACCGGCACCGGGAACAGGTTCAACAGGCCCACGGCCGTCGACAGAACAGCGATGAACCAGATGAAATTCGCGGTGCCCTGGCTGGCCATGTCACCGCTGGTTTCGGCGATGCCGATGGGACCGGACAGATTGCAGGTGCTGATCGCGCCGGTTGCCATGTGCCACAGACCGGACAGCGACCCTTCGATGATGCGGCCCACTTGCCGCACGCCGCCCCAGACGGCGCTGCCGACACCGGCAGATTCGGTGGCCGGTTCAAAGGCGACCCCGCCCACGATGCCGATTCGGTAAAAGGTCTGAAAGCCGCCGTCGGCCTGCGGTTCGTCCACGCGGCGCGGGGTCATGTCCTTTTGCAGGATTTCGCCGTCACGCCAGACGGTCAGCGCCAGTGTCGCGCCTTCGGAGCCTTCGACGCGCTGCTTCAGCTCATCAAAGGCAAAGATCGGCGTGCCGTCCACGGCGGTGATGACATCCCCTGCCCGCAACCCGGCGTCCCCGGCGGCAGAGCGCGGCGCGATCTGGGTCGCCAGAGGCGGATAGGTATAGGGGCCGTTGACCGTCACCTCCTGCCCGTCGCGCAGCACGGTATAGTCAAGTTGCGGCTCATGCGGCAGCGCGTCGAAAAAGCCTTCCATGGATTGCGACTCGTCCGAACCCGGCAGGCGCACACCCTCGATTTCAAGGATCGTGTCGCCCGGACGAATCTCCTGCTCCACCGGCAAGGGGCGCAAATCGCCCACGGTCAGCGGTTCCATCAAATCGCCACGGAACATGATGACCCCGGCAAAGATCAGGATCGACAGCACAAAGTTGAACAGCGGTCCGGCGGCCACCGTCGCGGTGCGCGCCCAGAGCGGCGCCCCGGACATGGTAGAGCGCGCCTCTTCCGCGCTGATGTGAGACATCACCTCTTCGTCGATCCCGCCCGAGGCATTGGCGTCGCCACGAAACTTGACGTAGCCGCCAAAGGGAATCGCGGCCAACTGCCACTTGGTCCCGTCCCGGTCGACCCCGGACCACAGCACAGGCCCGAATCCGAGGCTGAAAACCTCTGGAAAGATCCCGGATTTCTTGCCGACGATGTAATGACCGTATTCATGGACCGCGATGATCACGGACAGCGCGACGACAAAGAAGACGACGGTCCAGAGTGCGCCGCCAAATTGCGGGATCAATGTGGTCGGGTCCAAGCGTTCTGCCCTTTCAGTTCGATTTCCGGATGATCTCGTCGGCCTCTACCCGAGCGAGATGGTCTGCCTCGGTCACCATATCAAGTGTAATCCCGGCAGCATTGTGACCCGCCTGCGACGAAAGCCGGGAGAGGACCTCCTCTACCACAACCGCCATGCGGGTAAAGGAGATGCGCCGGTCGATGAAACCATCCAGCGCGCGTTCCTTGGCCGCGTTGAAGACCGCGCCCATCAGGCCGCCCGCCTTCATCACCTCGCGCGCAAGCCGCAGCGCGGGCCATCGCGTCTCGCAGGGCGCGCGAAAGGTCAGTTGCCCCAGTTTCACAAGATCCAGCCGTTCCACCGGCAGCGGCAGACGCTGCGGGTGGTGCAGGGCAAAGCCGATGGCGTGGCGCATGTCCGCCGGCCCCACATGGGCCATCAGCGCGCCGTCGGTGAACCCCACCAGCGCATGGATCATCGATTCCGGGTGCACGACGGTTTCGATCTTCGCCGGGTCCAGATCGAAAAACTCCCGCGTTTCAATAAGTTCCAAGGCCTTGTTGAACATCGAGGCGCTGTCGATGGTGATCCGCTGGCCCATGTCCCAATTGGGATGGGTCGCCGCCTGTTCCGGCGTCGCCTTGTCCAGATCCTCCAGCGGCCAGTCGCGAAAGGCGCCACCGCTGGCGGTGATGATGACCCGCTCGACGGCGGCCATATCCTCGCCGATCAGCGCCTGAAAGACGGCGGAATGTTCGCTGTCGACGGGCAGGATCGGCGCGCCATGCGCCTTGGCGGTGCGCATCATCAGGGCGCCTGCGCAGACCATGCTTTCCTTGTTGGCCAGCGCCAGCGTGGCCCCCTGCTCAAGCGCGCGCAATCCGGGCTCCAGCCCCGCCGCGCCGACAATGGCGGACATGACCCAGTCCGCTGGTCGCTGTGCCGATTCGATCAGCGCCCCGCGCCCGGCCGCCGCCTCGACTCCGGACCCCGCCAGTGCCGCGCGCAATTCTTCCAGCCGTGTCTCATCCGCCGTAACCGCAACCTGCGCCCGCAACCGGCGCGCATCCTTGGCCAGTTGCATCACGTTACGCCCGCCGGTCAGCGCCACGACCTCATAGTCATCCAGCGCTCGGGCGATCAGGTCGATGGTGTTCTGCCCGACCGACCCTGTGGCGCCAAAAATCGAAACCCGGCGTGTCATCCGCCGGTCAAAGCCCCGGGAAAACCAATCACCTGGCCCGCGATCACGATAAAGACCGCCGCCCCCAGCATCCCGTCAAACCGGTCCAGCAGGCCGCCATGTCCCGGCAGAAGGTTGGAACTGTCCTTGACCCCGGCACGGCGCTTGATGGCGCTTTCGGCGATGTCGCCGATCTGCGATGCCATGCTGACCGCAATCGACACCCCGATCAGCCCGGCCCCGGCCGTTGTCCATCCCGCGAACAAAAGCCCCACCACTGCCGCGCCGATCCAGCCCGCCACGGTGCCGGACCATGTCTTTTTCGGACTGACACGCGGCCAGAACTTGGGACCGCCCAGGGTGCGGCCCGCGAAGTACCCGGCCACATCGGTCACCACCACGACCACGATCAGCCACAGCATCCAGATCAGGCCGAATTCATCGCGCAGGCCCATCATCGCATAACCCGCCAGCAGGATCAGCGCGGTAAAGACCGCATAGGTCACCCCACCTTGCCGCATTTTGGCCAGCCCCAGCATCGACGGCGCCATCAAGAGTGGCAGCGCAAAGGCCGGCGGCAATTCGATGGCGATCATCGCCGTGACAAAGCCCACCCCGCCGAGAATATGCCGCGCCTGCAGGCGCGCCGGATCACACAGCCCCACCAGTTCCCAGATCATGATCCCGCAGGACAGCGCGATCAGAAGGTGAAACCACAGCCCGCCCAGCCAGACCGCCAGCGTGCCGATCGCCACCATGGCGGCAGCGGTCATCAGCCGCGGCGCCAGATCCTCCCAGCGCTTGCCGCTCATGCCTTGACGGCGCCATAGCGGCGATCACGCCCGCCGAAGGCCGCGCAAAGGCGTCCTAGCTCTTCGGCAGAGAAATCCGGCCAGAGCGTGTCGATGAATTCATATTCGGCATAGGCCGACTGCCAGAGCAGGAAATTGGAAATCCGCGCCTCGCCGCTGGTGCGGATCACAAGGTCCGGATCCGGCAGGACATGGGTATCAAGGTAGCGCGGCAGCGTTTCAACGTCGATCTGCGCCGGGTCCAGCTTGCCCGCCTGCACATCCATCGCCAGCCGCTGCGCGGCACGCGCCACCTCGTCCCGGCCGCCATAGTTCAGCGCGATGGTCAGGTTGACGCCGGTGCAATGCTTGGTGAAATCCTCGGACTCGTCCATCAGCGCGCGCAGCTTGGCGTCCAGACGCACGCGATCACCAATGAACCGCACCCGCACGTTTTCCTTCACGAAGGCCTGCATCTCTTTCATGATATAGCGCCGGAACAGGCTCATCAGGCCCGCCACCTCGACCTGGGTACGCTTCCAGTTCTCGGTCGAAAAGGCGAAGATCGTCAGGTATTTGACCCCGAAATCGGGACAGGCCTCGACCACTTCGCGCACGCGGCGCGCGCCTGCGTGGTGCCCGAACAGGCGTGGTCGCCCCCGCGTGGTGGCCCAGCGACCGTTGCCGTCCATGATGATGGCCACATGTTTTGGTCCAGCAATGTCGCGGATCGGTCCAGCCATCAAATTTCCTTCCTGAGGCTCAGGCATAATCACCTGTCTTAGACCAACCGGTCTGGCGATCCAAAACATTCTTGGTGCGGCGGGGTTACCGCAAGATTAACGCCGGCGAAAGCAGATCAGCCGGTTGTTCGATCAAACATTGTCGGACAGAGGCGAAATTGCGCCGCAAATGCCCGATATCTTTCCCGGGACAAGGCAAGGCCCCGGGGTGGGGGGCTCTGGCTGTGGTTCCGCCCTGCCACGCTAGGGTCCGACTCCATTCGGGGCTCCGCCCTTTGATTGCCCGAAACCTCCACTGGAGGTTTCGCCCTGCTACGCTAGGGTCCGACAATCAAACCTGCATGATTTCTTCTTGTTTGGTTTCCAGAGCGGAATCGACCTTCTTGATGTATTCGTCGGTCAGGTCCTGCACTTCGCTCTCCCAGAGCTTGGCATCATCCTCGGACATGTTGTCCTTGCCCTTCTTGATCTGCTCCATCCCGTCGCGACGGACGTTGCGGATCGAAACTCGGGCGTGTTCGGCATACTGCCCGGCAACCTTGGTCAGATCACGGCGGCGTTCCTCATTCAGTTCCGGGATCGGCAGCATGATGATCGTGCCATTGAGCTGCGGGTTGATGCCAAGGCCCGACTCGCGGATCGCTTTTTCCACCTTGCCCACAAGCCCCTTGTCCCAGACGTTGATGGTGACCATGCGCGGCTCTGGCACGTTCACGGTGCCGACCTGATTGATCGGCGTCATCTGGCCATAGGCGTCCACCTGCACCGGCTCGAGCATCGAGGCCGAGGCGCGCCCGGTCCGCAACGAGGCGAATTCCGTGCGCAGGTTGGACATGGCGCCATCCATGCGGCGGTTGAGATCGTCGGTATCGAGTTCGAATTCATCGGACATCTGGGGGCCCTCGTTGGTCAAGCGTGCTGGGGTGGTACTGGTTAGCCCGACCTTTAGCGCAGATCAATCGTGATTGACCAGAGAGCGCCCCGCGCCAAGGCCAAACTTGTCAGCTGGCAGGGCCTTCCCGATGGCGACAGGACTGTGGGGAAAAGGGTCGAAAATGAGTGTTATCGGCCCTCAATCGCCCTTATTCGGTCCAGACCGGACCACGCGCTCGGCAACCGAACCTTAAGGAAGGGCATGTCACAAGGCCAATAAACCGACACGAGTCTCCGACCCCATGCATGTCTGCCTGATCCTCTTTCCCGGCTTCTCGCTGATGGCCCATGTCCTGGTGCGAGAGGTGCTGCGCCTTGCAAACCTCTGCGCCGGGCAGCCACTTTTCAGCTGCCACGTGCGAACCGTCTCCGGCGCGCCCGTTGCGGCCTCTGACGGGACAGAGGTGGCCGGCGATTGTCCAGACTGGCAGGGCGCGCAGGGATTTGACCTCGTGCTGCTCTGTTCCGGGCGGGACCCGCTGAAATCGCTGCCGATGGGCCTGCGCGCCTTTCTCAATCGTGCCGGTGCGGCGGGCGCCACATTGGGCGGATTGGACACCGGCGGCCTGATCCTTGCAAAGCTGGGGTTCCTGAACGGGCATGAGGCGGTTTTGTCGGTGCCCGAAGATATGCAAGACGATTTCCCCCAGGTCGCGCGGACCGACCGCTCTCATGTCCTTGACCGACAGCGCCTGACCACAGCGGGCGGCATGGCGACGGGGGACGCCCTGCTGGCCTGGATCGCGCGCACGCACAGCCCTGCGCTGGCCGCGGCGACGGGGGATGCGCTGGCGCATGGGCGAATTCGCGACGCGGGGGAAAGGCAACGGCTGCCGGTCAGCAAAGATCCCTTGCTGGACAGGATGCAGGCGATCATGGCGGCGCAGATCGAACACCCTCTGCCGGTCCAACGTGTTGCCGCGGAACTGGATCTCAGCCCGAAACAGTTGCGCCTGCGCTGCCGCAAGGGCCTGAACAGCACGCCGGCGCAGGTCTACCTTGGCCTGCGGCTGGACCGTGCCGCGCAACTGGTGTCCGAAACCGGGCTATCGGTTCTGGAGATTGCACGTGCGACGGGATTCGCCTCACCCTCGGGTTTTACCCGCAGCTATCACGCCCGCTTTGGCAGCCCGCCCCGCAGCCAGCGGCGCGCGCGGGTTGTGTCAGAAAGGGAAAAATGCGCCCTGGCAAGTCCTTGATTGTGCGGCCATCTCTGGGCTCTCAGGCCGGGGCCGGACCGGGCTTGTCCGGTTGCGCGCCGGGGCGTTTTTCAGTGACCCGTGTACAGATTCCCTCGCCCTTCAGAATGCCCTGAAACCCGCCCGGCTGATCCAGCGAAAAGACGATGATCGGCATGTTGTTGTCCCGGGCCAGCGCAATGGCCGAGGCATCCATTACCTTGAGGTTCTGCGCCAGCACCTCGTCAAAGGTCACAGTGTCGTAACGCTTGGCGTCCGCATTTAGGCGGGGATCCTTGTCATAGACCCCGTCGGTTCCATTCTTGCCCATGATGATCGCCTCACAGGCCATTTCATTGGCCCTGAGTGCAGCCGCCGTGTCGGTGGTGAAATAGGGGTTCCCTGTTCCGGCGGCAAAAATGCAGACCCGCTTTTTTTCAAGGTGCCGGACAGCGCGGCGGCGAATGTAGGGCTCGGCCACCTCATCCATGCGAATGGCCGAGATGACCCGTGTGAAGACCCCGACCCCTTCCAGCGCCGACTGCATCGCCAGCGCGTTCATCACCGTTGCCAGCATCCCCATGTAGTCGGCGGTGGTGCGTTCCATCCCCTGCGCAGACCCGGCCAGCCCGCGAAAGATGTTGCCGCCGCCGATCACCATGCATATCTCGACGCCCATTTCCTGAACCGATTTCACCTCGCGCGCGATGCGCTGCACGGTTGGCGGGTGCAGGCCAAAGCCCTGGTCGCCCATCAGCGCCTCACCGGAAATCTTCAGCATCACGCGTTTGAAGGTTGTCTGCGGGCTGCTTGTCTCGGTCATGTTGCGCTCCGTCACGGGGGGGATATGATCGCGGGCATATGTGGCGGAAAACCGATTGGGCTGCAACGTCCGATCACCCGCCAAGGGGCAGCACAGCGGGCGGGTCCACCCTATGAGTGACAGTTCGGCAATCGAGGCATGCCTCGCCGCCTGCGATCCGTCGCGCCCGGTGCTGATCGCCGGACCGACCGCCAGCGGCAAATCCGCACTGGCCTTGGCCATCGCCGAGGCGCAGGGCGGAATCATCGTGAATGCCGATGCAGTTCAGGTGTTTTCGGACTGGCGGGTGCTGACCGCACGCCCCTCGGACGCTGAGGAATCCCGCGCGCCGCACGCCCTGTACGGCCATGTTCCGGGCGACCGGCCCTATAGCGTCGGCGACTGGCTGCGCGCGGCGGCTGTGTTTCTGGACGCTCCGGAACGACCGATCTTTGTCGGGGGCACCGGTCTGTACCTGTCGGCGCTGACCGAGGGTCTGGCGCAGATCCCGCCCACCCCGCCCGCGGTCCGCGCCGAAGGTGAGGCCATCCTTGCCGCGGATGGCTTGGGCGCGCTGGTGGCCGGATTGGACCCGCAAAGCGCCGCCCGGATCGATTTGCGGAACCCCGCCCGCGTGGCACGGGCATGGGAGGTGCTGCAGGCCACAGGGCGCGGGATCGCCCAGTGGCAGGACGAGACGCCGCCGCCTCTGCTGCCGCAGAACCGGGCGACCGCCTTTGTCGTCGACGCGCCGAAGGCGTGGCTGACGCCGCGCATCGAAACCCGCTTTCGAAAGATGATCGACGGGGGCGCCCTCGAAGAGGCGCGCGCCAATCGCCCCGGCTGGACCCCTGCCCGCCCCTCGGCCAAGGCCATCGGCGCGGCGGAACTGATGGCCGTTCTCGATGGTGAGATGGATCTGGAGACAGCGATTGAGCGGGCCACGATCCTGACCCGCCAATTCGCCAAACGGCAGCGCACATGGTTCCGCGCCCGCATGGGCCATTGGCATCAGCTCAGCGCCGAGGCGGTGACCGCATGACCCGCCCCGGTTTCCTCAAGAACCCGATGCCGCCTGCCCCGCAGCGGCCGATGGGCGCGGTGCGCAGCGGCTCTTTCGGGCTGGAGGCGCAGGGCGCGCCGTGGAAGTTCACCCTGCTGCACGACCGCGAAGAAGAAGTGCTGCTCTGGATCACCAAGGGTCAGGGCCGGGTCACGGTGAATGGCGTACGGCGCGGTATTTCCATGCACAATGCGATCTATCTGCCCGCTGGCACGCTGTTCTCCGTCGAGATGCCCAACAATGCCCAGGGGCTGATCCTGCGCTGTCCGACCGGCATGAGCCCGCATCTGCCGCAGGCGCCGGCGCTGTTGCGCATCCGTGAAGGGATCGCGCAGGCTGAACTGACCAGTTACATCGACACCATGAACCGCGAGTTGATGCAGAAGCGGCCGCTGATGCAGGAGGCGCTGCGCTCGAATATCGGGCTGGTGGCGGTCTGGCTGCAACGCCAGTTGCAACTGGATACCGCCGATCCCCCCCGCGATACCGCGGCGCAACGGCTGGCCCGGCGCTATGCGCAGGCCGTCACCCGCGGCTACCGCTCGTCACAGGGCATGGGCCAATATGCAGAGGCGCTGGACGTCACGCCGACACATCTTACCCGTGCCTGCCGCGCCACCTGCGGCAAGACGGCCGCGGAAATTCTGTCCGAGCGTAAACTTTATGCGGCCCGGATCGCATTGGAGAGCCCCAAGCCGCCGGTCAAGGATGTGGCCAAGTCGCTGGGTTTTGCCTCTGCCGCCTATTTCACCCGCTTCATTCAAGGTCACACCGGAAAATCGCCCTCTGCCCTGCGCGCCGAAAGCCTGCAAGGTCCGGCCCGCAGGACGCCGGTGCGCGCGCCGGTTTTCCCGAGGAAGTGACTTGCACCAGGGGTCATGTCGCTTTTGAATAAGGGCCATGTCGTTTTTAAGCGCAAAAAGGGCGATAGCGGGCGTTGACGGAACAACCCATCTCGTGCGCAATGGCTGACAGCGTGGGGCATGGCGCAGAGGATCCAGCGATGACATCTTTTGCAACCAACCTGAAAAAGACCCCCGGCTGAAACGAGACGTGTCACAGGGAGACAAGTATGACATCGTTCGAAAACCCGCAGCAGGTGCACCCCGCTGCAAAGATGTATGCGCGCGAATTCAAGGCAGGCCTGCTGAGCCGCCGCGAATTCCTGACGCGCGCTACCGCGCTGGGTCTGACCGCAACGGCGGCTTATGCACTGGGTGGTCTGCAGCGCCCGGCGGCGGCGGCGGCCCACGCCCAGAGCGGCGGCACCATGCGTATCCAGCAGGAAGTGCGCGCGCTCAAGGACCCGCGCACCTTTGACTGGACGCAGATCTCCAACTTCACCCGCGGGTGGCTGGAATACATGGTCGAATACAACCGTGACGGCTCGCTGCGCGGCATGCTGCTGGAAAGCTGGGAGGTCAACGCCGACGCCACCGAATATACGCTGAACGTGCGTCAGGGCGTGACCTGGAACAACGGCGACCCCTTCACCTCGGCTGACGTGGTGCGGATGTTCGAATACTGGTGCGACAAGGAAGCCGAAGGCAACTCGATGGCCGGCCGGATGGCGTCGCTGATTGATCCCGCCACCAGCAAGTTGATCGAAGGTGCCGTCACCGCCGTCGACGACCATACTGTCAAGGTCGCCGTGCCCACGTCCGACATTACCATCGTCGTTGGCATGGCCGACTACCCGGCCGCCGTGGTGCACAGCTCGCACGATGCGGCAACGATGCTGGACAACCCGATCGGCACCGGCCCCTACCTGCCCGAAAGCCTCGAAGTGGGCGTCAAGGGCGTGCTGGTCAAAAACCCCGATCACACCTGGTGGGGCACCGATGCCGAAGACATCGGCGGTGCCTACCTCGACCGGATCGAGTTCATCGACTATGGCACCGACCCGTCCGCATGGATCGCCGCGGTTGAATCCGAAGAAATCGACATGCTCTATCAGAACGTGAACGAGTTCATCGACATCGGCGACGCCATCGGCTGGGAAAAGTCCGAGGTCGTCACCGGTGCCACGGTGGTCATTCGTTTCAACCAGCAGACGCTCGTTGGCGACACTGCCCCCTACGCCGACAAGAAACTGCGTCAGGCGCTGGCCTGGTCCGTGGACAATGCGATCTGTCTCGAACTGGGCTATGCCAATCTGGGCGTTCAGGCCGACAACCACCATGTCGCCCCGGTGCACCCGGAATACGCCGACATCGGTCGGCCCAAGTACGCGCCGGAAGAAACCTTGCCGCTGCTGGAATCCATCGACATGGCAGATTTCGCGCACGAGTTGATCTCGGTCGATGACGGCTTCACCAAGAACACCGCCGACGCAGCCGCCGCGCAGATGCGCGACGCGGGTGTCGACGTCACGCGTACGGTGCTGCCCGGCTCGACCTTCTGGAACGACTGGGCAAAGTATCCGTTCTCGATCACCGAGTGGAACCACCGTCCGCTTGGCGTACAGGTGCTGGCGCTGGCCTATCGCTCGGGCGAAGCCTGGAACGAGTCGGGTTATGCCAACCCCGAGTTCGATGCCATGCTGAACGAGGCGATGTCGGTGGCGGACGCCGACAAGCGCAGTGAGTTGATGGTCGGCATCGAGACCACGCTGCGTGACGATGCGGTCTTTGTCCAACCTTACTGGCGCTCGCTTTACCGGCACTTCAAGCCGGGTGTGATCGGGGCGGAAATGCACCCCTCCTTCGAGATCCATGTCTACAAGCTGGGCTTCGCAGCCTGACCTGTCCGGAAAAGAGGGCCGCGCGAACCATCGCGCGGCCCTCATCGCCTCGGCCTGCGCCGCCATCGCCGGGGAACGGAAAATAGAACAGGGGAACGGCAAAGCACCGGTCCCAAGCCACCAACGGGGGCAAGAAAATGGGTCTTTTCATCCTCAGGCGCGTGGGGGTCATGCTGCTGACCGCCCTCTGCCTGACCTTCATCGTCTTCGTGATGACGAACCTCTATCCAAATCTCGAAAAGCTCGCGAAATCCGAGGGCAACTTCCGAATGACGGATATCGAGGTCGCCACATGGCTTTCGAACAATGGCTACCGGTCGCCCCTGGACGAACAGATGTTGGCCGATTTCCGGTCCGACAGGATCACGCTCGAAGAAGCCTCGGCCCAGGTCAACACCGGTTTTGATACCCGCCTTTTCCGCAACTACGCGGAATGGCTGGGCGTCTTTCCGGGCTGGACCGGAGAGGACCGCGATGGCAACACGCGCGGTCGTTGCATCCAGCCCGGAATGGACCCGGCCGAGGCGCCCACCTTTTGCGGCATCCTGCAGGGCCAATGGGGCTGGTCAACGGTCGCCAAGGCCCCGGTCGGAGAGGCGCTGGGGACCCGGATAGGCAACACCGGCTTTCTGATGCTCTGTGTCTTGGTCCTGATGGTGCCCTCGGCACTGTTCGTCGGTGTTCTGGCCGGTATGCGCGAGGGCTCGGCACTGGACCGCACGCTGTCCACCTTCTCGATCACCACGACGGCGACGCCGGAATATGTCTCCGGTGTCTTGTTCATCGCGATCTTCACCTCTTCCGCCGTGGGCCTGAAATGGTTCAAGGGCACCGCTACCTCGGCGATGGAAAGCGCGAATTTCGAGAACTTCTTTCTGCCGGTGCTGACCATCGCGCTGTACGGCATGGGCTATATCGCCCGCATGACCCGCGCCTCGATGGCCGAGGTCATGACCGCGCAATACATCCGCACCGCCCGCCTCAAGGGGGTGAGCTTTGGCAAGATCGTGATGAAACACGCGCTGCGCAACGCGCTGATCGCCCCCTTCACCGTCATCATGCTGCAGTTTCCCTGGCTGCTGAACGGCGTCGTCATCGTCGAGACATTGTTCCAGTACAAGGGCGTCGGCTGGGAGCTGGTGCGCGCCGCCGGCAACAACGACATCGAGATGCTGTTGGCGATTTCGGTCGTGTCGGTTGTCGTCGTGCTGGTGACGCAGCTGATTTCCGACATCGGCTATGTCTACCTGAACCCCCGCATCAGCGTGACCTGAGGAGAAAGCCATGGAACAACTCACATGGACCGGCTCCCTCGGGAGCATCCTGGACCCGATCCTGATTATCCTCGTCCCCGTCTTTGCGGTGGCCGTGGTGGCAAAGATCATCCTGTCCTTCTTCGAGCCGGACACCGGCATCCAGACCAACCCGGACGGCACCATCATCGCCACCGGAGGGATCTGGGGCCTGTCGGCGAAACTGGTGAACTGGCTGGGGCTGGCGCTGATTGTGCTGGTGCTGGTCTATCTTCTTGGCGGCGCGGCGATGGGCACCAGTGCCGGGATCATCGGCGGCATCAGCCAACAACTGATCCCGGTCTGGATCGCCCTTGTGGCGACCTTTGTTGCCTCGATCCATTACAAGCGGCGGCTGGGCCTTTACGGCAAGCTCTTTGACTCGATGATCGGCATGATCGGTTTCGGCCTTGTCATGTTCTGGGTCTATACGGCGCTGTTCTACGGGCTGTTCGACTGGATCGCGACGCATGACCCGCTGGGTCAGGCCTCGGGGATGAAGAACAAGACACCGGGCATTCCGCTGCGGGGCGCCGAAGAAGGCGAATACCTGTGGTATCTGCTGGGTGGCGACAACCTTGCCCGCGACGTATTCAGCCGGGTGATGGCCGGGTCGACCATCGTGATCGCCATCGCGCCGCTGGCCACGCTCTTCGCTTTCATGGTGGGGATCACGCTGGGCCTGCCCGCGGGGTATTATGGCGGGCGGCTGGACACTTTCCTGTCCTTCATCGCCAACCTGATCCTCGCCTTTCCGGTGATCCTGCTGTTCTATCTGCTGGTGACGCCGGAAATCGTGGCCACGGGCATGCCGCAATACATGGCGGTGGTGCTGTTCATCTTTCCGCTGATCTTTTCGGGGGTGCTGATCCACTCACGCTACCGGACGCAGCCGTCCAAGGACTATGTCTACCTCGCCATCGTGCTGGTGCCGATGATCCTGATCTACCTGTCCCTGATCAACGAAGAGGGATCAAAGATCGACTTCTGGCCGATCGACCTGTTCAATGTGCCGGGCGGGATCCTCGTGGTCTTTGTCTCGGTGGTCTTCGTCAACTCGCCTACGGTGTTCCGGATCGTGCGGGGCCTGACGATGGACATCAAGACACGCGACTACGTGGCCGCGGCACAGACCCGGGGCGAACGGCCGTGGTACATCATGCTGTGGGAGATCCTGCCCAACGCGCGCGGGCCGCTGATCGTCGATTTCTGCCTGCGCATCGGCTACACCACGATCCTTCTGGGCACCCTGGGCTTCTTTGGTCTTGGCCTGCCGCCGGAGTCGCCGGACTGGGGCTCGACGATCAACGAGGGGCGCAAGCTTCTGTCGATCTACCTGCACCCGGCCCTGCCCCCCGCATTTGCGCTGTTGTCGCTGGTTCTGGGACTGAACCTGCTGGCGGACGGGCTGCGCGAGGAATCCCTGCGGGATTGATGAATCGATGGGCTGGGGGCGCGGCCCCCAGACCCCCGAGGTATTTTCAGCCCAAAGAAACACGATGGTTTCTCGGCTGCTCCGACAGGGAGACTTGAGATGAAAGATGACTACGACGGGCCAATCCTCGAGATCGACAGCCTTTCGATTTCCTTCTTTACCCGCCTGCGCGAAATTCCAGCGGTGATGGATTTCTCGGTCAAGGTCAGACCGGGGGAGGCCGTGGGTCTTGTGGGCGAATCCGGCTGTGGCAAATCCACCGTGGCACTGGGGGTGATGCAGGATCTGGGCAAGAACGGCCGCATCGTCGGTGGCTCGATCAAGTTCAAGGGCCGCAACCTGAACGAGATGAGCCAGGAAGAGCTGCGCGACATTCGCGGCTCCGAGATCGCGATGATCTACCAGGAACCGATGGCCAGCCTGAACCCCGCGATGAAGATCGGCAAGCAGCTTATGGAAGTGCCGATGATCCACAAGGGCGTCTCCGAGAAGGAAGCCTATGACCGCGCCCTGCAGGTGGTCACGGATGTGAAACTGCCCGACCCCAAGCGCATCCTCGACAGCTATCCGCACCAGTTGTCGGGCGGGCAGCAGCAGCGGATTGTCATCGCCATGGCGCTGATGGCCGAACCTGCCCTGCTGATTCTGGATGAGCCGACCACCGCGCTGGACGTGACGGTGGAGGCGGCGGTTGTGGAACTGGTCAAGGAGCTGGGCACCAAATACGGCACCTCGATGCTGTTCATCTCGCACAACCTTGGCCTTGTGCTGGAAACCTGTGACCGGATCTGCGTGATGTATTCCGGCGAGGCGGTGGAGACCGGCAGCATCGAAGACGTCTTTGACGAGATGCAGCACCCCTACACACAGGCCCTGTTCCGCTCGATCCCCCTGCCCGGCGCGGACAAGAACGCGCGCCCGCTGGTGGCGATACCCGGCAACTTTCCCTTGCCGCACGAACGCCCGCCGGGCTGCAACTTTGGCCCGCGCTGCGATTACTTTGCCGCAGGCCGCTGCGATGCCATGGACCGGATTCCGATGAAATCCATTCCCGGCAATGATCGCCACAACTCGCGCTGTCTGCGCATCGACGAGATCGACTGGAAGGCTCCACCACAGAACGTCAGCACCAACGTCAAGTCCACGCCCGGCAAGGTCGTGCTCAAGATGGACCAGCTGAAGAAATACTACGAGGTGGCGGCCAACGCGCTGTTCGGGGCTTCGGGTGAGAAGAAGGTGGTCAAGGCCAACGAAACCCTCACCTTCGAGGCCCGCGAATCCGAGACGCTGGCCATCGTCGGCGAATCCGGGTGCGGCAAGTCCACTTTCGCCAAGGTCCTGATGGGGCTGGAGACGGCGACCGACGGCCAGATCCTGCTCGACAACCGCAATATCGAAAGCACACCCATCGAAAAGCGCGACACCAAGACGATCGCCGATGTGCAGATGGTGTTCCAGAACCCCTTTGACACGCTGAACCCGTCGATGAGCGTCGGGCGGCAGATCATCCGCGCGCTGGAGATCTTTGGCGAGGGCGCCAATGACGAGGAACGGCGCGAGAAGATGCTGCGACTGCTGGACCTCGTGAAGCTGCCGCGCGAATTCGGCGACCGGATGCCACGGCAACTGTCCGGCGGGCAAAAGCAGCGCGTCGGCATCGCCCGCGCCTTTGCCGGCGGGGCGCGGATCGTGGTGGCGGACGAACCCGTCTCGGCGCTCGACGTGTCGGTTCAGGCGGCGGTGACCGATCTGCTGATGGAGATCCAGCGCGAGCAGAAGACAACGCTGCTGTTCATCAGCCATGACCTCAGCATCGTGCGCTATCTCAGCGATCGGGTGATGGTGATGTATCTTGGCCATGTGGTGGAACTCGGCTCCACCGATCAGGTCTTTTCGCCGCCCTACCACCCCTACACGGAGGCGCTGCTCTCTGCCGTGCCCATCGCCGACACGCGGGTTCAAAAGAAACACATCGTGCTCGAAGGGGACATCCCCTCGGCCATGAACCCGCCGCCGGGCTGTCCCTTCCAGACGCGTTGCCGCTGGAAGGAAAAAGTGCCGGGCGGTCTGTGTGAGAAAGAGGTGCCGCCGGTCCGGATACTGGCGGACGGGCACCAGATCAAATGCCATCTGGCAGATGCCGAGTTCGACGCCATGGAACCAGTCATCAAGATCGCCGCCGAGTGAAAACAGGCCCGGGCCGCGCGCCCGGATTTGTGATCTTCCAAGTCAGGGAGTGTCTGACGACATTGTGTGCGCGGGCTGTTTGCCATCTGCGTGGTATCTCTGACCTTCGGTTAATCCGCCGATGCGACGGACATCCTGCCGGGAAAGGCCGGGCTTCTTCGGATGACGCTGATTGGCCGGATCGAGCCTGGAGATGTTGGGAAAGTTCGCGCCACGCCCACGTCGATGCCGGATCGACATCAAGACCGGGAAACCGGGATTTGTCGACTGTCGCCGCTATCGCATTGATTTCACTCAGATGATGACCTTTGCCTGCGAATCCGGCTTGCTGTCCGCTACGCGCGGCGTCCTTTGCGGCTATCGCGAGAACCTGTCCAGCCAGGTCGGCCCCGACACCTGTCTGAGCGGCGGCGCCCCGGACCGTTGGCAGCCGATCCCACCTGCGGCGCTTCTGCCTGTGGACACCACCCCGGCCAGCCTACAGGCGGAACGGGGCAGCCCCTTTCAGGCCCCGGAAATCGGCGAGACGCCGTGTCATTCGGCAAGCAGACTTGCGCGGGTCACAGGTGTCCAGAACTTCACTTCACTGCGCAACGACCCGTCGCAGCAGCATCAGCGCGTCGCCGAATTGCCATTGGGCCGCGAATACCTTGTCAATCAAGCGCCCGCCGCCGATTTCCGGCATCCCCGCAACGCGGCGTGCAAATTGCTGTGCAAGGACGCGGAGTTCGGCCGCCCCTACGATGCTGCGGCCCTGAAAAGCTGCATAGACAGCAACTGGCCATGGTTCAAAATCGAGGGTGTCGGCCCGAACGGCGGATACGCCAGCGCGAAATACCTGGACTACTGATCCGGTCCCCTTGCCCCGCCGGGTCGCGGGTTCACTCCAGCAGTTGTTCCGTCGCCCGTTGGCCGCCATCGCGTGACTTTCGGATGTAGTAAGGCGAGATCGTCGAGTGTTCCAACAAGGCCTTTTGTTGCTTGATCGTGATCGGGCGATCAAACCGGAAATCTGTCACGGTGTCATAGATCCCGCTGGACCGGGCCTGTAGTTCACTCTCTTCGATGCGCAGGACCGCCACGCTGCCGCGAAGGTCCGGCAGAACATCGTCAAAGGCCACGACATTCAAGGGATGATACCGGCAGCCCCCTTTGCCAAGGGTAAGGATCAGCCCCTCGACGACATGCCCGCCAACCGTCAGGTTGCAGGGAATGCGACAGGCCTTGCGGTTGTAGAGCAGCGCCATCACCCAGCGGTATCCGGCATCAATCAGAAACAGAACCGAGATAAAGCCCGCCATGGCGGCAACGACGGCCCCGGCGGCAAACAGTTTTTCCTCTGTTGCCTTCTTTTCCAGGTCGGACCAGCTAAACCCGGACTCCTCGAACCGGCCCCCGGCGCGGCCATTCTGCGATCTCTGGAAAATGGATTCCCCGCCCGCCGTACAGGCCAGCGTGCTTTGATGATCAAGGTCCGTCAACAACCCGTGCAGCCGTGACGGATTGTAGGCCGCGCCATCGCCCAGCCGCTCTGCCTCGGCCAGCAGATCCACGGCAACTGTCGTCACGCTGTCCAATCCCGCTTCGTCGAGTTGGGTCAGGATACGCGCCTCGGACAGGTCCTGCATCTGCAGGGCAAGCCGTGCCGCCTGTTCCGGTGCCAGTGTTGTCCCGCCGTCGGGCAAGGCGGCAAGCGCGCGCGCCACGGCCATCAGGTCCGGTGGCACCTGGCACCCCTGCGCCACAGCGGCGCGCGGCAGCAGCAAGACAAGCGCCAACAGCACCGTCCAACAAATGTCCACCATTTTTCCGCAGCCGTCGCGCAGCATTCCACCGGTCCCGTCGTCAGGTCACGGTGGCGATGCTGCCATCAAAGACATAACCAAGCTTTAAGCCGGGCCACCCGGCGGCCCGGAAACCGTCAGCTGCCCCAGATCTTTTTCACGTAATTGCGTGTTTCGCGAAACGGTGGCACCCCGCCATGCTTTTTCACCGCACCCGGACCGGCATTATAGGCCGCGAGCGCCAGACGCCAGCTGCCAAAGGCCCTGAACTGCTGCTTGAGATAGCGCGCCCCGCCCTCGAGGTTCTGTTTCGGATCATGCGGATCGACCCCCAACAGCTTGGCCGTGCCAGGCATCAACTGCGCCAACCCGATGGCCCCCTTGTGCGACTGTGCCTTGGGGTTGAAGCGCGACTCCTGCATGACCAGCCGCAGGAACAGATCCTCGGGGATGCCATGTTGGCGCGCCGCCAAGCGGGCCATGGCCGCATAGGGGCCATTGTAGCGACCGCGATAGGCCGGAACCGCGCCTTCGTCAGCGGGCACACCCCATTTCGTCGGTGTCACCACCTTGGGCGGCTGCAACCGGACAGAGCCCTTGTACTGCTTGGCCGCCCGGTTATCGAGAACCTTGGTCTGGCTGGAAAACAGCACTGCCCGGTTCTTTGTCGACAGAACTTCGGCGGCTGCCCCACCGGCCAACATCGCCAGCCCGATCGACAAACCAATTGCGTGAAATGCCCCCCGCACCATATCACTATCCCCAAATTTTCTGTCCATTACTGCCGCGACTATACGCAATTCCCAGAAATTCGCCAGTGCCCCGAGGGCCCCTCTTTTGCCCGGTTCCGCGGATGGTATAGGGTCGGCGGACATGCGCCGATGAGATTCGAAAGGGAGAAACATGGCAGGTTCCGTCAACAAGGTTATTTTGATCGGCAACCTCGGGCGCGATCCCGAGGTGCGGACGTTCCAGAACGGGGGCAAGGTCTGCAACCTGCGGATCGCCACATCCGAGAACTGGAAGGACCGCAACACGGGAGAGCGCCGCGAGCGGACGGAATGGCATTCCGTCGCAATCTTCCAGGAAGGGCTTGTGCGCGTCTGCGAGCAATACCTGCGCAAAGGCTCCAAGGTCTATATCGAAGGCCAGCTTCAGACCCGCAAATGGCAGGACCAGTCCGGACAGGATCGCTATTCGACCGAGGTGGTCATCCAGGGCTTTGGCGGCTCGCTGCAGATGCTTGACGGTCGTGAAGGCGGCGGTGGCGGTGGCGGCAACTTTGGTGGCGGATCCGGCGGCAGCGACTACGGTGGTGGCGGCGGTTACGATGACCGCGACTATGGCGATGGCCCGGGTGGCGGTTCTGGCGGTGGTTCGGGCGGCGGCTCGGCCCCTTCCCGTGCGCCGTCCCGCGATCTTGATGACGAAATCCCGTTCTGAAACAGGGACTCGCGGGGCTTCCGGGGCCAAGGACCGGCATCGTCGGCCGCGCGGCCTGTCCTTTTCGCCAGACGACGACGCCGGGCACTTGTATAGGGGTGGAGGGCAAAGCTGCCCTTTACGCCCTCGCGGCAGTGATCCCTTCGCGCCCCAAAAGGCGCAACCGTCAGTGGTTTCGCGTCACCTCGCAGCCTGCAGAAAAACAGCGCGCGGTAGCGCACCGCTGGATCACGCCCTGCATCAGGCCCCGGCCGTGGATTTCGCGGACAAGGCCGGTCATGTGATCGGTTATGTCCCGTTTGAAAACCTTGGCGAGTTGATGGTGCTGCGCAGCGGGCATTTAGCGCGTTTCGCGAAATACCTGAGACATCGATCATCATATAACGCGTTGAAATCTCTGATTTCAGGCAGCGTTCAGTGAGTCAGGTTTTCGGACAACGCTTTAGGGGGGCGAGGGATTTCGGCCCCTGGCGGGGCCGATCCGCGCGCGCCTGCGGCACGCGCGCGGGGGGCTCTGCCCCCGTCAGGGCGCCGCCCTGACTCCCCCGAGGGTATTTGAAAAACCAAAGAAACATGGTGAGAAACACAGGCAGCCTGTTCCCAAGTCAACGTTCGGCGAGTTGTTCCTGCAGAAGAGTCAGAACAGTCTCGCGCGGGACGTCCGAGGTGACGAAGGCCGCACCGATGCCTTTGGCCAAAATGAAACGCAATTGGCCGTCGATCACCTTCTTGTCCTGTCCCATCAGGTCCAGCAACGCCTCTGCCGAGGGCAGATCTCCGGGAATGTCCTTCAGGTCGCAGCGCATGCCGGTGTCCTTGAGCAGCGCCCGCACCCGGCTGGGGTCTTCCTGGGCGCAGAGGCCCAGGCGCGCGGAAAGTTCGAAGGCCAGCGCGCAGCCGATGGCGACGCCCTCGCCGTGCAGCAGCCTGTCCGAGTAGCCGGTCGCCGCCTCCAACGCATGGCAGAAGGTATGACCGAGGTTCAGAAGCGCCCGATCTCCCTGTTCGGTTTCATCCCGCAGCACGATCTCGGCCTTCATCTCGACCGAACGTTGCACGGCATAGGCCCGCGCGGCGCGGTCACCCGAGGCGACACAACTGCCGTTGTCTTCGAGCCATTGAAAGAAGGCCGCATCGCCCAGCATGCCGTATTTCACCACCTCGCCGTAGCCCGCGAGAAAGTCGCGCGTGGTCAGGGTGTCCAGCACGGCAATGTCGGCCAGCACAAGGGAGGGCTGGTGAAACGCGCCGATCAGGTTCTTGCCCTGCGGCGCGTTGATGCCGGTCTTGCCGCCGACGGAACTGTCGACCTGCGCCAGCAGCGAGGTCGGGATCTGCACAAACCGCACGCCGCGCCGCAGGACCGCTGCCGCGAACCCCACCAGATCGCCGATCACGCCGCCGCCAAGCGCCACCACCACGTCACGCCGTTCGACCCTTTGCTCCAGCAGCCATTCCACGGTGCGGGTGAATTGTGGCCACCCCTTGGTGCTTTCGCCGGCGGGCAGGGCCAGCGAAACACAGGCGATGCCTTCGGCGGCCAGCGCCTGTTTCAGCGTGCCCAGGTGTGCCGCCGCCACAGTCTCGTCGCTGACCACGGCAACGCGGGGGCGTTTCAGCAGCGGGGCGATCTCTGCCCCTGCCCGTTCCAGCACGCCCGCGCCGATGCGCACGTCGTATTCCCGCCCCGGCAGCGGCACTCTTACCGTTTCGGTCATTTCACCCTCTCGATGACATCCGGCCGTGTTTCGACCAATTGCTCCGCGACCCGCCGCGCCATCCTGTCCAGCGACATGCCCGGCAGGGACCCCACCTGCACATCGGCCATTGCATAGGTCGGGACCCGCGCCTCATAGAGCCCTTTCAAGGTGCCCTTGGGGTCCGCCGTGCGCAGCAGCGGGCGGGTGTCCTTGTGCCGGACCCTTTCCCAGAGCAGGTCGAGATCGGCATTCAGCCAGACAGAGACCCCCATGCGGGATATCATCTCGCGGTTGCGTTCGGCCAGGAAGGCCCCGCCGCCGGTGGACAGGATGCCCGGCGCGCCCTCGAGCAGACGTTCGATCACCTGGCTTTCCTTGCGCCGGAAAAAAGCCTCGCCGTCGCGGGCAAAAATCTCGGCGATGGTCATGTTGGCGGCTTCTTCGATCTCGTGATCCGAATCGCGGAAGATGACGCCAAGCTGTGCCGCCAGGGTGCGGCCAACTGCCGTCTTTCCTGCCCCCATCATCCCCACGAAGACGATTGTCTTGTGCAGGATCAAACCCTTGTGAACCGTTGCCTCGGCCATCCTTCGCCCATCTCTTGTCTGTTGCGTGAATGACGTGATCGCGCGAAAAAGGCTAGGTATAAGATGGAAAAAAGACGAGGCAGGGTGGTTTCTCATGGGCCGACTAATCAAGTGGCTGTTCTATCTGCTGGTGCTGGCCGGGCTGGCGCTGGTGGCCTACGCCTATGTCGGGCCGTTCTTCGGCGCAGACTTCAGCCCGCCGCAATCGGAACGACGTGTTCCCGTGGAACTCAATGACGGTTGATCAGACTCCCCCGAAGGGTTTTTCGCGCCTTCTGGAGCGCGTGGGCAGGTTTGCCCTGACCTGCAGTGCCGCCGCGTTGCTTGTGCAGGGCGCAGCGGCGCAGGATGATCCCATTGCCCGCAGCGCCACACCGCCGCGGGTCGAGGAGGCGCCGCTGGACGCCCCGAACCTTGGCGTTGCGGGGCTGTTGCCGCCCAGCGTGACCGGTCTGCCCCTGTCGCTGTGGCGCGCCTCGGAACCCGCCACGCTGGAGGGATTGATCCGTGCGCTGGATCTGCCTGTGCCCGCCCTGCGTGCCCAGATGCGGGCCATGATGCTGGCCGAGGCGGAACCGCCCGACGGGGACAGTGATCTTGCCTATCTGACCGCGCGCCTGACCTGGCTCGAGGATCAGGGCCTTGTCGAAGAGGCGCTGGCCCTGCTGGACATCACCGGCGTGCAGGACCCGCATCTCTTTGCCATCTGGGCGGATCTCGCGCTGTTGCTGGGCCAGTCAGAGCCGGTCTGCCGCGCCTTGTCCGTACAGCCGCGCCTGAGTGACGACATTGCCCTGCTGGTGTTCTGCACCGCGCGGTCGGGGGATTGGCCCCGGGCGGCGCTGACCCTTCAAAGCGCGCAGACCCTTGGCGATCTGACCGGGCGCAAGGCGGAACTGCTGACCCGTTTCCTTGACCCCGAACTGGGCAACGGGGCGGCGCTCTTGCCGCCCGTGCGGCCGACCCCGCTCGAATTCCGGCTGTTCGAGGCGCTGGGAGAGCCGCTGCCCACAGCTCCGCTGCCGCTGCCCTTTGCCGTGCTGGACCTCTCCGGAGACAATGGCTGGCGCGCGCAGATACAGGCGGCAGAGCGGCTGGCGCGGGCGGGCAGCCTGTCCGCCAACCGGCTGCTGGGCATCTATACCCTGCGCGAACCGGCGGCCTCCGGAGGCATATGGGACCGGGTCGACGCGCTGCAGGATTTTGAGCGCACACTGCCGCGTGGTGCGGCGGGCGTGGTTGCCCCCGAGTTGGAACGCGTCTGGCCGCAGATGGCATCGGCCCGGCTGCTGGTGCCCTTTGCCGAACTCTATGCCGAGGATCTGGCAAAAGTGCCGATGCAGGACCGCTCGGCCGGGATCGCGCAGCGGGCCGGATTCTTGTCACCGGCCTACGAAACCCTCGCCTCGGGTCTGACCGACAGCAGTGTCGAGACGCGATTCCTGACCGCGATTGCAACCGGGCAGCCACCTCAAGGGATTGTTGACCTGCCACACGCCCCCTCGGTCGCCGCAGCCTTCGGTGGGGCGGCCGTACCGGATGTTCTGCGCGGTCAACTGGATGAAGGCCGTCTGGGCGAGGTGATCCTGCGCGCCATGTCGCTCTTTGCCAGCGGGGCAGACGGCAACGGGCAGGACCTGACGGATTCAATCGCCACTTTCCGCGCGGTCGGGCTGGAGGATCTGGCCCGGCGGGCTTCGCTGGAACTGATGATCCTTGACGCCGAAAGGGCACGCCGGTGACGCCCGCCCGCTGGGTGCCCCTGTTCCTTGAGGCATTGGCCGCCGAACGCGGCGCTGCGGCCAATACCCTGGCTGCCTATGACCGCGATCTGGCCCATGTGCAGGACTGGCTGCAGGATGCAGGCAAGGACTTTGCCGGGGCGATGCAGGCGGATATCGAATCCTACCTGATCCATTGCGACGCCCAGGGCCTGTCCCGCGCCACCCGCGCCCGCCGCCTGTCATCAGTCAAACAGCTGTATCGTTTCGCCTTCGAGGAAGGCCTGCGCGAAGACAACCCGGCCATGCAGATCGCCGGGCCGGGCCGCGACAAGCGGCTGCCCAAGACGCTGTCGGTCGAAGAGGTCGACCGCCTGCTGGACGCCGCGCAGGCGCATGGCCGGACCGAAGCTGACCGCATCCGCAACGCCTGCCTGATGCAGGTGCTCTATGCCACCGGAATGCGGGTGACGGAACTGGTCTCGCTGCCGATCGGTGCGGCGCGCGGCGACCCCCGGATGCTGCTGATCCGCGGCAAAGGCGGCAAGGAACGCATGGTGCCGCTGTCGCCGCCCGCGCGCGCGGCACTGGCCGTTTGGCTGACCGAACGCGACACCCAGGAGGACGCGGCGCGGGCCAAGGGCAAGCCCGCCTCATCCTTCCTGTTTCCCTCGCGCGGCAAGGCGGGGCACCTGACCCGTCATGCCTTTTACATGCTGATCAAGGAATTCGCAGTCGAGGCCGGGGTTTCCCCCGACAAGGTCACGCCGCACACCCTTCGGCACGCCTTTGCCACGCATCTGCTGGCCAATGGCGCGGACCTGCGCGCCATCCAGACCCTGCTGGGCCACGCGGATGTGGCCACCACCGAAATCTACACTCATGTGCTGGAAGAACGCCTGCGCGACCTTGTTCTGGAACACCATCCGCTGGCCCGCGACCCCGAAGCGCCGGGCTGACGCGCCGCCGCCCTGACCCGCAGGACACGTCCCGCTTGGTGCCGCCCCAAGGATGGCGCGCGCCCTCTTGATTGCCGTGGCCCCCGCCCCCATAACCCGGTCACGTTCAAAGGAAAGCAAAACCCATGGAAGCTCAGACCGCTACATTCGACGCGGCCTTCTGGATCACCGCCGCCTCGATTCTCGGGCTCATCATGCTGTCGGCCTTCTTCTCGGGGTCGGAGACGGCCCTGACCGCCGCCTCGCGCGGCAAGCTGCGCGCCGCCACCGACAAGGGATCGCGCGGGGCCGAACGCGCGTTGAAGATCACCGAGGACAATGAACGGCTGATCGGATCGGTCCTGTTGGGCAACAACCTTGTGAACATCCTTGCCACCGCCCTGGCCACGATGATCTTTACCCGCGCCCTTGGCGAGAGCGGCGTGGTCTACGCCACCGCCGTCATGACTCTGCTGGTCCTGATCTTTGCCGAAGTGCTGCCCAAGACCTATGCCATCACCAACCCCGAAACCGCCGCCGCCGCCGTATCCGCGCCGATCGCCGTTGTGGTCCGGCTGTTTGCGCCGGTCGTGTCCTTTGTCCGGGTGCTGGTGCGCGGTGTTTTGTGGGTTTTCGGGGTCAGGACCGACCCCGACAGCCATATCCTTGCGGTGCGAGAGGAGATCGCGGGCGCCCTGCAACTGGGCCATTCCGAGGGTGTGGTCGAGAAAGAAGACCGCGACCGGATCCTTGGGGCGCTGGACCTGTCCGAACGCACGGTCGAGGAAATCATGCTGCATCGGTCCAAGATCGAGATGCTGGACGCCGACGCGCGCCCGCAGGAAATCCTGGAACAATGCCTTGAGAGCAGCCACACCCGCCTGCCCGTCTTCCGTGACGATCCGGAAAACATCATCGGCGTGATCCACGCCAAGGACCTGCTGCGCGCCATGTATCGGCTGGTGGACGAGGATCAGACCATGGCGGGCGCCATCGCCGGGTTCAAGTTGACGGACATCGCGATGAAACCCTACTTCGTGCCCGATACCACCTCTCTGGATGAACAGATGCGGCAGTTCCTGCGGCGTCGGACGCATTTTGCGCTGGTGGTGGATGAATACGGCGCGCTGCAGGGGTTGATCACGCTGGAGGATATTCTCGAAGAGATCGTGGGCGAGATCACCGATGAATTCGACCCCGATGCCGAGCATCCGATCAAGCGCGCCGAAGATGGGCATTACTGGATCGACGGCGCCATGACGATCCGCGATTTCAACCGCGCGACGGACTGGTCCCTGCCGGATGACGAGGCCAATACCGTGGCCGGGCTTGTGATCCATGAGGCGCAGATGATCCCGACCGTGGGGCAGGTCTTCAGCTTCCACGGCTTCCGTTTTGAAGTCATGGCGCGAGAGAACAACCGGATCACGCGGCTGAAAGTGCGGCCGCTGGGATCGAAGGCGGGATGAAAATCCCGCATTAAATCAATGGTTTTCAGCGACGGATGTATCATCCCTTGACCGTGGATCGTCCCGTATTTGGATCGGGGCCGTGTTGGCTCGGGTTAAGACGCAGGCAATGCCGCTTGTGACACACCACCCACCACCCTGGGAAAGAGGTGTCAGGCCCGCAAACGCGCCCCCGCAGGATCGAAAGGCGGCTCTGACAGGATTACGGCGGCGTGCGGACGGCCCAGCACCATGACCTCGACCCGGTCGCCCGGCGCCGCTGTGCCCGCCTTGACATAGCCAAGCGCAAGGCTCTGTCCGACCGAATAGCCGTAACCACCCGAGGTCACGCGGCCTATCCCCTGACCGTCGCGGAAAATCGGCTCTCCCCCGGTGGCATCCGCCCCGGAAGCGGCAACCGCCTCTTCGTCCAGCGCGAGGATCACCAGTGTTTCGCGCGCCGGTTTGTCGATGACCCGCAACAGCGCGTCCTTGTTCAGGAAATCCTTGTCCAGCTTGCACAGTCGGTCCAGGCCCACCTCCTGCGGCCAGTATTCGGGGCTGTATTCGCGGCCCCAAGACCCATAGCCTTTTTCGATGCGCAGACACATCAGCGCCCGGCTGCCCACGGGTCCGATACCCATGGCCCTGCCCGCCTCCAGCAAGGTCTCATACAGCCTGATCTGGTCCTCTTCGCGACAGTGCAACTCCCAGCCCAGATCGCCGGTGAAGGACACCCGCAGCGCCATGACCTCGATGCCCGAGACCTCGATCCTGCGCGACCTCATGAAGGGGAATTCGCCGTTGCCCAGAGACGCATTGGTCATCCGTTGCAGCATCTCGCGAGAGCGCGGGCCCGCCACATTAAAGCCGCAGGTCGACTGGGTGAGCGAGGTGAACCGTGTGCCTGGCGGCAAGGGCACCTCTGCAAAGAACCGGGCGTGATAGCGTTCGGCCATACCCGAGCCGATCATCCAGAATTCATCCTCGGCCAGACGGGTGACGGTAAAGTCCCCGGCGATGCCACCGCGTTTGCCGATCAGAGGGGTCAGGCAGGACCGGCCCACCTGACGCGGCATCCGGTTCGCGAAGACAGCGTTCAGCCAGTCCTCGGCCCCCGGTCCGGTCACGCTGTACTTGGCGAAGTTGGAGATATCTATGATCCCCCCGCTCTCGCGCAGCATCTGCGCCTCGCGTCCGACACTTTCCCACCAGCCTTGACGGGTAAATCCCGGGGTGTCCGGTGTCTCGGCGTCGAAATAGGCCGGATGTTCCCAGCCGTAATTCAGGCCGAATTTTGCACCCATGTCCCCTTGCCTCCCGAACACGGGGCGCGTGCGCACCGGACGCCCGGCCTCGCGTTCCTCTCCCGGGAAATGGATGGCAAACCGATGCGCGTATTGGTTCCTCACCCGCGCCTTGGTAAAGGCCTCACCCGCCCAGTCACCGAACCGCGCCATGTCCCAGGCGAACATGTCGTACTGCATTTCACCTTCGATGATCCATTGCGCGACCATAAGGCCCATGCCGCCGGACTGCGAGAAGCCGGGAATGATGCCGCCACAGACGAAATAGCCTTTCAGTTCCGGCACCGGCCCCATCAGCACGTTCGCATCCGGCGACCAGATCATCGGCCCGTTGATGACCCGCTTGATCCCCGCCGTGCCGACCACGGGCACGCGGTCGATGGCCCGCATCATGTTGTCCTCGATGCGTTCCAGATCGTCGGCGAACAGTTCATGCGCGAAGTCCAGTGGCGTGCCCTGTTCCGCCCAGAGCCGCACGTCCCGCTCATAGGCCCCGATCAACAGGCCCTTGCCCTCTTGCCGCAGGTAATATTCGCCGTCGCGATCCGCGACAGAGGGCAGACGCCGGCCCATCGCGGCGATTTCCGGAATCGTTTCGGTGACGAAATACTGATGTTCCGTCGGTTGCAGCGGCAGCCTGATCCCCGCCAGGGCGGCCACCTCCCGCCCCCAGAGACCGGCGGCATTGATGACCCAGGGCGTTGCGATGTCGCCCTTTGGAGTGCGCACGATCCATGTGCCGTCAGATTGCGCCTCTGTCGCCGTGACCGGGGTAAAGCGATGAATCTCCGCCCCTTTCTGCCGCGCGCCTGCGGCATAGGCCGCCGTCACGCCGGAAGGGTCGACATTGCCGCCGTCCGGTTCGAACATGATGCAGCGGATGCCGTCGAAATCCACCAGCGGGTGCAGGCGCTCTGCCTCGTCCCGGCCCACCTCGTGGAAATTCATGCCGTAGAGTTTCGCCTTGGCCGCCTGCAGGCGCAGCTGATGTTCGCGCGCCTCTGTCTGGGCAAGGTACAGGCCTCCGGACTGGAACACGCCGCAGCTCTGACCGGTTTCCGCCTCCAGATCCTTGTAGAGGGTCATGGTATAGTGCTGAAGGCGCGAGATATTGGTGCTGTCATGCAGCCCGTGGATATTCGCCGCCGCGTGCCAGGTTGACCCGCTGGTCAACTCATCCCGCTCCAGCAGCACAACATCTGTCCAGCCCAGTTTGGTGAGGTGGTAGAGGATGGAACATCCGATGACTCCGCCGCCGATCACGACGGCCTGGGCTTGGCTGCGCATGGGACGCGCTCCTTAGACTGCTGCTCGGGCCGATCCTGCGGGCTGGCGGCGGCGCCGACTTGTCGAAACCCGACATATTTCGTCGCGCCTGCATCACCTCCCGACAGCGCTATCGCGATCCCCACCAGACAGCGTGCTATCGCAATCCTCCAGCCCCGACTAGTCTGCCGGGACAAGAACAAGAACCACAGCCCAGGAACAGGACCGCCCCGCCATGCCCAGCCTCAAGACCAAGTTAAGACGCGCTGACAGCCGCCTGACCTCTGTCGTCTGCACCATCCCCTCGGCCACGGTGCCGCAGGCGATTGCCGCCTCCGGCGTGGACAACGTGATTATCGACCTCGAACATGGGGCGGTCGATTATGGGTCGGCCCATGCGATGATTGCAGCGACGGCAGGAACGGATTGCGCGCCAATCGTGCGGATTGCCGAATGCACCGATGCACAGGTCAAGCGCGCGCTGGACCTCGGGGCCGAGGGCATATGCTTTCCCCTGATCCGCACCGCGGCCGAGGCGGACTGGGCGGTCAAGGCCTTGCGCTATCCGCCCGGGGGCAGCCGTGGGTTCGGCCCCTTTATCGCACAGTCGCGGTGGCACACCGACATTCCGGGATATGCGCGGGACATCGCGCCGGAACTGGTCTGCATGTTGCTGATCGAAACCGTCGAGGCCATCGAGAACATCGAAGAAATCTGCGCAGTGCCCGGCATCGACGTCCTGATCGTCGCCGGATTCGACCTGTCGACCGCGCTGGGGGTTTCTGGCCAGTTCGACCACCCCGATTTCGTTGCTGCCGTCGAACGGGTCGAGGCGGCGGCCCATGCGCGCGGCCTGCCCCTTGGCAATGTCGGACTGACAGAGGCGCAGGCCGAGGCCGCCTTCGCGCGCGGATACCGGATCATCGCCGGGTTTGACCTGCTGTGGATCAGGGCGCGCGCGGCAGAGCTGCTGGCCTGGGCCAAGTCCTGACCCTGCTCAATCAATGGCCTGACGCAGCCGCTCCAGATCCGCGTCAAAGCTGAAGTCCGCCTCTGCCCGGTCCAGCGCGCGGCGGGACAGGTCGCGCGCCGCCTTGGCCAGGGAGGGGTCTTCAGCCACCTCGGCCAATTGCCGCAACGCATGCTGCAGCTGCAGGTGGACCTCCAGCGTGTCCGCGGCACAGCGGGCAATCGGGTCAAATCCCGCACGGACCAGATCATCGGCCTGCAAGGGCCGCACCCAAAGCCGGTCATGGTCAGGCTCGTCCATCGGTGCAGTCCGAAGTGGGGCCAGCACACGCGCCAAACGGTTGATCACGTCGATGGCGGTTCCCGGGTCGTTGACCCCCGGTGACAAGGCGCGCACCGCCACCTCGGACAGGACGGTGACGCCGAAAAGCGGGTCCTCTTCAAAGCTGCGGTCCGGGGCCAGTGGCAGGCTTTCGTTCAGGATGGTCTCTGTCGCGCTGGCCAGTTCATCGGTGCCGGACACCCAGGCAATCGTCTGCCCCGGCAGCATGTAGTCTCCCACCGCCACCGGGATGTAGACGCAAATATCGCGTTCTTCCGCCTCTGCCTGAATCGCCTCCTGAAAGATTTGCTGCAGGTAACCTGCGCTTGCGGCCGTGATCCGCAGGCAGTCCCGAGGGATCTCCCGCCCTTCCGGCGACAGCGGATTTGCCCCGTGACAGGGCTGTTCGGAGGACCGCCGCACCGACCGCACGGCCTCGGCCTCCATCCGGGAGGCGGTGAACGGCAGGCTGCCCAGACCTTCGAGGTGCAGAATCCAGCGGATCAGGGACAACAGGACAAGCGCCACGACGACCAGTGACATCAGGAACAAAACAACAATCTCGCGGTCGTCAAAAAGATGGGCCGCGCGCATGACAATCCCGACAATGGCAAAGAGGTAGGCGCCAAGGAAAGTGGACAAAACCGACTGCGTGACGGTGTCCTGACGCAGGACAAGATGGCTGCGCGGCGTCCAGTTTCCCGCTGCCGTCTGCAGCGCGCCGGTCATGATGGTCAGCGAAAAGATCGTGACCGCCAGCATCGAAGAGGCCAGCGTGTTCAGAATCGGGTCGACCGATTCCGCCCCGATGCGTTCGCCCAGCCAATCAGGAATCAGTGGACCAAGGAAACGCGACAGCGCCAGCGCCACCAGCGTCAGCACAGCAAACAGGATCACCCGGAAATGGATCCGCCTCGCGACCTGACGCAGACGTCTCAGAAGGCTTCGAAGCATCCGTTGTATCCTGTTCCCGACATTTCCTGTCGCCCGCAGGCGGTTGTCCCCCTGCGCACGTCCTGAGACTGTGCCGGAGAACCGACAGGAGGTCAGCCATGAAAACCACCACCCGCGTTGTCGTCATCGGAGGCGGTGTCGTCGGCTGTTCCGTTTTGTATCACCTGACCAAGCTTGGGTGGTCCGACGTGATGCTACTGGAACGCTCGGAGCTGACATCCGGTTCCACATGGCACGCGGCGGGCGGGTTCCATACCCTGAACGGTGACACCAACATGGCGGCCCTGCAAGGCTATACCATCCGCCTGTACCGCGAACTGGAAGAGCTGACCGGCCTGTCCTGCGGGCTGCATCACGTCGGCGGCGTCACACTGGCCGACAACAAGGACCGGTTCGACATGCTTTTGGCCGAGCGCGCCAAGCATCGCTACATGGGGCTGGAGACAGAGATCGTTTCCCCCGACGAGATTGCGAAGCTGGCCCCGATCGTCAACACCGACGGCATCCTCGGCGGGCTCTATGATCCGCTGGACGGGCACCTCGATCCCTCTGGCACCACCCACGCCTACGCCAGGGCCGCGCGCATGGGCGGGGCGGAAATTCATCTGCATACCAAAGTGTTGGAAACCGGACCTCGCGCTGATGGCACATGGGACGTGGTCACCGACAAGGGCACCATCCATGCCGACCACGTCGTCAATGCCGCCGGTCTCTGGGCGCGTGAGGTCGGCGCGATGGCCGGTGTCTATCTGCCCCTGCACCCGATGGAGCATCAGTACCTCGTCACCGAGGAAACACCCGAAATCTACGAACGCAAAGCCGAGCATCCGCACGTAATGGACCCCGCCGGAGAAAGCTATCTGCGGCAGGAAGGGCGCGGCCTGTGCATAGGGTTCTACGAACAACCTTGCCGCCCCTGGGCGGTCAAGGGCACGCCATGGGATTTCGGCCACGAACTCTTGCCGGATGACTTTGACAAGATCGAGCAAAGCATTGAATTTGCGTACAAACGCTTTCCAGTTCTGGAACGCGCCGGGATCAAGTCCGTCATTCATGGTCCCTTCACCTTTGCCCCGGATGGCAACCCGCTGGTCGGGCCCGTTCCGGGGATGCGCGGCTATTGGTCGGCCTGCGGTGTCATGGCCGGATTCTCTCAGGGCGGCGGCGTGGGGCTGATGCTGGCGCAGTGGATGGTGCATGGCGAATGTGAACGGGACACGGCGGCGATGGATGTTTCGCGCTTTGGCGACTGGATCTCGCCAGGCTACACCCTGCCGAAAGTCATTGAAAACTATCAGAAACGGTTCTCTGTCAGCTATCCGAACGAGGAACTGCCAGCGGCGCGGACCAACCGCACAACGCCGATGTATGACATCTTTGACGGAATGGGCGCGGTCTGGGGCGCGCAATACGGGCTGGAAGTGGTGAACTATTTCGCCGCCGAATGTGAACCACGGTTCGAGACGCCGTCCTTTCGCCGCTCCAACGCATGGGAGGCGACGGCACGCGAAGTGCACGCGGTGCGAGACGCGGCAGGGATCAACGAGGTCCATAACTTCGGCAAATATCGCGTGACCGGGCCGAACGCCCGCGGTTGGCTGGACCGGATCATGGCGGGGCGCATTCCCAAGCCGGGGCGCCTGAGCCTGTCGCCGATGTTGTCACCGGCGGGGCGGATCATCGGTGACTTCACGGTGAGTTGCCTCAGCCAAACGGACTTTCGCCTGACCGCTTCATACGGGGCGCAGGCCTATCACATGCGCTGGTTCCTGCAACATGAGGAAACCGGCGTAAGCATTGAAAATATAAGTGACAAACAGAACGGGTTTCAGATCGCAGGCCCGCAGTCCCGCGAGATCCTGCAGGCCTGCACTCTTACTGATGTGGCGGGTATGAAATTCCGCGACGTGTGGGCGATGACCCTTGGCATGACCGAATGCCTTGTCCAGCGCGTCTCATATACTGGTGACCTCGGGTATGAGATCTACTGCGATCCGATGGCGCAAAGGCAGCTTTGGCAGACACTTTCGGCGGCCGGTGCCCCGCTCGGCATGAAACCCTTTGGCATGCGCGCCATGATGAGCCTGCGTCTGGACCGGTTCTTTGGGTCCTGGGGCCGGGAGTATTCACCGGACTACACGGCCGCCGAAACCGGCCTGGACCGGTTCATCGACTGGCGTAAAAGCGGCTATATCGGATGTGAGGCGGCGCTGGCGGAACGTGCTGCACCGCCGCAACGGCAACTTGTTGCCTTCGAAGTTGACGCGGCAGAAGCAGATGTTCATGCCTATGAGCCGGTCTGGATCGACGGCAGGGTTCAGGGGTTTTGCACCTCGGGCGGATATTCCCATTTCGGGAAGAAATCCATCGCCAACGCCCTGATCCCTCGTGAAAAAGCCCACTGCCAGTTGTCCGCAGAAATTGAAATACTGGGCCAACTACGACCGGCAAGGTTGATCTCAGAGCCACTTTTCGATCCCGAAGGCCTGCGGATGCGAGGGTGAGATTCGGCAAGAAAGCCAATGTTGCACTGCAGCATTTAGGGGTTATGTCAATCTGATCTACAAAAAGTTGCGCACTGCGATGAAGAAAGGTCACATAATTGCGCATCCTATGATAGAGTACGGCTTATGCTGGATATTGCGATTCTCATACCCGCCGCGGGCGCCTCCTCTCGGATGCGCGGACGCGACAAACTCATCGAGGACGTGGATGGCACGCCTCTTCTCCGTCGGCAGGCGCTGCGCGCTGTGGCGACGGGTGCCCATGTGGCTGTTACCCTGCCAGACTATGACCACCCACGCGCCCGCTCCCTGGCGGGGTTGCCGGTGCAACTGATTGCTGTTCCGGATGCGGCAGAGGGCATGTCTGCCTCTATCCGCAGGGGCGTCGGGATGCTGCCGCGCGGTCTGAAGGCCGTGATCATCCTGCCCGCGGATATGCCGGAGATCGAAACCGAGGATATCAAGAAACTGATCGACGGATTCACCGCGCTCCCCTTCCCGTTGCTGCAGCAAGCCACGACCGAGGATGGCAAGCCGGGCCATCCCGTGCTGTTCCCCGAGGATTGCTTTATGGCGTTGCAGACTCTGACCGGGGATCAGGGGGCACGGGATATCCTGCGCACCAACGCACACAGGGTGCGCCAGATTTCCATTCCCGAACGGCGCGCCCTGACAGATCTGGACACGCCCGAGGCCTGGACCCAATGGCGTCAGGCGCAGCAGACCTGCGTTACCAGTTAAAGACCACGCCGCAAGCGCTTGAAAAGAAAAAGTAACGCCCGCCTAATTCAGGCGGGCGTGCTTTTTGACCACCCTTTGTACTGAAGCGCCGACAAATTCGCGCTTGGACCAAACCTCGCGCACATTGGCGGCGCGCGCCTTGGCGTACATGAAGGGTGACGGAAAGTCGCTGACAATGATGACCGGGATGCCGCGCAAGTCTTTGTCGTCCGACAGTTCTGCCACAAAATCCACGCCCATTCCGTCTGGCAAAGCATTGTCCAGAAAGAGAATACTGACATTCTGTTCTTTCATGCGCTTGCGCGCCTCTGTCAGATTTCGCGCCACCATCAGCGGCATGTCGGGGCAATGCTTGGCAAAGACACGCCGCATCATGCGGCGGTCAAATTCCACGTCATCGACAATCAGACAGATTTTATCCTGAGCCATGTTCCCAACCGTGAGAGGGAATCCCCCGACAGCAGTTTGTCCCAGCGGGCTTGCCAAATCGTAAATACAAGAATTGTTCGGATTGGACGGCGAAGCCCGGATACGGCGCACAAATGGAAAACGGGGCAGCCAAGGCCGCCCCGTTTCCGTGTTCCGTTCCGGGCGCGCGGGTCGTCGTGCGCCGGAACGGGCTGCATATTCCGTTTCGGCCAGACCCTTAGTCGGTCAAGAGCGCGGCCTCATGCTTTTTCAGCGAGCGGCGGGCCGAGGCGTAGGCCTTGAGACCTTCGGCATGTTCCAGCTCGGGGAAGAGGTCCAGGATTTCCTGACGCTGCGCGTTTCCAATGCCCTTGAGGCTGTAGTCGCCGGGCTGGAAGCTTTCGGTCCAGGCACCGTTCGACAGGATGACCTCGTGGCTTTCGAACATCACGTGGATGTAGGCGACGCCATTGGCCTCGACTTCGTCCACCCCGTCCAGACCGGTCAGGTGCTTGGCCGCGACCAAAACCTCACGCTCTTCGAAATAGAGCGCGGTCTTGTCATTGGCCACCAGAACGCGGTGGTTGGGCGACACCAGCATGTCATGCTCGGGCAGATTGTTCCCCAGCGCGCCCTGCTGGATCAGGACCGGCTTGAAGTGCGGCTTGCGCGCCAGATCGAAGCCGGAGAGGTCCTTGCGGCCCACCCACTTGATCTCCTGAATGCCGTTGTCGCGGGTGATGACCCGGTCACCGACCTCCAGATCCTCCACCAGACGCTCTCCCTTTGGGGTGGCGATCAAGGTGCCGGGGGTAAAGCAGGGCACGATTTCCTCGATCTCGAAGAAGTCCATGGTGCCGGTCACGGCGCCGGAGCCGTCGAGAAACTCGATGGTGCCGTCCAGACCGTTGCCGTTGCTGTCGGCCACGGTGTTGACCGCACGCCAGTCGATACCCTCTGCTCCGACACCCGACAGGTCGAGGATGTCGTAGTCCTGGTTCGGCGGGTCTTCGGGGTTCGCCTGGGCGATGAAGCCGCCGGAGCCGCCGTCCACCGTGTCGCCGATGCCATCCGCCGCGCTGTCGACCACGATCACGTCGCGATCAGAGCCGCCATCGATGTCGTCATCGCCGGCGCCGCCGTTCAGGGTGTCGTTGCCCTGCCCGCCGATGAGCGTGTCATCGTCGCCGCCACCCATCAGGATGTCATCGTCGATACCGCCATCCAGCGTGTCGTTGCCCGAGCCACCCATCAGGGTGTCATCGTCGTCGCCACCGATCAGTGAGTCGTCGCCAAGGAAGCCCTGCAACAGGTCGCGGTCGTTTTCGGTGTTGACGTCGATGTCGTCGGTCAGTTCCAGAGCGGCCAGGTTCGAGCCGTCCAGCGTGTCATTGCCCTGGCCGCCATCCAGCGTGTCGGAGCCGTGCGAGCCGATCAGCGAGTCGTCGCCCTGACCACCCATGATGCTGTCATCGTCGATGCCGCCATCCAGCGTGTCGTTGCCGCCGCCGCCGTCAATGGTGTCGCGGTCGTCGCCGGTCGCGACGACGTCATCACCGAGGTTGCCTTCGACATAGTCCCGGCCGTCTTCCTGGTTCGGGTCCGAGGTAAAGCCGAGGTTGTTAAGCGGTGTCCCCGGTGCAAAGGCCAGATCGTCCCCTTCGTAGTCAGAGAAGGTGTCGGTGCCTGCGATGATCGTGTCGTTGCCTGCTCGGCCATAGATCGTGTCGGCGCCCTGCACGTCAAACAAGGAGTCGTCGCCGCCACCGAGGTCGACCAGATCGTTGTCGATCCCCGGATTGACGGTGTCGTCGCCGCCTCCGGCAGAAATGGTGTCGGCATCGTCGCCGGTCTCGATCAGTTCGTCCGTGCCGTCGCCGACAATATTGTCAAGGTCGTCGGACGGATCGGGGTCTTCATCGAGCCCGTCCAGAGGGTCAAGTGCCTGATCGGCCGGATCGACCGGAAAAACGTCGGCGTCAATCCGGGGATCCGCCGGCGGCGGCGGGGGCGGCGGCGGCGGGGGCGGCGGCGGCGGCGGCGGCGGAGAGTCTCCAACCGTTACCGTTACGGCTGCGTCATCAAACGCGCCCGAGTCGTCCTCGATCCCGTAAGTGAAGGTGTCGGTGCCGGTGAAGCCCGCGTCCGGCGTATAGGTAAAGGTGCCGTCGGCATTGGCCGCGACCGTTCCGTTGGCCGGAAGGATCGACGCTCCGACCAGAGTGATCGGATCGCCATCGGGATCGCTGTCATTGGCCAGAACGTCGATTGTGACCGGCGTGCCGCCCGTGGTGGTCGCCGTGTCGTCCTCGGCGACCGGTGCCTGGTTGGGATCTTCGACGGTAAAGGTGATCGTCGCCGTGTCCGTACCGCCCTTTCCGTCGGAGATCGTGTAAGAGATTGTGTCGTCGCCAAAGAACCCGGAATCCGGGACATAGGTGACGGTCCCGTCGCCATTCAGCGTGGCCGTGCCATTGCTGGCTGGCGTGATGCTGGTCACGGTCAGAGGATCGCCGTCCGGGTCGGTGTCATTGCCGGTCGGGTCCAGCGTGACCGGGGTGTCGACGTCGGTCGTCACGGTGTCGTCGACCGCGTCCGGCGGGCTGACTTCCACATCGACCGTCGAGAATTCGATGTCCGAGATGGTAACGCCCTGCTGGCTGACCTCGCCGTTGGCGTAGGACACGGTGATCGAGGACACGGGGCCCGCGATTTCGACCAGAACAGAGGCCGCGCCGTCTTCAAAATCGGTTTCCGACGTGCCGGTCAGGTCTCCGCCGGTGTTGGTCACGGCGGATCCGAGGGTTAGGGTGACAGGGACTGGGTTGCCGTCCGGATCAAATGCGGTGACGTTGACGATGTCTTCGAACCCGGCACCGGCCTCGAAAAGGTCACCCGCGTCGCCCATGTCGATGTCATTCAGACGGAACGAGACGTTCTGGACGCTGTCCGTGTAGAGATCGGTGTCCGTGGCGCGGAAATCCAACGTCGCGGTCGAGGTGTCGCTGGCCGCGCCAGTGCCCTCACCAAAGAGCTTCAGGAACGAGTTGGGCGAAAAGGTCTCGCCATCGCCGACAAATCCCGGCGCGTTGAAAGTGAACGCCTGCGCGCCCGGTTGCAATGCATCAAACGAAACATCGACGGCCACGCCGCCTGTATCGACGGTGGCGGAAACACCGCCATCTTCATCCGTCAGGTTGGTGCCATAAGGACCAAGGGCACCCCAATCCAATACCAAATCAGCCATTTTGTTACCCTCTTCCACTCAAGACGGGGGCATGCCCCATACGCCTGTGCGCTGACAATGCGCACGGCACTGCCCGTTTCCTCGGCGCTCGCCATACCTGTCTCATATGCGAAGTGTTCGCGACGCCCTGCGCCCACGCTCTTACGTGGTCGAAGATCGCATACGCGGCACGGGCGGATTCTCCACCCTCGCTTCACTTCACATTCGGTAAGAACGCGAGCTGTTCAGCGGCCGCCCCCGTGGCCAGCAGTCTTCACCCCCCAGTTGGGCTTGTTAAAAATTAATACATGAAGGTCAGCGTGCGAGAAGGAGAAAATGGTGCAAAGCTGGCGCTGGCGCCTTTCGAAGGCCCGATTTCGCCCGATTCGTGCGGATCTGGCCTTGGATTAACCACAATATTCGAACCGATTTGGAAACACTCAGACACGAGATATTGCGGTTTCCGCCCGGAAAGCCCGCTAGAGATGGTCAAACCGCCCAATCGGGAGAGCAACTGTTTCCACTTCTGGAACAATAAACTGTTTTCGCACTGGTTCTTGATGCGACGGGCCCGGCAAGCGAAATTTGTCAGGAACTGTCCAATACTCTGAACCAATTCTGCAACCGTTACGGGATTGATCATCCAAAACGCCAGACTACGTTGTTCTCGTTGCGAATCATTCGAAACAAATCCCGGTCGAATGCCCCGGATTCAGCGTCGCAGGATTGCTGCCGAATTGCCTTAGTTTTGCGGGTCGCCCTGTATAACCTGTCACCATGCCCTATTCCGACCTTCCGCCCGAAGCCTTCTGGAAGTCCTGCCGCCAGACACCGGATTTCCGGCTGGCAGGCCTCTATGCGCCCAAGTTCGCGCTGCGCCCGGGGATGCGGGTGGCGACGGCGGGCAGCTGTTTTGCCCAGAACATCGCCCGTCATGTGCGCGCCTCGGACCTGACGCTGGTCGAGGCGGAACCCGCCCCGCCGCTGATGCCGCCCGAGGTGGCGCAGCGGTTCGGCTATGGTCTGTTCTCGGCACGCTACGGCAATATCTACACGGCCCGCCAATTGCTGCAGTTGTTGCAGGACGCGGAGAGCGGCCAGTTGCATGAAGAGGCCATGTGGCGGCGCGGCCCGGTCTGGATCGACGGGCTGCGGCCCAATGTCGAACCCGACGGCTGCACCAGCATGGAAGAGCTCTGCGCCTTTCGGCTGGATCATCTGCGGCGGGTGCGCGCGATGTTTGACGAGATGGATGTCTTTGTCTTCACCCTTGGCCTGACCGAGGCCTGGGCCGAGCGCGAGACCGGCCTTGTCTACCCCTCGTTGCCGGGCCTGCTGGGCGGCAAACACGATCCGGCCCGTCATGAATTTGTGAATTTCTCCTTTGCCGAGGTCCATGCGGACCTGACAGAGGCGATTGCCCTGATGCGCCGCTGGGCGCCGCGGCTAAAGATCCTGTTGACGGTCTCGCCTGTTCCGCTGACCGCGACCGCCAGCGGCCATCACGTCCTGCGGGCCACCACCTATTCCAAGGCGGTGTTGCGGTCCGTGGCCGAAGAAGTTTCGGCACTGGACGATGGCATCGACTACATGCCCTCTTATGAGATCATCACCGGCGCACCGTTCCGGTCCCGGTTCTTCAACGACAACCTGCGCACCGTGACGGATGCAGGCGTGCAGACCGTCATGTCGGTGTTTTTCGGCGCGCACCCGGAGCTTGGCGGTGTGCCCTGTCCAGATGCCGCCCTGCTGAGCCCTGCCCGGCCAGACCTGGAGCAGACCGACGAAATCTGCGAGGAAGCCTTGCTCGAGGCCTTTGCCGAAAGCCCGACACCATGAAGATCGCGCTGGTCGGGGATTCTCACGCCGCCATGCTGATCGCCGCCTTTCGGGCGGATCCGGCAGATGATGACCTGACAGTCTTCGCCAAGCCCGGCCTTGCGCCCGAGGATTGCCGATTGGACTGCGGCACCCTGCACGCAATTTCTGACGATTTTCGCGCGCGGCTGGCGCGATCGGGCGCGCCTGACAACTTGCAGCTGACGGATTTCGACGCGGTGGTGATCGCCGGGGTCGCGCCTTCTGTCTTTGCGGCGGTGCGCCTGTCGCAGGGTCACGCGATTGTCGGCTGGCCCTCTGGTGATGCGGTCTCCGCACGGGTGCTGCGCGGGGCCGCGCGCGCCAAGGACCGTCCATTGATGAGCCGCACCGCCTATCTGGCCGCGCTGACCGCCCTGACGCAGACCTCTCTGGCGGCGCATCTGATCAAAGGACTGCGCGAGGTCTCTGACGCGCCCGCCATCTTTGTGCCACAGCCCTTCCCTTCGGAACGCCTGCTGAAGATCGACGGCAAATATCCCGTCTTTCGCCGTATTGTGAAACAGGGTGACGGCACGGCACTGGCACGAGACATGAGCCGTGCGCACCGGGCCGGGCTGGCCCATCTGCCGGGCGTCACCGTTCTGGAACAACCCGACGACACCCGCCGACATGGGTGTCTCAGCGCCGCAGACCTCATGCGCGCCGGACCAAGGTTGAGTGACGGCACCCGGCAGGCGGCGGACGACATCCTGCATGGCAACGCCGAACTGGGTGCCCGTTTCCTTGCCGATCTGCGTGCCGCCACACGTCAGGACAGCGTCAAAAGCGCTTCAAATCGTTGAGAATTCCCCGAAACCTCCAAAGGCTGGGTTAAGAGCCCACTGACACCTTTTGCCCCGGGTGGGATAAGGAGGTGAGGTGTGGCGACCCCTATCGTCATATTGGCCGGGCAGAGCAATGCCAGCCGAATTGCAGGTGAAATAACGGATGCCCTGAACGCGACCTATGGCGCGGGCAACTATGAACTGGTCCGGGCGTGGTCCTCGGGCGCGCCACTGACCAGCGCGCGCGACGGCAAGACCGACTGGGAAACCCCCGGCGAGATGCGCACGCAGATCGTGACCGACACGGTGGCGGCCCTCAAGGCGACCCCGGACGGCTATGTCGCCGGGATCTTTTGGGTGCAGGGAGAGGGCGACACCGATCAATCTGGCAGCCCTGCCGACTACGCCTCGGATTTCCATGACCTGTTCAACGAATTCCGCGCCGGCGTTTCGGCGCAGACCGGCAATCGGGCCACCGGCGTCGAAAACGCGCCGATCGTGATCTCGGGGCTCTCGGACCATGCGCCCGCCTCCTCTGCCCGGCAGCACTGGGACGCGATCCAGAGCGAATTGATCAAGCTGGGCGCGCGGAACGACGGCATCGTGACGGTCCGGCCGGATAGCGTCATGACGGGTGCCGGTGTGGCCCCGTCCGACATGTTTGCGGATGGGCTGCATTATTCTGACCCGGCAAGTGTTGCCCTGGCCACTGGCCTTGTCTCGGCGCTGCTTGATCTGTCGGTCAGCGGGTCCGGCGGGGCCGATACCCTTATTGGCACCAAGGCCGACGATATTTTTACCGTCGACCACTCCGGCGACGTGATCATCGAACCGGACAATGGCGGCACTGACCTCGTGCGCTCTTCGGTGGATTTCGCCTTGCGCGATTACGGGATGGCGCTTGAAAACCTGACGCTGACGGGCAGCGGCCACGTCGACGGAACGGGCAATGGCACCCACAACGTGCTGACCGGCAATGCCGGCAACAATGCGCTGAACGGGGCCTGGGGCAATGATGTCCTCTATGGCATGGCTGGCAACGACATCCTGCAGGACACCCGGGGCGATGACACGCTGGTCGGCGGCACCGGGAATGACACCTATTTCGTCGATTCCGACGCCGATGTCGTGATTGAACTGGCAGGCCAGGGGCATGACCAGATCAACTCTTCGATCAACTATCGTCTTTGGGCTGACGCACCGGATGTAGAGGATCTGACCCTGACCGGCAGCGCCGATATCGACGGCACCGGCAATGGCTGGGACAACCGGATCACCGGCAATTCCGGCGACAACACTCTGGACGGCGCGCGCGGTGATGACACACTGGACGGCGGTGCCGGGGCAGATACGCTGATCGGGCAGAGCGGCGCGGACAGCCTGCTGGGCGGCGCCGGACACGACGAGTTGCACGGCGATCAGATCGGAGGCGCCACTGAAACCGAAGTGGCGGGCATGGCCTTTCGTCTCTATCAGACGACGCTGGACCGCGCGCCGGACTACGCCGGGTTTGACTACTGGACCGATGAACTGAAGGCCGGGGCAAACTATTTCGACATCGTCGCCGGTTTCGTTAACAGCCCCGAGTTCCAGAGGACCTACGGCAAAGTCAGCGATGCCGAATTTGTCGAACTGCTGTATCAGAACGTTCTGGACCGCAATTCGGATGCGGGTGGCAAGGCGGCGTGGATGAAGTTCCTGTCCGATGGTGCCAAACGCGAAGAGGTGGTGACGCATTTCTCGGAAAGCCCCGAGTTCAAAGGCAAGACGGCAGAGGCGACCGAGAATTGGGTGCGCGATCTGGGCACAGATGACGTGCTGGATCCGGGGGCGGGCAACAGCACGCTGACAGGCGGGGATCTGTCGGATGTCTTCGTATTCCGGTCCACCTCGGACGGCACCCATGTGATCAGCGATTTCGAGGATTGGGACACGCTGGACCTGACCGGGTTCAACTACGGCTCTATCGCCGAGGCGATGCAGGATTTCACCCAATCGGGCGAGGATCTGGTGTTCGATTCCGATGGTGTCACGGTGATCCTTCAGGACATGGCGCTGGAAGATCTGTCGACGCAAGCTTTGCTGGTCTGAACGTCACGCGGTTCGGGGATAAGGGTGTCCATGCGTGGACACCCTGGACAACGAAACCTCATCAAACAGTTACGGAGGCAATGCCATCCTTCGGCAAGAACAGGCCGTTCCGCCAGAGCCGGTCAGAAAGACCCTGCCTGTGATTGCGCCCCCGCGTAAAACTCCTCCGTCAAAGCTTGTCCTTCAGGAAATCGCGCACGTCCAGCAGGCTCTTTTCCTCGATCGAGACATAGACCAGCGACATATTGGTCCGCTCGCTGACCATGCTGCCCGGGAACGGCAGGTAGCTGAGTTCGCGCGATCCGAAAGAGGGGGAGGCCGTGCCGACCTGCCATTCGGTTTTCAGCTCTACATCCACCAGTTTCAGCGCGGTGTCGCCCCCTGCCCCGGGCCGTTCAAACGGCACACCAGCAAGGCGCAGATAGGCGCTTTTGTCTGCGGCCTGCACAAACCCTTCGATGAACTGGGTGGCCAGAACCTGCAGATCCGCGGCCTCATCCTCGGGCTTGAGATGGCTGTGCAGGTGGTCGTGGTCATGCGGGTGATTGTGATCGTGCGGGTGATGATGATGGCCGATGTGGCCGTTTACGATGTCATGGGGCATCGGGTTTCTCCTCTGCGTCAAAGACCGACAGCGCGGTGTTGAGCATCGCCGGCGCGGCCTCCATGCCTGGGTTCAAACGTACGGTCAGGATGCGGCCTTTTACCAGGGTCTCTGACATGACGCTTCAGTCCCCCGTCCTGCGGCCGTGCCAGCGTTTGCCCTGAAACTCTCCGTGCGGAATTTGCACCGGCTTGTCGATGTGCTTGCGATGCGCGCCCATCTTGCCCGCCGCGACCATGCTGCCCAGCACATCCACGATCACGCGGGTGCCCATAAGGGCCGTGATGTCCGAGGTGTCATAGGGCGGCGAGACCTCGACCAGTTCCATGCCGCACAGCCCCTCTGCCGCCACCTTGGAGGCCAGCGCCAGCGCCTCGCGCGGCAGGAAACCGCCCGGTTCCGGCCAGCCGGTGCCGGGGACAAAGCCGCAGTCGATGCAGTCGATGTCGAAGGACATATAGACCATGTCCACCCCGTCCCATGCCATTTCCAGCGCCATTTCGGCGGTCTTGTCGACGCCCATCCTTTCCATGTCGCCCATGGTGATGATGTTGGTCTCACGCTCGCGCGCCACCTTCACCGCGCCCCGAGGAACCTGCCAGCCGCCGATGCCGACCTGCACAAGGTTTTTGGCCGGCACGTTGGGCAGAAGCGTCGTATGGAACCACGGCGTCGTGTGCATCCGCTCGTCCAGGTCCTTTTCCTGGATGTCGGCGTGACGGTCGAAATGCACGATGCCGATCTTCTTCGAGGTGCATTCGGCGATGCCGCGCACGCAGGGAAAGCCGATGGAATGGTCGCCGCCGATCATCACCGGAAAGCTGCCGGAGCTGAACACATGGCTGACCGCGCGGCTGATCTGGTCGAAGGATTTTTCGAGGTTGGCGGGGATGGTGAACACGTCGCCCGCATCGCAAAGCGACATCTGCTCGCGCAGGTCGATGCCCATTTCATAGTTGTAAGGTGTATAAAGCGCGCTGATCTTGCGCAAACCCTGCGGGCCGAACCGGGTGCCGGGGCGGTAGGTGGTGCCGCCGTCAAAAGGGATGCCCAGAACGGTGGCGTCGTAGTTTTCAACCTCAAGCACGTCCTCGGCATAGGGGGCCTTGAGGAAGGTGTTTATCCCCGCGTAATGCGGCAGTTCCCCGCGCGCGAAAGTGGGGATGGACTTGTCCTCGATGGTGTCCGCGCCGGTCAGCCCCATGCGCAGCGCCCAGCGGCGGTCCTCATCCGCGCCGTCCTCGGGCAGGTCGGCCTCCGCCTTCATCGACTTCCAGCCTTGCAGGCGGGTCAGGTCGGGATGGTGGAGCCGCCGCTCATCCGCGTGCATGTCACGCGGATGATGCGACCGGCTGCGGTCTTGGCGAGGGGTCATGGTGCTCTCCTTTGCGGTCAGGCCGGAACCCTGTGAGCGGCGTCCGGCAGGACATAGTGGATGCGATGGGCCTCCCAAGGCTCGGGCGGCTCCAGCTTGCGGATGAGGTTTTCCAGAACCGCCTGCGGCACCACGGCCTCGCGGTCGCGGTTCTGCCGGGTCAGCCTTTGGGGCGGCACCTCGATGTAGACGATCTCGACCCGCGCACCGTAGGCTCGCGCCAGCGACAGCGGCTTGCCCCGGACCTGACGGCTGATGTTGGTCGCGTTCCAGACGAAATCGCGGCCCGCGCGCAGGTGTTCCCTGGCCGCCTCGCGCCCCGCCTCGATCACCGGACCCTGATTGGCGGTGGGCGAGACGCCCATTTCCGCGCGCAGCGTGTCGAGGCTGATCACAGGCTGATCCGGCAAATGGGTGCCGATCCATGTGTCCTTGCCCGATCCCGGCAGGCCCGACAACAGCGTGACCGTGCATTTGGGGTCTTCCCAGGCCGCGAAATACGGGTCCCGGTCGTCGCGTTCGAAAAAGGCCACGCGGCTTTCGTCATTGGCAAAGGCGAAGGGCCGTGTGAGGCAGTCCTGCTCAACGAAAGCCTCGCGCGCCAGGTCGGTGTTCATGACGATGCCCGGCACGTCCTTTGCGATGCGTCCGCGCGCATCGGCGCGGGCGTGCAGGCACAGCAGGTCAGGCCGACAGCGCCACGATAGCCGGATCACCTCGCGCGCGGGGTTGTCCCGTTCGATCAGCCAGAACGGCACCTGATGGTAAGAGATCAGACCACACAGCGCCTCGCGCCAGGCAAAGGGCGCCTCTGCCGCGCGCAGCAACCCGCGCGCCATCAGGGATCCCCGGCGCGAATGCCCCGGGGACTTGATGCGGCCGTCCTCGGTGATCGTGGTGCCGGGCTTGCCCACGTCGTGCAGGACCGCCGTCCAGAACAGCAATTCGCGGTCCGCCTGCGGCAGCGCGCGCCAGTCGGGATCGGCGATCAGAGCCTGCAGCACCATGGCCGTATGGGTGCCCACATCGCCCTCACCGTGGTGGATCGGGCTTTGCGGGCAATCGTCCAGCGCCTGAAGTTCTGGCCAGAGCGCCTGGATGGCGGGCCAGTTCAGCGCCCAGTCCGGGGACTGCGGGACGAGGCCCAGCAGGTCAGAGAATGAAGGCTGTTTCATTGCACGCCCTCCTCGTCATAGGCGCCGGGCAGACCGAGGGTCTCGGCAAAGATGTCGACGCCTGCGACCAGACCGTTTTCAAGGATCGGGCGGTCATGCCAATGCCCCTCTGACGCCTCGATCGCCTGCTTGAAACCCGCGCGCACGTATTTGTAACGCTCGACCACTGTGCCCTCACGCTCCAGCTTCACATACAGCCCCTCGGCAAGGTCGCTGCGCTCGGTCTGCTTGTCGACCATGTCGGAACGGCTGCCCGAGGCCTGTGCCGCGCGTTCCAGCGCCGCTTCCCAATCAGGCGTGCGGTAGAGCGAAGGTTTGATGAATCCCTCGACCTGGCTGACCGAGCGTAATTCGCCGACGTGCAGCACCGGCACCGGCATGATCGGCAGTCCGGACAGCAGTGCGCGCCGTTCACCTGTGCACAGAAAAACGCCTGTCTCACGGTCGAAGACGTCGAACTCCATGAAGTAGTGCGGCAGCGCGTCGTAGAACTGCGTGTGCTTGGCCAGCAGCCATTCACCATACAACACATAGCGCGCGCCCAGCCGGTCGTGCAGACGCGGCGACAGCACGCTGGCCCATGTCTTGAACAGGCCGAAATGGCGCTCACGCGCGCCGCCGGTCAGGTAGTGGCCGCGGCTTTGCAACAGAAGGTTGCCAGCGGCGTCAAAAGAGATGCCGCAATTTGCGCCATCCACTTTTTCCTCGACGACAAGGGGCTCACCGGCCAGTTCCCTAAGGGGTTTGTCATCCGCCAGATCGCCCACCTGAAGGCGTGAGCCTTCGAGGTGCCGCGTCCGCGGGTATTTCAGAATATCCATTGATCCATGTCCTGTCAGGGCACGGCGGGAAGACCCGCGTGCCGCATTCCACATCGAACCGATCATCCCCCCGGCGGGGGGCGTCGCGTTGGTCCGTCTGTGGCTGCGCATTACATGGCGAATACTCCTTTCGGCCGTCATAGAAGCCCGCGCGCCTCCGGCCAAGTGGGGTTTTCCCGCCCTGCCCCGTACCTGTCAGCGGGACACAAGAACATTCGTGCGCTCCCTGAGGGTCTGGTACGGGATGCCATCGTCGCGAGCATCGAAGTCATAGGTGATGGTGGCGGCATTGGCCTCGGGGTCCTCGGCGTCCCAGACGGGTTTGTCAAAGGCCCAGACGCGATCCCCCAGCTTGAACGCCTCTTCCAGATCATGGGTGATCATGAAGACGGTCATGCCGGTTTCATCGCGCAACTCTTGCAGGAAGTCGTGCATGACAATCTTTGTGCCCGGATCAAGCGCGCCAAAGGGTTCGTCCAGCAGCAGGATCTTGGGGTCGCTGGCCAGCGCCTGCGCAATGGCCAGACGTTGCAGCATCCCGCCCGACAGGTCTGCCGGATACTGGTTGGCGACATGGTCCAGACCGATCCGGGCCAGAGTCTTGCGCGCTTTGACGCGTTCTTCATTGCGCTGCGCGCGCGACACCCGGCCCCAGAAATTCGCATCGAAGGCGATCGCTGCGATCAGGTTGTCGACCACCGTCATGTGCGGAAAGACCGAATACCGCTGAAAGACGATGCCGTGGTCGCGCCCCGGTTCCCGCGCCATCGGCGCGCCGTCGATATGGATTTCGCCGGTCGTGGGCAATTCCTGCGCCAGAAGCAGCCGCAGGAAGGTGGACTTGCCACAGCCCGAAGCGCCGACCACGGAGATGAACTGCCCCTTGGAGACGGAGACGTTGATGTTCTCGATGATCGTGCGTTTGCCGTAGGCCTTTGAGACCCCTTTGACCTCGACATAGCTCATAGCGCTTCTCCATCCCAGGGAAAGGCGCGCTTGGCGACTTGCCGCAATGCGAAATCAAGCAAATAGGCCAGGAAGGTGATCCAGACGACATAGGTCAGGATCACGTCCATCGCGAGGTAACGGCGCACGAGGAAGATGCGATAGCCAAGCCCCTGATCGGCGGCAATGGCCTCTGCCGCGATCAGGAACAGCCAGGCCGGCCCCAGCGACAGGCGCAGGGATCCGATCAGGCGGGGCAGGACCTGTGGCAGGATCACGTGCAGACCGATCGCCATCGAGGATGCGCCCAGGGTCTGTGCCTTGATGAATTGCTCTCGCGGCAGATCCAGCACCCGCTGGCTCATGTCGCGGATCAGGAAAGGCGCGATGCCGATCACGATTAGCGCCACCTTGGACACCTCGCCCAATCCCAGCATGATGAAGAGGATCGGCAGGATCGCCAGCGGCGGCACCATGGAAAACACCGCGACAAAGGCGGCGAAGGGTGCGCGCATGTAGGGCAGCATCCCGATCAGGATGCCCATGACCAGCGCCAGTGACGAAGCGATGACGACACCGATGAACAGGCGTCGCAGGCTGGCCCAGGTGTCGAGCCAGAACAGGATTTCGCCCGAGCGCCGGTCCGGTTCGGTCAGCAGGCGTTCGGCGGTGGCGAGGATGGTCGAAGGCGCAGGCAGAAGCTTGTCCTGCGGATTGACGGTCAACCGCATGTCCGAGCCGATCATGTAGATGGCAAGCACCGCGATGAAGGGTAAGGCCGCCAGTACCGCGGCCAGAACGGGCCCGGGTCTTCGGTTGATCCAACGCATGGGGAGTCCTTTGCAGGCAGAGGTCCCGGGTCAGGCCCGGGACAATGTGGTCAGGGTGGCGCGGTCTGGGCCGATTGGTGGACAGCCGGACCGCGCCTTGCTTCAAAGAGCCCCGTCTGCCGCCATCTGCATGTAGGTGGTGTCGAAACGGAACTTGATGTTGTTCGGGTCGCCGGAAGTCACGTCGCCCGGATACGCGACCCCGACGAAATCCGCCGACGGCGCGCCCTCGCCAAGGATGCCCTTGTCGAACAGGAATTCGGCCACGTTGACCATGGTGGTCGGCAGTTCGGGTGAGGTGGTGAAGGTGACGGCGGCCTCTGGCGTAAAGAACATCTCGGTCGAATCGAGCTGTGCCTTGTAGCCTGCCAAGTCGGTGCCAGAGGCCTCTGCCATGGCGGTCAGCACCTCTTCGTCGCCTGCGGCCATCAGGCCCAGAACCTCGTACCAGGCGCCGACCAGCGCCTTGCCGAAGTCGGGGTTGGCGGCCAGTGTCTCGGTGTTGACGACCATCAGGTCGATGATTTCTCCGGGGATGTCGGCGCTGTCAAAGACCTTCTTGGCGCCCGGTTCCTCGAGGATGGTGGACACCAGCGGGTTCCATGTCACGACCGCCTCGACATCCGAGGTGGTGAAGGCGGCGATCATGTCGGCGTCCGAGGTGTTGATCACCGAGGCAAGGTCGCGTTCCTGCAGGTCGACACTTTCCAGCGCACGGGCCAGCAGGTAATGCGAAACCGAGAGTTCCACGAGGTTGACCGGCATGCCCGCCAGATCGGCCAGTTCGGTGTCGCCCTTGACGATCAGCGCATCATTGCCGTTGGAAAAGTCACCCACGATCAGCGCCGTGGTATCGACGCCGCCGCCCGCCGGGATCGACAGCGTGTCCATGTTGGTGGCCGACACCCCGTCAAAGGCCCCTGCCGTGTACTGGTTGATGGATTCGACATAGTCGTTGATCTGCACGATCTCGACTGTGATGCCGTATTTCTCGGCCCATTTGTCCATGATTCCGGACTCTTCGAGATAGCCCCAGGGCATCCAGCCCACGTAGATCGACCAGGCGATGCGGAAGTCGGTCTGTTGTGCCTGTGCGGGTGCACCGGCGCTCAGGGCCAGCGCCGCGGCAGCGGTCGCGGCCACGAAAAATCGTCTTGCAAACATGGGTAATTCCCTCGTGCAGCGTTCCGCCGAATGGTTGCTGATCGGGGTACCGAGGCGGAACTCGAGAGATCGGTGAAACCCCAACGTGCAGTGCTCTCCCGGGTTTTTGCCCCGCCGTGTACCGGATGGGAATTTGCCCTCCGGTGGCATCTCTCGGACCAGTCCCTCGGGGAGGAGGTTGAGGCGGAACCCTAGATACCCTGCTGCTGACAGCATGTTTTGCATTTCGCCTTAGTCACGATGAGTCGTTTGAATGGACTGCGTTGGAAACAAGATTCGCCCAAAGTATAGGCGAATAAATTCGATTGTGGTGGGAAAACTGGCAAGAACATTGCCGCGATCCGCCGATTGAGGGTAAATCGGGGCATGTCACTTTCCGTTGCGCCCCGCTGGTACGGCACGGAACGGCTGGACGCGCGGACATGGCGTCTGACCGAACCGCATGTGCATCCGATTTATGCCGCCAACATCTATCTTGTCCTTGGGAAAAATGCCGACCTGCTGGTCGACAGCGGCATGGGCGTTGCGCCACTGAGACCCGTTGTCGATGCCCTGCGGCCCGACCCGGCCAAGCCGCTGATCCTGTTCACGACGCATTGTCACGTCGATCACATGGGGGCGGCGCATGAATTCGACCACGTTCTGGTGCACCCGCTGGAACGGGATGAACTGGTCGCGCCTGCGCCGAACAGTCTGGACACCTCGGGCATCGAAGACGCATTCCGGCAGATCTTTCTGAAGGCGGGCTATCCACCGCTCTGGCCGCTGTTGATAGATGCCCTGCCATACGAGGGCTATGATCCGGGCGCCTATGCGCTGAAGGGCACAGAGCCTACGGCCACCGTCACGGAGGGCGAGGTGCTGGATTTCGGCGACTGGCAGGCAGAGGTTTTGCATTTGCCGGGGCATTCGCCGGGACAGGTGGGCCTGTGGGACAAGCAGAGCGGCACGCTGTTTTCTGCGGATGCGATCTATGACGGCCCCCTGCTGTACGAGGGTGCCGGGACAGATGTTTCGGCCTATGCCGACACGCTGCGTCGGCTTCGGACGCTGCCCGTTGACCGGGTGCTGGGCGGACACGAGGGGCCCATCGGGCGTGACCGCTGTCGCCAGATCGCGGACCAATATCTGAAGCTGTGGGGAACCTGACATGAGGGGTCATCCGGATTTTGCAGGCGCACCCCTGCCCCGCTCTGCCGAGTTGCCGGGCTTTCGCCTGACGCCGCTGACACCCGCAGAGGTGGATGAGGATTTCGCGGCAGTCATCGGATCGGCGCACGTGCTGAAAGGGGCGACCGGCGGGACATGGCCAGAGGGTCTGACGCTGGATGACAACCTGTATGACCTGGCATGGCACGACAGGGAGTTTGCACTCGACCGGTCGTTCGCATGGATCGTGCGCGACCCGCAGGGCCTGTATATCGGTTGCGCCTATCTCTACCCGGAAATGGGGCGGCGCGGGTTTGCGAACGGGTTCGTCTGGATCGTCGACAGGCCGGACCGATTATTGATGCAGGATCTGCTGCGGGCCGAACTGGACGCATGGTTTGCAGAGCGACTGCCGCAGCAGATCGAGATCACCTGGCATATGCCCCCGGCAGGCTGACCGACACACCGCTGCCCCTTGCGACGAAAAACGGCGGCGCAGATTGCGCCGCCGTTCTCATGTCTACGCCGTGAACGTTACTTCACGCAGGTGTCGACGTTTTCGTTGTTGCAGATGTCGAGACCGGTGTAGATCGGATCCTCGACGTCCTTGCCCTCGACGATGTCCTTGAGGATGTACATCGCCTTGTAGCCCATCTCGTAGGGACGCTGGCCGACAAGGCCGTTGCCCAGGCCGTCCTTGGTCTGCGCCAGCTGCATCGGCAGCGTGTCGGCGACGACGATGGTCAGCTCACCGCTGTCCATCTTGCCTTTGTACGGCTCGGCCGCATTGCGGTAAGCGTTGTCAAACCACTGGGTGAAAGCGCCCGTTGACAAGAAGGCAGTCAGATCCGGGTTGGCCGCAAGGATATCGGTCATGCCTTGAACGGCGACGTTGCCGTCGTCGTTGGTGATCAGCGGACAGCCCGAAATCTCGGTCCAGCCGTTGTCAGCGTCCAGCGGGCGGCCCGGAGGATCGCCAAGGTCCATGCCCGAAAGGGTCTCACGCGCGCCCAGAAGGCGTTCGTTGTGGTTGGCTGCCGCAGCCCCACCGGTCTGCAGGCAGATGGTGCCACCGTCAGGATGACGCGCCATCACCAGTTCCGCCAGATGCACACCGATGTTGTAGTTGTTGGTGCCCACGTAGGTGGTGCGCAGGGCAATGTCCTCGGGCAGCAGGTCCGAGTCCCAGGTCATGACCGGGATGCCAGCGTCCATGGCGCCCTGCAGCACCTTGGCCATTGCGGGCGCATTCGAGGGCGCGACCGCGATTCCATCGACGCCCTTGGTGATGAGATCCTGCACGATCTGGATCTGCTCCAGCTCGGTATGCTCACCGGGGCCGATGTATTCGCAGGTCACGTCCGCCAGCTCTTCCTGCGCGGCATTGCAGCCGTCACGGGCAAGATCGAAGAACGGGTTGTTCATCGCCTTGGGAACCAGTGCAAACGTGTAACCGCCATGGCTTTCTGCAAAGGCCGGTGCGGCCAGAGCGCCCATCAGCGCGGTTACGGTCAGTAGTTTCTTCATGATTATCCTCCCTGGTACATGAAGTGGTGGAACGGGGATCGTTACTTGCCCCCGCGATTGCGCAGCTGTTCCAGAAGCACCGCAAGGATGAGGAACAGCCCGACAAAGAATTGCTGCCACAGCGCCGGGATCCCGGCCAGCAGCAAAGAGTTCCGGATCAACTCGACCAGCGCCGCCCCGATGGGCGCGCCAAGCGCGTAGACGACGCCCCCCATCAGGTTCGCGCCGCCGATCACGCTGGCCGCGATGACGTTGAGCTCATAGGTCGCGCCCATGCCGTTGGTGGCCGAGCCGGTGTAGCCGATGAACATGAAGGCCGCGATGCCGGTACACATGGAACAGACCATGTAGACCGAGACGATCACACGCTCGACCGGAATGCCCGACAGCTTGGCCGCATGGGCATTGCCGCCGATGGCGATGACCCAACGGCCCCACTGGGAATAGCGCCAGACCCACAAGAAAAAGACCGTCATCACGATCAACACCCAGACGACATTGGGCACGCCCAGAATGCTGCCGCCGCCGATCCATTCAAAGGTGTCTTGCCCGGGGCCGAATTCATAGACCATCTTGTTGTTCGAGATCACCATGGCGATGGACCGTGCCATCGCCAGCATCCCCAGTGTCACCACAAAAGGCGCCAGCCGGACATAGGCGATCAGAACCCCGTTTATGAAACCGACAAGCGCGGCGGTGCCCATGCAGGCAAAAAAACCGATGCCCACGCTCCATTCCGCATTCAGGACAAGCGCGAGGTTGATGCCGCAGAGCCCCAGCAGCGATCCGACAGACAGGTCGATGCCCGCCGTGCAGATCACCGCCGACATCCCCAGCGCCATGATCCCGAAAAAGGCCATGTTGCGGGTGATGTTGAACATGTTGCGTTCGGTCAGGAAGGCGTCCGAGACAAAGGTCATCACGACACCAATAGTCAGAATCGCGACAAAGACCCAGAACGGCTGGGTTCGGATGATGGCCCCGATGCTGGAAACCTCCTGCCGCGAGGTTATGCTTTCATCAATGACAGCGTGGTCCACCGGCGTCTGAGCGGTCTGAGCGGTCTGGGCGTGGGCGTCCTGCGGAGTTTGGGTATTGTCGGTCATGCTGCCTGGATCGCTCCGATGATAAGGCCGGTCACTTCTTCCGGGCTGGTTTCGCTGATTTTCTTGTCGGCCACCTTGGTGCCGCGACGGAGCACTGCGACCCGGTCGCAGACCTCGAATACATCGGGCATCCGGTGACTGACGAGGATGACGGCGTGGCCCGTGGCCTTCAGCCGCTTGATCAGGTTCAGCACCTCGGCCACCTGCCGGACCGAAATGGCCGCGGTGGGTTCGTCCATCAGCACCAGTTTCGGATCACTCAGACGGGTGCGCGCGATGGCGACCGCCTGCCGCTGACCTCCGGACATCTGCTTCACAAGGTCCCGGGGACGGGTTTCGGACTTCAGTTCGCCGAACAGTTCGGCGGCACGGGCATACATGGCCTGATGGTTCAGCTTGCGGAAGGGCCAGATGCCGGTCTTCAACTCACGACCCAGAAAGACATTGGCGCCCGCCGTCAGGTTATCGCACAGCGCAAGATCCTGATAGACGATCTCGATGCCGTTTTCCCGCGCGTCGAGGGGCCTGCTGAACTGGACCGGTTTGTCTTCGATGCGGATTTCGCCCTTCGTCGGAGGAAAGTTTCCGGCGATGATCTTCATCAGGGTCGACTTGCCGGCCCCGTTGTCTCCCATCAGGCCGATCGCCTCGCCCGGCTCTAGGTGCAGGTTCACGCCATTCAACGCATGAATCGCGCCGAAACTCTTGGTAATGTTGTTCAGTTCCAGCAGAGCCAAGCTCTTCCTCCTCTCATTTCCGCCCCCATCGCAGTCAAGCCGTTCATCGAGACCGCCGGAAACGATGATTGCGCATCCATGTCTCGTTCCCGCGCTGCCCCGGTTCCAACACCGCCCCGATGGTCGTCCTCCACCAGGCCGGGCATACCGGTCGCAGGCTTCCTTCCCTGAAAACGGTTTGCAACCGCACTCAGAGCAGCGTGACCGCAACGGCCACCTTGATTTTCAAGCTGTGCGAGTCGCCTTTGCGGCGATCTCCTCCCTTTTGTGTTCGCGAGTATGCCCAGTTACCGCTAAAGCTCAAATACTCATTGCGGAAAAATATGATGTGAAATGCATCAGGAAGGCCAGATTGGTCCGGACCCTGCAGAAAACCGCGGGCCGGGAAAAGCGCGCGGGTCGCGGAATGGGAGGCTATGCGGATGACGCTGCCGCCGCAGCCAGATTGGCAACCGGCAGTTGTTTCCTTCGCCTCTTGCATTGACAAGGGAGACAAGTTTTACATTGGTGAACATGACTTTCCGGAAGTGATTATTAATGACGCGTGAGCGTGTGATTGCCTGTCGAAATATTGGGACGATCTATCGCTCGGCGGATAGTTCAGACCAGCAGGAGACCACCTTCAGCGGCATATTTGTCCGGAAACTGGAGATCGCAGGTCCCGGCCTGATTGCCGTCATGGGACCATCGGGTTCGGGCAAATCGACCCTTCTCAGCCTGTTGAGCGGATTGAAGGGTGTGAACCTGGTTTCGGCCGGGGCGCAGTGTTCGGAACTGACCCTGCTGCCGGACCGGGAGGACACCTCTGACCTGCTCAGACATCCGACGGCCAAACCCGGCACGCTGGGCTTTGTCTTTCAGGATTCGCACCTGATGAAGAGTCTGTCAGTCGGGCTGAACGTCGATATGGCACGGGCGCTGACGCAACCTCGGCTGGAGATGGAGCGGTTTGCGGGGCTGATGACAAAGTTCGGCCTGAGCCGGGGCGACAGCGAAAGTGGCACGGGTGACAGTACCCTGCGCAGGCCCGGTCCGGCAGAATTGCGGGGGATGCGACTGGGCGATCTGTCCGGGGGGCAGCAACAGCGGGTCGCGGTGGCGCGGGCGCTGGCCTCTGATCCCAGGATCATCTTCTGTGACGAACCGACCAGCAGCCTGGACCCCGATAACGCCCGCCGCATCATGGCCCATCTGCACGACTGGGCGCATGAGACCGGGGCGACGGTGCTTTGGGTCACCCATGACGAGACGCTGGCGCTGGAACTGTCGGATGCGATCCTTTGCGTCGATCACGGGCGGGTCTTGTCCGAGGATGGCCGCCCCGTGGACTTGCCCCCGGCGCCACAGCCAGAGACCCGGGAGACCGCGCCAGAGGTCTGGCGGGCCGCGATGGACACGCGGCGCGATGCGCTGGAGACGCTGCAGGCCCGGGCGGGCGATCTGCCTGTTCTGAATGCGGCGTTTCTGCGCGACAACAAGCTGATCGCGGAACCGACCGCGCGCGAAAGGCGGCAGGCCAACGGCGGGCAACCGGGCCGGGCGCGGTCGGCACGATACAACCCGCTGGGCATCGCGCTGTTCCTTGCGCGCTTTGTTCTGGCAGAACTGTTCCCGCGCAGGCCGCGCCCGACCGCACGCACATCCTGGCTGGGCCGGGTGCAGACCCGGCTGACCGGTGGCCGTATCCAGTTTTCCCGCCCGACCTTTGCGCTGATCATATTGCTGGGGATCCTCGCCGCTTATGGCACCATCGCCGGACGCTCGGTGCTGGAGGCCAAGTTTGCCAAGGACCTGTCCCGCCCCGAAATCGCGCATTTCACGCTGGAACGGTTTGGCACGGTAGACAGTGTCGAGGACGACCTGCTGTCGACCCGCGCGATCACGACGATCCAGACCGCCCTGCAACAGAAATTTGCCCCGGACATCGCCGAGGGCGCCCGCCCGCCGCAGGTCTTTGGCCGCCGGCTGGAAACCTCGCAGATCCGGGTGGCCGAGGTGCAGGGCGACTGTACCGGCGCACGCAACCGGGATGGTGGCACTGTGCTGGTGGTCTTCGACTACGACGAACCCCTGTTCGGCAAGCTGATCGTCACGCCCGCGGGCGCCGACCTGCCGGTGCATCTGGACAGCTTTGGCAAGACCGACCTGCGCGGCGCGGCTTTTGTCACAGCCGATTTCCTGAAACGCCGGTTCGACCTGAACCCCGGCGACCCGATCCCCGACAGCTTTTGTTTCGGCACAGAACGGAACCTGACAGAGGTGCGCATCGCCGGTGTGGCCGACAAGATCCCCGGCTCGCGCGTGCTGAGCGCAGAGATCGCCATGACCAACGGCGCCTATCTGCGGCTGCTGAACACCGATGAGATGCGCCCCAACAACTGGGGCCGCCGCTGGCCGCCGTTTGACAGCGCGGCGCTGTATTTCGATGCGGACTATGCCGAACGCCTGTTCTGCGTGATCGACGACTGCCCGGGCCGTGCGGACCTCTATGACCAGACCTATGGCCCCAGCTACAAGCTGAACGAGGACGCGCTGGCGCAGGTGCGGCGGTTGTTGGACGTGGCCATCGGCAGCCGCAACCTGCTGTTCGCCGTCATGCTGGGCATGTCCGCCCCGATCGCGATTGCCGTCGCGCTGTCGGTGCAGGCATTCATCGGGTCGAATGAGCGGTTTCTGTGTATCATGCGGGCGGTGGGCTATCGCATGTCGCATATCGTCTTGCTGGTGCTGTTCGAACTGTTCCTGATCACGCTGGTCGCGGCGATCTGCGCCGGGTTCCTGCTGTGGATCGGGCACGCGATCTGGGCGGATGAGATGGCGCGGATCTGGGAACTGTCGCCTGACTGGCTGGCGCTTTCGGGGCCACAGACGATGACAGCGGTCGCGCTGGCCTATGGACTGGTTATGGTGGTGGGATTGATTGTGGTGGTCCGGTGGTGGCTTGTGGACCGTTACGTCGGGGAAAAGCTGCAAGGGGTGTGACCCGAAAGGGGCGTGCCAGGGGTGCGCAAGGCGGAAAGGAGACCGGCTGTGAAACCATGGATGCTGACGATGACAGGCGCTCTGGGGCTTTGGTGTGGTGCAGCCCAGGCGCAGGAACCCCCGATTTGCGACGCTGTTCTGGTGGCCTTTGCCGAGGCCCGGCTGCAACCTGTCGATGGCCCCGCCTCGGCCCTGCGGTTCCTGCGCGAAGAGACCACGCTGCGCGACGGTTTCAGCGGCAGCGATGTCAGTGTCTCGGGCTTTCTGCCCCCCCCCGGTGGTGACAATGCTCCGGTCGACATTTCGACGACCGGTGCCTTTCAGCATGAAGGCTGCATTCAGGTCACCGGCAAACTGATGGCCATGCGCAACCGCCAGACGCTGATGCGACCGAACGGGCAACCTGTGCCGGTGTCGATGTTCTTCTTTGATCGCGGCGCGTTTGCGAAGGCCTTTGAGCCGGGTCCGGACATCCAAGAAACCAATGCCCGGTTGAAGGTCGGCTCGCTTGGCCTGCTGCCCGAGATGTTCGATCCGGACTCTGCAGGCCTCGCGCCTGATCCGTTCCCCGGGTTCTCTCTGTCCGCCTATATCGCGCAGGACCGGAACAACACGCTGACCGGCAGCTATCCGCAGCCTGACAAGTCGGCGGGCGACCACCAGTGGTTCGGCCTCGACCTGCGGCAGGGCAAGGGCAGACAACTGGTCGCCGTGGCCTGTGACCGTCCCTGTCAGGACTACCTTGACGACTACAAGCTGCGGCTGCTGGCGGCCAGCGGCCCCGCCGCAACTGTTGTGGACCCTGTCCCGGCATCTGATCCGGCTCCGGCACAAACGGACCCGAAACCCAATCTGCAACCGCTGCCGAAATCGGAAATCACCTTCGACGGCTTCGAGGGCGAGGACCTGACCATTGTCGTGCTGTCTCCCGAAGGCGAAGTGGTCAGCGAAGACCGCATCAACCTTGCCGCCAAAGCCGTAGAGGCGGATTGGGACGCCGGTGAACGCCTCAGGATGCGGGCGGCGCTGGGGATGATCATGAACGAAACCAGGGCTGTCAGTGACATTGGGCTGCAAACCCTGATCGGCTCCGGATGGCTGGACGCGGCGTTGCGGTCTCACGAGGTGCAAAGCGCCGAGCGCGGATACCGCATCGTCCTGCGAGCGCCCAAACCGCCGGAACTGCCACGGCTGACAGGCGTCGATCTGGTGCTGGATCAGGCCAAGGGCAACGCCATCTATGCCTATTGCACCCTGTTGGCCGAGATCACCCATCCCGAACACGACCCTGTCGTTCTGGGCATGGAGATCAATTTCAACGGCGCCGAGCTGGACGCCGAGGGAAACGAGATCTACGGCAGGCTGTCGTCAAATCCCGCGCAGCAGGACCTGATCCCCGACGTGCCCTATGACGAACTCGGCCTGCGCTTGTTTGCAAGGCCCGAGACAAAGGTCGTCGGCAGCGCCCCGGCGCGCCCGTCAAGCTGTGCGCTGGACTGGGCGGGCTACTTTCCTGAAACGCTCTTGCCGCTGTCAGATCTGGCTGCCGGAACCGATTTGCCGGTTATTTTCGACGTGAACAACCGGGTGGTGGTCGCCGGTGCGACGCTGCGAGGAACGGCGCGACCCGTCTTCGCCATGGTCTACAATGTCATCGGCCTGCAGGATTCCAACGGCGCACTGCTGGACCCCACGCTTTACCCGCGATGGAACGCCACGGCGGGCGGCAGCGACCTGCAATCGGCGCTGCGCATTCTGACCGCGACGGTGTTTCAGGTGTTTGCCAACCGGACCGCAGACCTGTTCCTGGCAGAGGCCTCGGGCGGCAGCGCCAAGGGGTTCGGTCAACCGCAGAGTTTGGGACCGGACAGCCCGCAGCGCGTGGCAAATGGTCTGAAACCCGGTGAAATCGGCCCCGCCAATCTGGGCATCGAGGTGCGCAACCTTGCCAATTCGACCACGGCCGTACCGCGCTATATCATCCTTGGGCGGTCCGGACTGCCACAGGGCACGGATTATTGCGCCACGCCCCCGGACCTTCCGGCCAAGGCGATGCGCGGCTCTGTCGTCATCGACTTTCTGAGCGCGGAGGCCGCAAATGCCCTGCCGGTCACGGTACGCGACAGACTGGTCGACCCCGAAGGCGCACCCGAATTCCGGGACGCCGCACGTCGTCTGGCCGCGCTCTGCCCCGATGATGGCAGCGGCCTGCGCCATTGGGTGCTGACCCCGGACCTTACGGATTCCTTCCGCCTGATCGGCGATCTCGAAACGCTTGCCCCCTACCTGTTCGGAGGCCTTCAATGACCCGTCTGACTGGCTGCGCAGCGGCGCTTTGCCTGCTTGCCACCCCTGCCCTGTCGCAATCCGCCTCCAGCTTTGTCAGCCGGAACGGCACCTGCAACTCGGACCTTTACGAGACAATTTCCGCCTTCGCGCCCAGCGGAAACAGCGTCACCGTGCGCGAACAGCAGATCAAGTCCGGCAACCTTGCACCACAACCTATGACGCCTTCGATAATCCCGCCCTTTACCCCGGTGCGCTGTTTCGCCAGCACCGATGAGCTTGTGCTGATCCTGGCCGAAGAGGGGGAAAACTTTTGCGGCTGGGTGCCGAAAAGCGCCCTGTTGGCGGGGGCACAGTCACCCTCCTCCGGCCCGGTGTCGCCGCTCAACCGTGGTCAGGCCTGCCCGACGCTGCGGCCGATGAGTGTGTCGGACTATTGCAAAAAGAAAGAGACGCTGGGCAGTTACGAGGCGCTCTGTGAAGAATTGCGGCAGGAGGACGACAGCTTTGCCCCCAACCCGATCGAGACCAAGTTCCTGACGTGGAACGCCAACGCGGACGATCCGGCGGACCGCACCGCCGTCGCCCGGTATGCGGCCCCCGATCCGGACACCCGGATGCCCATCGATCTGTCGATCTTTTCTGTCTTCAAGGTCTGGGATGTCGGCGCCTCGCCGGATGGCGAACAGCTCTACGTGCTGATCGGGCCGGACCAGAAGACCGTCGAAGGCTGGGTGCCCGAGCAATCCGGCACGGTCTGGTTCTCGCGCCTGACAACCTTTTTCTCACGTGACTCCGGCGCACCTATCCTGACAGAGGCGCCGGGCACCGCCGCCTCGGAACCCCTGGCCGTGGTGCCGCCGAACCTCGACGCGATGCTGGACGGGGGCGAGGATTTCGACAAATACCCCGTGCTGGTCGACAACCGCGCGCCCGAAACCCGGTTCGCCACCCGGCGCGAGCCGCATCTGGAACTGGCCTTTATCGGGTCGCGCTGCGGCGCGGATCAGCTGTGCTCCGAGATCGACGGCGAACGCATCGTCGACAAGGTCAGCCTGCTGGACGCGGTCGACGTGCTGTTCGTGATGGATGCGACCAAGTCCATGGACAGCTATTTCCCCATCGTGGCCGAGGAAGTCTCGGCCATCGCGCTGGAACGTGCCTCGACCACCAACCGCTTTGCGGCGGTCATGTATGGCGATTTCGCGCGCCGGTCCGACACGCGGCTGACCGCACCGATGCAGATCAAGACGGCGGTCGACCTGACCGAGATCTATGCGGGCGATGAGTTTGAGCCGCTGTTGAGTGAGCCGCTCTTTATCGACGACGCGATGGGCGACAAACCCGAGGCGGCCTTTGCCGCCCTGTACCAGGCCATCGACAGCGCCGACTGGCGCGAGGACGGGGTGCGCATCGTGGTGCATATCGCCGACCACGGCGACCGCACCGACGCCCCCGAGGCCCTTGTCGAGAGGATGAAGGCCGGGAATATCCTCTATATCCCCATCGCGGTGCGGGGGGAGTTCCTTGGCGACGTGAATCGCAGCTTTGCCGAGCAGACCCAGCGCCTGCTGGACCGCACGCAGTTCGACGGCGTGCCGATGGGGATCGACACGCTGGTGACTTACGACGCAGGCGGTGCGCAAACCAGGGACGAGGCGCGGGTGCGCATCCGCGGATCGTTGCGCGGCGCCACGGAACTGCAGGACGTGATCTCGACACAGATCGCCAGCATCCTGCTCAGCGGCACCGAAAGCACGGTGGCGGAGTCGAACCGTTATCCGCCCGGCTATGCCCAGCTTGTGGCTGCCGCGCGCAAGATCTACGGCATTGATCTGGAGGACGTGAAAACTTCTGCCGAGGCGCGCACGCTGGCCGCCAAGGGCTATATCGCCCTGCCCGCCGAAGGGGACACCGACGACTGGGACTTTTTCGCCGCTGTCAGCCAGCGCGAGGTCAAGCAACTGTCGGAACAGTTCGACGTCCTTTGCAAGTCCATGCACGACACCGAGGCCGAGGCGGATCTGTCCAGAGCGCTGCGCAAAGTGATCGAGATCCTGACGGGCGACGTGCTGTCGAACGACAATCAGTTGTACTTCGCCTATTTCGACAATCGCGACGACATCCCCCTGGTGAACCGGACGATCCTTGGCGACGGCATCCTTGATCTTGGCGGCGATCTGGACAGTTTCTCGACCCAGACCCGCGCGCGGGTCGAGACCTACCGGCGCGAATCCTGCCGCACCCGCAAGCTTTTGAACCTGGTGGATTCGAACCTCAAGGTCGACCGCCCGTTTGAGGTCGGCCCCGACGGGCAAAGCGGCGATCTGGTCTGGGATGACGAGGAACAGGATTATGACGATCTGGCCAGCCGCAAGTACGTCTGGCCCCGGATCGGCGTCGGCAACGTCAAGACCGTCTACCTGCCGCTGAGCTACCTGCCGCGCCCCTACAGCGAAATCTCGGCGCAATGACCGGGGTGACGGCAGCAGAGCCCTACTACCGCTTTCGCAGCCGCGCGCGTTACCTGCGGGCACGGGGCGATTTCCTTGGCTGGTCCCTGTCGCATCAATCGGTGGATGAGGACGCAGCGTTAGACCTTGCGCGACTGACCGCTGCGCTGCCGCAGGGCAGCCCGCTGATCACCGCGCTGGAGGCCGTGCCAGAGGCGCGCAGACCCAAGACGCTAGGCGCGGCGCTGCACTATCTGCGGGTCTGTCTGCATCTGGCCGAACAGGACTGGCCCGCCGCCGAGAGCCTTGAGACGACTCTCGCGGCGATGCGCACACCGGTTTTCGTGCCCGCCCCCGCCCCGGTCGAAACGCCTGCCAAGACGTCTCAGCCCAAGACCGAGATCCCGCCCTCTCGCCGCAGCCGTTGGCGGTGGCTGCGTGGGCTGGTTGCCCTGTTGCTGATCGCGGCCCTGTGCTGGGTCAGCGGTCGCGCCACCCAGACCGGAATCGAGCGGCAGGCCATTGCCGCAGACCTGCAGCGCAGCCTGCCCGACCTGCAGGTATCGCTCTCCGGCCTGTCTCTGAGCCTTCCCGCGCAGGCCGCCGCCTGCATCGAGGCCGAAACCCGTCGCTGTCTGATGGACGCGCGCGGACCCGCCTTTGGCGAACGCCTGCAGACGGATATCTTGCAGGCGCAGGATGCCGCCAGCCGGATGCTGGCCGATCTCTCGCCGCTCGACGGGTCCGACAAGGGGGCGCTGTGGTTTGTCGCCGCCGTCGGTGAGAACTGCGCCCTGGACGGCGCGGACGTATTGGATGTGGACCGGGACCTGGTGGCGGGGCTGTGCCGGGTGCGCGAACGTCTGACGGAATATGACCTCTGCCTGTCCGGGCATCCGGCGATCTCTGACCGACAGTGCGGCGACCTGATGCGCCTTGCCATTGCCGACACGCCGTTCGACTGCACCAATTGCGGTGACCGCCCGGCCAATGTCTTTGACCAGCGCATCGAATGGAGCAGCGAGTTGGAGGACGCCGCCGGGCTGGTGCGTCACGCGCAACGCTTTGCCGCGCCGAACCAGATGGCGCAGGTGATCCGGCTGAGGCTGACGCAGGACGCGCTTTGGATCAAGGCGCGCGCCGAGGCGTGGCGGGACGCGGCTTCGGGCTGAAAAGCGCGCTCACCCCAAGCACCAGCGCGGCAAAGACGGGCCAGACGCAAACAAGAACCGGCGCCAGCCACGGCCAGAGCGCGAAGGGCGAGACCATGGGGGCCAGCGTCATGACCTGCAGCAAACCGGCGTGGAAAGCCCCCGCCAGGATGGCGTCGCCAAGGGCCAGGGCATCGCGCCGCCCGGCGAAACTGGCAAGCGCCGCCAGCGCCGCCGCCCCGACAGTGCCTTGCAGCATGGTTTCAACCGGCTTCAACCCGGTCTGTTCGGGCAGCAGGGAAAAGAACACGCCGCCCACCAGCACGGCCAGGGCCGCAGCGGGCAAGGCGCGGGCCAATGCACGGGGCGATATCAGCGCCGCGACCAGAACAAGGGCAATCAGGCTGACGATCCAACTGCCTGCCTGAAGGATCATCACCCCCTGCCCTTGCGAGAGGGTCAGCACGGCCAGCGCCGCAAGCGTGAGCCAGCCGCAGACCTGCACACCGTGCCGGATCCGTGTCATGGGTCAGGATCCCCGTTGCTGTCCAACAGGGTCAGCAGGTCCTGCAATTCGGCGGCCACCGGCCCGGCGCAGATCGGTTGCGGCGGTTGCAAAAACGCCTCCAGCCCCCCGCGCGCCATGCCTTCGCGCCGCGACAGAACCCCAAGGTAGACCCGCGCGGCCCGCAGTCCCGGCGCCTGATCCGGCACTCGTAACTGGCGCGACAGGTACAATTCCAGATGCGCCGCGACACGCGGGCACGGCTCCAGATCGGCAATCCGCGCCAGCGAGGCCAGCAATTGCCTGAATTCGGCGGTGCAGGTTTCGGGGGCATCGAACCGCCCCGCCGCGCCGCGCAGGTGACTGCCCTGCAACAGCGTCAGCCGCAATTCCAGCGCCAGCGCGTTGAAGAACCGCGGCTCCAGCACTGCCGCCGAATGGGCAAAGGCGCGGGCCTGCCGCAGGTCGTTTGCGGCCTCCGCCTGCAGCGCCTTCATGAACAGCAGGTCGCTGCGCGGGAAATCGTCGAATTCCGCCGCCTCCATCACCGCCAGCGCCTCGGCGAAACGCGGATCGCCGATCTGCCCCGCCCGGACCGCGGTCAGCGCGGTCTGCAACGCCGCCGCATAGCGGACGCGGGCGTCGGGATCGCCGTGCAAGGGGGCGGTCAGGGGCATCACCCCGTCAAGGCTTTCGGCCAGCGCCGCCAGCGCCATGTCGCGCCGCATCTCCGCTGATCCAAAGGCAATCCCCTCTCGCCGCAAAAAGACCGTATCGGCGTAGGGCTGATCAGTGCCTGCGGTACAGCCGCGTTCAAGCTGCTTGCTCAACTCTTCGCAGACACCGCTGCATTGCGGTTGTGGCGGGTCCTCTTTCATCAACACACAGGGGACGACACGAAACGCCGGGCACTGCTGTGCCCCTGCTGCAAACGGGACTCCGGTCGCCATGACAAGCATGGTCAGACCGGCCAGCGCCCGTGTCAGGGGCATACCTCGACCCCGCTCTGCTCCGCGCAGGTGACCGGGAAGGCCGAACAGAGCTGCTCGACCGCCAGATCGCGTTCCTCGGGCTCTGATGAGGTCGGCCAGACCAGGTCGACGGCATCGCGGGCCGAGGTGCCCTGCGTCAATTCGCGGACCAGCCGGTTGAAACGCACGGGCGCCAGACCGGAAAAGACTCCGGGATCAAGGACCTGGAAAGTGATCAGGTCATCCTCTGTCGGCAACGGGACGCAGGCCTGTTCGGCAGGCTCGGGCGCAGGCTCCGGCGACGGGTCCGGCGCTGGTGCGGGCGACGGGGCTGGCGCGGTTGCGGGCTCCGGAACGTCGAAGATGTCACCGGCTATCGCGTCGTCCTTGGGCAGGTCCTGCGCGCTCATGAAACCGGTGATTTCCGCGATGGGGTTGCGGGCGCAGGCCGCCTCGTCCAGCACTGGCGCTCCGGGGCCAAACGCGGCCTCGGCGCGGGCGTTCAGGCGCAGCGCCGCCGCATGGCAGACATCCGCCACATCCACCTGCTCCTTCTCCACCGCTTCCTCGGCCAGCGCGAGATCCTTGCGCAGGGTCTCTGCCTGTTCGGCAAGACCGGTTTTCTCTTCCTCAAGCGTCGTGTTCGCGCCCCTGAGGTCGGCCAGTTCGGCTTCCAGCGCCGACAGGCGGGCGGAGAGATCGGTATTTTCGTCCTGAAACGCCTGACAGACCGACAGGTCTTCACCGTTGCATTGGGCGATCAGGCCCTTGACCTGCTCCCGGTACAGACGGGTGCGCGAATCCAGAAAGTCGATACATCCCGGTGCCGTCAGATCGGCGTTCCGGCAGTCGTTCGGCAGGCTGTAGGACGCGATGAAGGGGGCGCAGTTCGCAAGGTCGATGCCCTTGATCTGGCAATAGCGTTCGACCTGCATCTGACCGAGAATGTCCAGACAGTCCTGCGCCGAAACACCGGAGGAAGCACAGAACTCTGGCAAGACAAGCGCGGGTTCGGCAGTCTCGACCGGGGCCACCGGATCAGGCGTCACAACCGGATCGGCGGTGTCGACGGGGTCCACGGTTTCAACAGGTTCGACTGTCTCGACCGGATCAACCGTCTCGACAGGATCGACGGTTTCGAGCGGGTCAATAGGATCAGGCGTTTCAACCTCTTGCGCCATGGTTGACATGGCGAAGGCCATCGACAAGACGGACAACACCGCAGCGCAAAGGACCGGACGACGGACAGTGGCGGCCCGAGGAATTGAGACAATCATGGCTTGCAATGAAATCAACATTTGTTAACCCTTGTGTTATCGTCAGTCTCAAGTGCCAAGACGCATTTGACAAGGGGCTGATACATAGAAGACAAAAGCAGTTTCCGGAACCAGACACATGGCGTTTTTCGCATTTCGTACAACCTCTTACGCCATTCTTGCTGCCGTCATCGGCAGTATGTCTGGATCCCTCCCGGCACAGGCTCAGGACAGCGCCGACCCCATCTCTCTGGCGGTGCAGGAATGCGGACAGGGTGATACCCTGACCCGCTGCCCGAACTATTGCCAGGTCGCCTGCACCTCCACCAATTTCCTGCTGGACAACACCGACGCCTGCGACACCGCCATGGCGGCGCTGCCCACCGCGGACGAGGCCAGTTGCCCGATCGCCTCGGAAACCGGCATTGTCACCCTGCAGGCCTGCATCGATGAAAACCGCAAGATCCCGCGCGAACCCAGCCGCGTGATCGCCCGCAGCCAGGAGCGTCTGGAGATCTTCAACGCCTTCTTCTCGGATCGCCCCGCCTGCGCCGCGTCCAGCCTTGCTTTGGAAGCGATGTTCAGTTGCCTCAGTGGCGAGACCGGAGTGGTGAAACGCGAGTATGATGCGTTGGGAACGCTGGGTCTGGGCGATGCGCCGCTGACAGGCGATCAGCTTCTGGAACTGGCCTGCAACATCGGAGAGGATCGCTTGATCGAGATCGATATCGGCGCTTCGGCGCTGACCGGCCGCGCCAAGGAGCTGAACGGCAAACTGGGCGATGTCACCTCTTGCCGCCTGCAATATTCCAACTGGTTCGCGGATCGCGGGCAGGAGTTCTGCACCAACCGCACCTTTGACAACTGCGAGGCGGTCGTGACCGTGTTCCAGAGTCAGCTGGAGAAGTCTCTGGTCGGGGCCGAAGAGCAGAACCGCCAGATCAGCGACGTGGTCGAAAACCTCGATCGGGACCTTTCCTCGCTCATCAGCCTTGGCTTCGTCGATCCGTCCACCTGTGACTGAGGCCGGTCTGAGCGGCCCCTTCACTTTGTAGATCCTTCAAACAGGAGTTTCAAAATGTTCAATTCAATCAAGATATTGGCCGCAGCGGTCGCGGTTGGCGCCATGGGCGTTCTTGCCGGGCCGGTGCTGGCGCAGGACGAGGGTGAGGAAATCACCCTGACGCAGGTTATCGAGGATATCGCCGCCTCGCGCACCGCCACGCTGGACCGCATCGACGCGCTGTCGCAGGAAATCGACCTGTCGACCATCGAACTGGCAGAGGCGGACAAGGCCTTTGACGAGATGATCGAAACACTGCGCGCCCATGCCGCCATCGGCGACCCCAGCGGCACTTTCGTCACCCGCCTTGCGGCCCTGGAAGAAGCGGCGAAGAAAGACGCCGATGCCGCCAAGATCGAGGGCTTCCTCGATTTCGAGGAAGAGTTCCTTGAAGACGCGCGCATCTTTTCCGAGCAGCGCGGCACGCTGGTCAGCGAGTTCGAGGCGCTGGAGCGTCGCATCCGCGCCGTCGAGGCTGAGCGCAAGCGCATCGTCTTTCTGATCAAGCTGCGCAAGTACGACCAGATCCAGACGCTGTTCACCGATGCCACCGGCATCATTCAGGACGGCACCGACCGGGTTGCGGAGGTTGAAAAGGCATTGCGCCAGAGCCAGGAACCTGACGCGGTTGTCGAAAACTGATGACGACGCCGACCACGCGTCGTGACCTGTCAAAGCCCGGCTGGATTGCCGGGCTTTGCGCCCTTGCGGCCCTGGTTTCGCCGCCGCTCGTGTCTCCGGTCTTTGCCGATGACACCGCACCTGCCGAAACCGCGCCAAAGCCAGAGGCGGACCGGGCCGAACTGATCGAGGCCGCCGCAGTGCTGGAGGCGCGGATCATCAAGGTTCTGGCCGACATGGATGCCGACATCGCGGAACAGGAAGAGGCGGCGCTGCTGAGCGGGTCAGAGACTGCCCTGGCGCAGATCGACGCGCTTCAGGACCGGCGCGACGCGCTGGCCGAACGTCTGGCAGAGATTCGCACCCTGATCGCTGCCCTGCGCGAGGAAGAGTGACATGAGCGCCCGCCCGGATCCCGTCGAGGCGGACTTGTCGCTGGCGCCGCCAATCCGGCCATGGCGCAGCCTGTTGATCTGCGTGGCACTTGTGGCCCTGTCGCTGGCGCTGTTGCGGGACCTCGGCATCACCGACCAGCGCAGCCTGTCCGAGGCGGTCGTGGGGCTGAAGGCCCGGACAGAGGCCCTGTTGTCCGGCGAAGTGACGCCAGAGGCGACCCCGGCCCCGGACCAAGCGGACCCGGCGGACCCCGCAACGCCCGTCGTGGACGATCCACAGCCCGAGAGCGCAGAACCGGACGGAACGCCGCCACCGGCAGAGCAACCCCAGATCGCGCTCCCGGAGGCCGCTGAACCCGCGCAGTCCGCCAGCGGCGGCAGTTTGCTGGCGCGTGTCATCGGTGATCCGGTGCGGCTGATCTTTGCCGCGGCCTGTGTCGCAACGCTCCTTTTCATTGTCGTGCAATTGCTCAGCCTTGCCATTGATACCCGGTTGGTTCGGCGGCAAAAAGCCAGATCAGGCCTGCTGACGCCTTTGGCCCACATCGTCCGCGCGCTGGCCGCGCGGCGGTTGCGCCTTGGCCATCCGGACCAGCGCCGGATGGATGCCCTGCTGCTGGCCACAGAGGGCGACGTGATCGCCGACCCGTTGCGGCTGGGCCTGACCGCCTATCCGATGCTGGGCTTTCTTGGCACGGTGGTCGGCCTGTCCGGTGCTATCGAAACCCTGCCCGACGCCATCGGCAACCCGGACGCGCTGCGCCCCGTGCTGACCGAACTCCATGTTGCCTTTGACACCACCCTGATCGGATTGGTCGGTGCGCTGATCTGCCTTGCGGGGGCGCGGGCGCTGGACGGTGGCTGGGACCGGCTGTCGCGCCACGCCAGTCTGGTCTGAGCGGAAGATGCCCGGCGCGCGCCCGCACCAAAGGCCCCCGGAACGTGTTCCGGTTCTGGCCATGGTCGATGCCTTTGTGGGTGGAACGGCGATCCTGCTGATCTTCATCGTGCTGTCCAACAACATGCAGGCCACCCCGGGCACCCAGCCCCAGACAGATGTGACCCTGCGCTGCATCGACGGTCAGGCGCAGGTCCTGCCGCCCGCACCGCAACATCTGCCCGACCTGCCTGCCGCCCCCTTGCCCCCGGCCGAGGCCGCTGCCTGGCTGGCGCAGAACCCGCGCCCGGACCGGCTCTTGCTGCGGGTGCGGATCGAGGCCACCACCGATGAATTGCTCTGCGCCCTGCGCTTTCAACGCGCCGTCCGGCAGATGAACGAGATCACGGATACCGCGCAGGGGCGCGACGCGACGCAGGAACGCGCGGTTCTGCTGGTGTCGATGGTGCCCATCGCGGCGGCGAAGGAGAACGAATGATCCCGCGCCGGACCCGGCCCCGGTCTGATGCCGATGACAGCTATCAACTGGATGCGGTTGTCTCGCTGTTTGCGATGATGCTGGTGATCCTCGTGACCACGGCGGCGGCCACCGCCATCGGCACAACGCGGTTCGACTATACCAGCAGCGATCCCGACACCGCGCCGATCCAGCCCGCCTCGCTGGCCGCGCCCTTTCCCCGGCTGGAAACATGGCTGCTGCGGGCCGAGGGGCTGATCCGCATCGACTATGACGCCGCCACCGCCTTGCTTGCCGCCTCCGGGTCAGGCGAGTCGATGGGCGCCACCGACCCGGCCACCGGCATCGACCTGTTCCTGACACCCTCGCCCGACATCGGGGCCTTTACCGAATTCCGCCTGAACCTGCCCGAGGAGCCGATCACCGAAGAGGGCGGATTGATCGCGCAGGTGATCGCCGCCGAAAACACCGAGGCGATCACCGCTTGGGCTGCACGGGACACCCCCGCTCGCATCGCGGTATTCGTCTCGGGCCGCCCGCATCTGCCCGCCCTTGTCGCCGCCGCCGAAGAGGCCGGCCGCCCGGTGACAGTCCTGTTCCGCGAGGGAAACAGGCTTTACGAAGAACGCAAGATCCGGGAAAGCTTTGGCTTTCGCGGCGTGTTGCGGTCGTATTGACCGCGCCCGCCTCCGACGGCTGCGCGCACGCTTGGACAAGCGGCCGCCGCCGGGTTAGAAAATGCATAGACCGGTTCAGGAGCCCCGCATGATGCACCGTGCCATTTTTTCAAAAAGTCTTTCACTGGCCCTTTTGCTGTCAGCAAACACTGCATTTGCGCAAGATGAAAAGCGCGACATCAATCAGGCCGAACAGTTGATGGCGGATATCCTGATCGGCATGGCCGAGGTCGAACTGACCCTGAAAGAGGCCGCAGCCGCCCCGATCCCCGCCGCTCCGGACGGCGGCGATGTGATCGACCAGGCCAAGGATCGGCTTGCCGTGCTGGAAAACACCGAGGTCCCGACGCCGCAGCCCCCCACGCCCCCCGAGGTTGTCGACCCCGACAAAGGTGAAGAGGTCGTCGTGCCGCCGCCCGAGCCGCCCGTACCGCAACCGGAAAAGCAGGTGGAAACCGTCGCGCCGGGCCTCAACGCCACCGCCGTATCGCTGGACGGGCGGACCATTCGCAGCCTGCTGAAGTCGGAGTTGACCGAGGCCGAAAAATCCGCCCTGCCCGATCATCTGGACTGCAAGGAACTGGGGGATTGGTTCATCGAACTGAGCCTGCAACGCGACTTCCTGACCTTTTTTGTACTCGAAGGCGATTTTGTCCGTGTTTGCAGCAGGTTGGGTAATGCCTGGCGGGTGCGAACCGCCGCGGGGCAGACCCGCGCGCATCTGGTGACAGTCACGAACTGACGGCCAGCCGCGATCTGGACAATGCCCGATCCGGCGCGAGACCGGGAACACGCCCCAGCTGATCCATGCGGCGCTTGAGGTTTACCCCGGTGGTGCCGGGCGACCGGCGATCTTCCGGGCTGTCACGGGGATTTCACAATATCGGGTGACAATGACGCATTTCGCGTTGAACTATAATTTGACCATTTGGTCCGACGCGCGCATTCTGAGCGGAATTAGAAAACACAACAGAGAGGACACCCCTATGACCAGAACCATTCTGCTGGCCAGCACCATGCTGGCGGGTCTCGCTTCCGTTGCGCAGGCGGACACGCTGCGTCTTCTGACCTGGGGCGGCTACGCACCCGATGACGTGGTCGAGATGTTCGAAGAACAGACAGGCCACTCCGTCGAAGTGACTTTGTCCAACAACGAGGAAATGATCGCCAAGCTGCGCGCCACCGGCGGCGGCGGCTTTGACCTTGTGCAGCCCAGCCAGGACCGCGTGAGGGGTCCGCAGATGGAATTCGGCATTTACAAGCCGATGGACGTCTCGAAGTTGAACCAGGACCTGTTCATCCCGTCGATGCTGCTGGCGACGATGGCCAACACCACCGTGAACGACGAGGTCTACGGCGTGCCGCATGTCTGGGGCACCTCCGGTTTGGTTCTGAACACCGCCGAGGCGGGCGACACCGTGAAGGATTACACCGACCTGTGCGACCCGTCTCTTGCGGGCAAGGTGTCCTACCGCCTGAAGCGTCCGACCCTGATCGGCTTTGCCTTTGCCATGGGCGAGGACCCCTTCGCGGCCTACGGTGACGAGGCAAAGTACAAGGAGATCATGGGCAAGGTCGAAGCCAAGCTGACCGAGTGCAAGGCCAACGTCAAAACCTACTGGGGCGGCGGCGACGAGTTGATGAACCTGGTGCGTTCGGGCGAGGTCACCGCCTCGATGGCCTGGGATACCGGCGGCTGGAAGCTGAACGAGGACAACGCTGACATCACCTTTGTCGCGCCCGCATCCGGTGCCCTGGGATGGATCGACACCTTTGTCCTGCCTGCGAAAGGCCAGGCCGATGATGTCGCCTATGAGTGGATCAATTTCGTCATGCAGCCGGAAGTGGCGGCCAAGATCACCGCAGCGGCAGGCAACTTCACCGCCTCTGCCGGGTCGGACGCGTTTGCCGAGGACAGCCTGAAGGCCAAGTTCCAGGCCAGCTTCCCGCAGGAGGCCATCGACAACATCAAATGGTATCCTCCGGTCCCCGCCGGGCTGGAATCCATTGAGGGCGAAGTGCTGGATCGCGTCCAGGCCGCCAACTGACCATCCGGGCGGCACCCCTTGCCGGGTGCCGCCCCCTTTATCGGAATTCACATGACCCCTGATCTGGAATGCGTCGACCTCGTCAAGCGGTTCGGCGATACCACGGCTGTCGACGACGTCTCTTTCTCGGTGCCGCCGGGCAGCTTCTTTTCCATCCTCGGGCCGTCGGGCTGCGGCAAGACCACGATCATGCGCATGATCGCGGGCTTTCTCGATCCGACCTCGGGCGACATCCGGATCAAGGGCGGGTCGGTGTTGGATACGCCGCCGAACAAGCGTCCGGTGAACATGGTGTTCCAGCATCTGGCGCTGTTCCCGATGATGACCATTGCCGATAACATCGGCTACGGTCTGCGCCGTCGCGGCATGGCCAAGGGTGAGATCACCCGCAAGGTCGACGAGGCGCTCGACCGCATCGGTCTGCCGGGGATCGGCGGGCGCAAGGTGGACGAATTGTCCGGCGGGCAAAAGCAGCGCGTGGCGATCGCCCGCTGCATGGTGCTGGAGCCGGACGTGTTGTTGCTGGATGAACCGCTGGGCGCACTGGATCTGAAGCTGCGCGAGCATATGAAGGTCGAGTTGAAGGCGCTTCAGGCCGCATTTGACACCACCTTCGTCTATATCACCCACGACCAGTCCGAGGCGCTGGTCATGTCCGACCAGATCGCCGTGATGAACGCCGGACGGTTCGAGCAGATCGGCACCGGGCAGGACCTCTATTACCGGCCCGACACACCTTTTGTCGCCGGGTTCATCGGCGAATCGAACCGTTGGAAAGGTCGTATCGAACGGGCCGAGGGCGGCACTGTGCACCTGCGCACCGAGAGTGGTTTGACCATGCACGCCACGGGGGCGGCCCTGTCCAAAGGTGACCAGGCCGAGATCTTTGTCCGCCCCGAAGCGATCCGTCTTGCCGGCAGCGCCGAGGCGCTGTCGCGTTTCGACAACCAGCTGAAAGGCACCGTCACCAGCCTGCTGTTCAACGGCGCGGCCTCGCGCGTGCTGGTGCAGGACGACGTCGGCGAAACGCTCGAGGTCACCCTGCCCCAGTCCGGCGAATTCGCGTCACTGAAACGCGGCGACACGGTGCATATCGGCTGGGCCGCGGATCAGGCCACCTGCTTCGGGGCCGCGTGATGCGCCACCAGTCCCGCATCGCGTTCATCCTGCTGCTCACACCTCTGGTGCTGTGGCTTGGCCTGCTCATCATCATTCCGCATATCGACATGCTGCTGCTCAGCCTGCGCGAACGCATCAGCTTTGGCGTCTACGAGACCAGCATCACGCAATACGAAAAGGCCCTGACCGAGCCGCTCTACCTGCGCACCTTCTGGCGTACGGCGGTCATGTCGGTGCTGGCCACGGCGATCACGTTGCTGATCGCCTTCCCCGTGGCCTATTACATCGCCAAGATGGCAAAGGGGCGGTTGCAGCAGGTGCTCTTCATGCTCTGCCTGATCCCCTTCTACGTGTCGGAACTGGTGCGCACCTTTGGCTGGATGATCCTGCTGCGAGAGACCGGCATCGTGTCGAACCTGCTGCAATGGATGGGGCTCGCGGATCAGCCGGTCGAGATGCTGTATACCGATGCCACCATGATGGTCGGCCTTGTCTATACCTCGATGCTGTTCATGGTGGTGCCGCTGGTGACCACGATGGAAAGCCTCGACGACAGCGTGATCGAGGCGGGCTATGACCTTGGCGGCAACGGCCTGTCCGTCCTGCGCGAGATCATCATCCCGCATGCCATGCCCGGCATCGTTTCGGGCTGCATCGTGGTCTTCATGCTTTCCTTGGGCAACTACCTGACGCCGACAATGCTGGGCGGCAAGGACAGCCTGTGGTTTACCGAAATGATCTACAACCAGTTCATCGTGCGCTCGAACTGGGAGTTGGGCGCCGCCTTCGGCTTCATGCTGCTGGTGCTGTCATCGGTGATCGTCTGGGGAATGCTGCGGCTGACGGGCCGGACGTTGAAGGAGACGATGGGATGATCCCGACCATTCCCTCTTCGCGCGCCTTCCGGGTGATCTATGGCAGCTACGTGGCGCTGTTCTTCCTCTACCTTGCCCTGCCACTGACCGTGGTGGCGGTCTTCGCCTTCAACGACAGCCAGTTCCCCTCGCTGCCGTGGGAGGGGTTCACCTGGAACTGGTTTTTCGGCGACACGCGCCCGCAGATCGGGGTCTTTCACGAACGCGGCATCCTGCGCGCGGTGGGCACTTCGGCCTTCGTCGCGGGGTGCGTGGCGGTGCTGTCGGTCTTTGTCGGCACCACGAACGCCTTCCTGTTCAACCGCTACGAGTTCCGCGGCAAAGGGCTGTTATACGTGCTGATGCTCTTGCCGCTGGTGATCCCCGGCATCGTTCTGGGCATTTCAATCCTCGTGTTCTCCTCGACGCTGGCGAACGGCATCTGGGATCTGGCGCAGATGGACATCCAGGCCCTGCGCCCCGGTCTGCTGTTGGTCATCCTCGGGCAGTTCAGTTTCATCACGACGATCGCGACATTGGTGATCTCGGCCCGCTTGCAGAAGTTCGATCGCACGCTGGAAGAGGCGGCGCTGAACCTCGGGGCGAACCGGTTGACAGCGGTGCGGACGATCACGCTGCCCTTCCTTGCGCCTGCGATGATCGGCGCGGTGGTGGTGGCCTTTCTGATGAGCTTCGAGAACTTCAACACGACGTTGATGCTGGTGGGGTCCGACGCGCCGCTGACCATCGCCATGTTCGACCGGCTGAAAGAAGGTTCGACCCCCCTGCTGAACGCCGTCTCGCTGCTTTTGATGCTGGGATCGTCGCTGTTGGCCTTGTCGGTGATCCTGTTTCAGCGCCGCACATAACAGCGTCGGATTTGGCCCGCACCTGAGTGTCCTTGTGATCTTCAGCACAGAGAGATGCGGTCAGAGAGGTGCATTTATCCGGCGCGCCGCGCCCCCTGCCCACCCGCATCTTCGGCGATCATGTCCGCGGCCTTTTCCGCGATCATCACCACCGGGCTGGCGGTATTGCCCGACACGATGCGCGGCATGATCGAGGCATCCACAACGCGCAGACCCCCGATCCCCCGGACCCGCAATCGCGGATCGACCACGGCGCCGTCGTCCGGTCCCATCCGGCAGGTGCCGACCGGATGGAAGATGGTGGTCGCGATGTCGCCGATCGCCTGCGTCAGGGAGGCGTCGTCCAGGACATCCGGCCCGGGCAGCATTTCCGTCGGTGTGAACCTTTCAAGCGCGCGAGCGGCCATGATCTGCCGCGCCTGTCGGACCGAGGCCAGCGCCACCTGCCGGTCCCTGTCGGTCGACAGGTAGTTCGGACGGATCTCCGGGTGGTCCTTGGTGTGCGGCGACACCGCGTGGGTGGTCCCCCGGCTTTCGGGGCGCAGGTTGCAGACCGAGACGGTGATCGCGGGAAAGGGATGCAGCGGATCGCCCAGCTTGTCGGTCGACAGGGGTTGCACGTGATATTCGAGGTCGGGCGTGGCCAGGCACGGGTCCGAGCGCGTGAACATCCCGAACTGGCTGGGCGCCATCGACAGCGGCCCGCCCCGGGTCAGCGCGTATTCCAGCCCGATCCGCGCCTTGCCGGTCAGGCTGTTGGCAAGTGTGTTCAGCGTTCGGGCGTTGCTGACCTTGTAGACCGTGCGGATCTGGAGATGGTCCTGCAGGTTCCCGCCCACCTCGGGCAGCGCATGGCGTGGCACGATCCCCAGGGCAGTCAGGCGGTCGGGATCGCCGATGCCTGACAATTCCAGCAACTTCGGCGAATGGATCGCGCCAGCGGCGAGGATCACCTCGCGCGTGGCCCGCGCGGCGCGATCCTGCCCGCCATGGCGAAACCGGACCCCGGTGGCGCGACACCCGTCAAGGATCAGGCTCTGCGTCTCGGCATGGGTCAGCAGCCGCAGGTTACCACGCTTCAGCGCCGGTCGCAGGAAGCCGCGCGCGGTGTTCCAGCGCTGGCCATTCTTCTGATTGACCTCGAAAAAGCCGCTGCCCTCGTTGTTGCCGTCGTTGAAGTCGGCGCGCGGTTCGATGCCCAACTCGCGCGCGGCCTTCTGCACCTCGCGCAGGATGGGCCATTTCAGCCGCTGCGGCGCGACCTTCCAGGGGCCGCCCGCGCCGTGCATCCCGGTCTTGCCAGCGTGATGGTCCTCGGAGAGCAGGAAGTAGGGCAGCACGTCCTCCCAGCTCCAGCCGGGATTGCCCAGCTGGCGCCAGTGGTCGTAATCCGCCGCCTGTCCGCGCATGTAGATCATGCCGTTGATCGACGAACAGCCGCCCAGCAGCTTGCCACGCGGATAGGCCAGCGCACGGCCGTTCAGGCCGGGTTCGTCGGCGGTCTTCATCATCCAGTCGGTGCGCGGATTGCCCATGCAATAGAGGTAGCCGACCGGGATGCGGACCCAGTGGTACAGGTCCGACCCGCCGGCCTCGAGCAGCAGAACGCGGCATGTCGGATCGGCGGTCAGGCGGTTGGCCAGCACGCAGCCCGCCGTGCCCGCGCCGACGATGATGTAATCATATGTCCCGTCAAGGCTCTCTGCGCTCATGATCCCGCCTTCCGTGCGTCCTCGGCCCAGAGCGGGCGCATGGCGTCGCGGACGGCGGTGAACCGGGCATAACGCGCGGCGTAGTGGCTTTGCATCGCCGGGTCCGGGGAAAGGTGCGATTTCGCGCGGCTCATGGCGGCCACGGCACTGTCGAGATCGGCATGCAGGCCAACCGCGACGGCGGCCCCGATGGCGGCACCAAGCGCGCCAGTCTCTTGCGATTGCGCGACCGTGACCGGCAGGCCCAGCCCGTCGGCGAACATCTGCGGCCAGATCGGACTGCGGGTGCCGCCGCCGGAAAGGATGGCCGCGTCGACGCGCAGCCCGGCATTGCGCAGGACCGAGACGTGGCGGCGGTGCTCGAACATCACGCCTTCGAAGATTGCGCGCAAAACGTGGCCCTCGCCGTGCCACCCGCCCAGCCCGTAAAGCCCGGCCCTGAACTCGGACCCCAATCGCGAACCGTAGAGGTATGGCAGGTAGATCGGGTCGTCCACTGCCGGTGTGACCTCGGCGATGCGAGCGCCGCAGGCCCCGAACGGATCGTCATGATGGGCGCCGCGCTCGACGAATTCGCGCACGTACCATTCGAGGTTCGCCGCCGAGGTGGCGCTGGATTCGATGTTCATGAAGCGCCCCGGCCCGAAGCCCGCCACCATGAAGACATCCTCCGACCGGACCGGCGTGTCCGAGACGACCTGGTTGATGCTCCATGTGCCGACGATCAGCGAAGCCTGCCCCGGGGCCACGACGCCCGACCCCAGCGCGCTGGCGATCACGTCGAAGAACCCGGCGATGACCGGCGTGCCCGGCGCCAGCCCCGTGGCTTGCGCCGCCTCTGGCGTGACATGGCCCGCGATCTCGGTCGGCTGCAACAGCCGGGGCAGCATGTCGCGCGCGTCCTCCAGCCCGTAGAGTGACAACAGGCGGTCGTCGTAGGTGCCCTCGGGCATCCGCACCAACCCGCAGCCCGACATATCCGAGACGTCGCTGGTGCGTTCGCCGGTCAGGCGGAAGGTGATGACATCCTTGCAAAGCATGACCGTGGCGGCGCGTGCGTACCGATCGGGCGCGTTCTCCTTGATCCAGGAAAGGAGCATCGGCGTCTGGGACGGCCAGGGCTTCTGCAGGCAACGGTCGAACAGCGCCTCCCCCGAATGGTCGGCCAGCGCATCGGCCATCCCGGCCGCCCGCGTGTCGAGCGACTGGATCCCGGTGACCGCCGCGCCCTCGGCATCGACCAGGTAAAGCCCGTTGCCATGCCCCGCGCAGCCCACTGCCGCGATTTCGTCCGGTGCGATCCCGGCCTCGGCAATGCAGGCGCGGATGACCGTGCCCGCATTGGCCCAAAGCTCGTCCATGTCGCGTTCGACCCGTCCGGGGACAGAGCTGGAGGACGTGCCGTCCATCGCCTGCGCCGCCAGTTGTCGCCCGTCGCCGTCAAAAAGCACGGCCTTGATCACCGTGTTTCCCGCATCCAGCCCAAGCAGGTAGCGCCGCTGTTCAGCCATTCTGGTAGATCTCCCACGCCTTGTCGCCATCCGCGCCATCGTGGATCAGCGCCATCAGCGCCGCGACCACGGCGCGCGGATTGTCATGCTGGTAGATATTGCGCCCGTAGACCATCCCTTTGGCCCCCTGCGCCATCAGCCGGGCCGAGCGCATCAGGACATCCTTGAGGTCGGCCTTGCCGCCGCCGCGCACCAGCACCGGCACGCGGGCGGCCTCGATCACGCGGTGGAACTCTTCGGGGTCGTCGGTCGGATCGGCCTTGATGATGTCGGCCCCCATTTCCGAGGCGAGGCGCACCAGCGTCACGATCTTTTCGGCATCGCCATCCACTTGGTAGCCGCCGCGCACGTCGTTGGGCAGCATCACCAGCGGTTCGATCATCAGCGGCATGCCGTAGGTGTGACTGGCCGCGCGCACCCGCGCGATGTTGTTTACGCATTGACGGAACAGGTCCGGTTCGTCGGGCAGCATGAAGAGGTTCACGACCACCGCCGCCGCGTCCATCTCGAGCGCGCCGATGATCGGCGCTTCGGCATTCTGCAGTTCGGACCACATCACCCGGTGGCGGGTGTCGTTGTAAGGGTTGCCCATGTCGATGCGCATGACGAGCGCGGGCTTGTCCTTGTCGGGGCGCGATTGCAGCAGGTCGGCCTGCCCGTAGGTCATCTGGATCGCGTCCGGTCCTGCACCGATCAGCGTATCAACGACGCGGCCCATATCCTCGAGCCCGTTCAGAAAGCTTGGTTCGTTGCAGACCCCGTGGTCGATGGCGACGTCGAGACAGCCGCCATTGGTGAACATCCGGTTCATGCGGGCTTTCGGACTGATGCGCATGTGGCACTCCTGTTTTGTGTTCGCTGGTCAAGGGTAGCGGGGCTGACCCCATGAAAGTCTTCAAGCTCCCGCAGCAGTGCGGCGCGCTCGCGGTGTCTGTCTTCGGCGGACCAGTCGAGCGTGTCGGCGGCGACCTCCGCGATGGCATCCAGCAGTTCGGTGTCGATGCGGCCGGTGATCGCCAGAGGCGTGCGGCGCAGCACGATATCGGATAGGTGACGGACATGCTCGTTGCGGATCAGCCAGGTGATTTCGGCCGCGCTGATCCATGTGTCGGGCGCAAGCGGGTGGTCGTCGGTCGCTTTGGCGCAGAACTCCATGACGGTCTCGGCGCGGCTGCCGTATAGATCGACAAGATGGGCGGCGCGGTCTTGTGCTACATTGAACCGGACGACGAGGCTTCGGGTCAGGTATTCGGCTCCGGGAAAGTCGCGCCCGCCGCCGATGGGCAGGTCCTTGGTGTCGTGTTGCCGCGCGGTTCCCAGGTCAGCGAGCACCATGTCGGCGGTCTGTTCGGCGAAGGCGCGGAAGGTCGTCCACTTGCCGCCGATCATGCAGAATTGCGGCACCGGCCCCTCGACCCTGCGGACGGAATGCCCGCGGCTGATGCGCCCGGTGAAATCGGCGTCACTGGTCGGCAGGGGACGGATGCCGCTGTAGCTGAACACGATATGGCCCGGCGTCACCTCGATGGCGGGAAAGAGCTTGCGCAGCGAGCCGAGGATATAGTCGCGCTCCTCCGGTTCGCAGCGCGTGCGTGCCACGGTCGAGACACGGATGTCGGTCGATCCGGCAAGCACCTTGCCGAGGTAGGGAAAGGTGATGCAGACCCGCCCGTCGTCGTTCTCGAAAAACATCATGTGGCCGTTCATGGCCCGCGCCAGATCCGGATGGTCGAGGATCAGGTGGGACCCCTTGGTGCCGGTCACAAACGGCGTCTGTTCGCCGCTCGGCTCCAGCCCATGGCGCACCTCGTCCAGCCAGGCTCCGGCGGCGTTGACGATCACGCGGGGGGTGATGGCAAGCACCTTGCCGGATTCGCGGTCGTGCATTCGGTAGCCGCCGTTCCGCGCGCTCAGTTCGGCGTAGTTCAGGGCGACTGAGCCCGAGCCCGCCTGCCCGGCGTCCAGCATCAACTCGATCCCCAACCGTTCGGGATGTGAGATCCAGGCGTCGTGGTAGGTGGCCGAGCAGGTGAGGTCGGGCAAAAGGTCGGGCCAGAGCCTCCGGGTCGCCCTGGCGCCGCGGAACCGATGCGCGGGCAGTTGGCGCCTGCGGCGCGAGACGAGATCATACAGCGACAGGCCCAGCTTGATCGCCACCGCCCCGCGCCGCGCCGGGCGGCCGGTGCGGCCAAGGAAACTGGCCGCCGCATTCCACAGCCCCGAGAAGACCGGCACGATCGGCACCGTCGTGGGCAGGGGCCGGACCATGTGCGGCGCATTGCGCAGCAGCGCATCCCGTTCGGCCAGCGACTCGCGCACCAGCGAAAATTCCCCGTTCTCAAGGTAGCGCAGCCCGCCGTGGATCATCCGCGACGGCGCCGCGCTGCACCCGGAACAGAAGTCGTTGCGCTCGACCAGCAACACCCGGAGGCCTTGCAGCGACAGGTCGCGGTAGACCCCGAGCCCGTTGATGCCGCCGCCGATCACGACCGCGTCGAAACCGCCATCCTCGCGGATGCGTTTCACGATGTCGGGCCGTTGATCGGTCATGACTTTCTCCTTCGCCGAAGCGCGTGGCCCGGCGGTCGTGCAGTCGGTTTCGGGGCGGCGTCGGGATCAGGCGGCGAGGTCGGACAGGTGCCGGTTTGCCGCGCGGGCAATGGTGCTCAGGTCGTCAGCGCTCAGCCGCAATCGCCCGGCCATCGCATTCTCGCGCGCCTGCGTGGCGTTTCTCGCCCCGCAGAGCGAGAAGGTGATCCCCGGCTGTTGCAGGGTCCAGGCGATGACCACCTGCGCACGGGTCGCGCCATGCGCCTCGGCGATCGGGTCGATCTCTTGCATCAGGGCTTCGATCCTCTGCCGGTTCTGCAGCGAGAACATGGGGTTGTCCCTGCGCTGGTCATCACCGCTGAAGGTCCGGTCCGGCCCCATCCTGCCGCTGAGCAGCCCCAGCGCCAGCGAGGAATAGCTGAGGACCGAGACACCCCTGTCCCGGCAAAGCGGCAGATGCGTGGTCTCGATGTCGCGTTTGACCATCGAGTATTCCTCCTGCACCGCGTCCAGCTGGCCCGCCGCGAGATAGGCCCGCACGTCGTCGACCCCGGTGTTGCTGGCCCCGACAGAGCGGATCTTGCCATCGCGCTTGAGCCGCTCCAGCGCCTCCATCGTCTCGTCCACCGGCGTGGTCGGATCCTGCCAATGGGTGATGTAATGGTCGATGTAGTCGGTTCTCAGGCGCTGCAGGCTTTGCTCGACCTCGTGGATGATCGAGTCGCGCCCGAGATAGCGATGCACCGGGCCGCTGTCGTAGTCGAAGAAGTGGTTGCCCTGTTGCGTGTGCCAGACCAGTCCGCACTTGGTGGCCAGCACGACCTCGTCGCGGCGACCTTGAAGGGCACGGCCAACAATCTCTTCCGCCAGCCCCTGCCCGTAGGCCGGGGCGGTGTCGATCAGCGTGATCCCTTCGTCCAGTGCGGTGTGGATCGCCGCAACCGAGGCGGCCTCGTCGGTGCCGCCCCACATCCAGCCCCCGATGGCCCAGGTGCCCAGCCCGACGGCGGAGGCCTCGATCCCCGAGGCACCGATAGGGCGGCGGAGCATCTCATGCGACATGTCTTGTTCCTTTCCAGTCAGTCAACAGGGCGGTCACGGTCTCTTCGTCCGAGACGAGAGAATGCAGGAAACCGCCGTTCAGCACAGCGCGCAGCGGTCGGGCCTTCTGCGCGCCCGAGGCCACGCCGATTACCGCGCGGCACGATCCCAGCTCGGCCGGGTCCACCGCCACGAGGCGCTTGTTCAGTTCGTATTCGGCCACGGCACCATCGCGGCTGACCAGGTGGGCCAGGAATTCCGCCTCGACCCCCATACGCACCAGCATCTCGCGGTCGGCCTTCGGCACCGGGTTCAGGTCGTAATAGCTGGACCCGCTGGGCGCGACCGAGCCCACGCCGGTCAGCGCCACATCGGCATTGCGCGCCAAGTCGAAGATCTCGCGCACCTGGGCCATGTTCTTGAGCATCTCGGACTGCTGGCGGTTCTCGGCCAAAAGCGGCGCGTGCAGCAGCATGGCGCGGCCCGACAACCGTTCGGCCATCAGGGACACAAGGCGGTTCACATCGGTGTAGAACTTGCCCTGCACCCCGCCTGTAAGGGGCACCACCGTCACGTCGATGGGGCGCTCGGGCACGAGGTTTTCGACCACTGCGCTGACGGCCCGGCCACCGGAGATGGCGATCACGTCGCCGTCGCGCAGGTTCTCCAGCAGGTATGCGGCGGCCGCGCGCCCGACCTGGTTCAGCGTCGTCTCGGCATTGCCCTGCACCGAGGGCGTGACCACCGCGCCGCGCAGGTCGGTTGCACCGCACAGCTCGGCTTCCAGCTCCGCCAGACGGGGGAACGGCGTCTCGATATTGATCTTGACCATGCCCAGCTTGCGGCCCTGGGCGATCAGGCGGTTCACCTTGGAATGTGACATGTTCAGTTTCAAGGCGATCTCGGACTGTTTCATGCCCTCGACAAAGTGCAGCGTCAGGACCGTATGGATCAGCCGCGAAAGTTCGAAATCTATGGTTGGGTCCTGCATCGCCCCGGCCCTCACTTGCGCTTCTTGTTCAGGAAATGGTCGATTGTGACCGCCGCCAGCAGGATCGACCCGCGGATGATATCCTGCCAGTAGACCGACACATCCAGAAGGGCGAGCGAGCTGGAGACCAGCGACAAAAGCGCCGCGCCAAGGATCGCGCCAAGGATCGTGCCGGTGCCGCCGTTCAGGCTCGCCCCGCCGATCACCGCGGCGGCGATGACGTTCAGCTCCATCCCGATGCCGAACGTGGGCTGGGCCGACCCGAAGCGCGCCATGTAGATCACCCCGGCCACACCGCAAAGCGCGGAACACAGCGTCGTCGTGGCAAAGATCACCCGCTTGGTCCGGATGCCCGAATAGGCCGCCGCGCGTTCATTGCTGCCGGTGTAGAATACCCGGCGGAACATGGTCGTCCGGCGCAGCATGGTGTCAAAGATCAAGACAACGAAAAGGAAGGTCAGGATCACCACCGGGATCGGGCCGATCGTGCCCTGCCCGATGAACTTGAATTCTGGCGGCAGGGTATAAAGACCCAGCGGTCGCCCGCCGGTGCCCAGCAGGCAGATGCCGCGCGCGATCACCATCACGGCCAGCGAAACGATAAAGTGGTGCAGGCCGATCTTCGTGACGAAAAAGCCCATGAAAGCGCCGATCCCGGTGCAGCAGCCGATCGCGATCAAGGACGCGATCCACGGATCCACTCCGGCAAGGAACAGCCAGCCCGCGACGACCATGGCCAGCGCGGTGACCGACCCGACCGACAGGTCGATCCCGCCCGAAATCAGCAGGATCGTCATGCCCACCACAACGATGCCCTCGACCGCGAAGGCCATGACCACGGTTCGGATGTTCACCCATGTCAGAAAATAGGGCGAGGCGAAGGACATCACGATCACCAGCAGGATGATGATCGCGATCAGCCCGGTTTCACGCATCCTCAGCAGGGATTTCACTGCGCTCATCCCTTTGCTCTGCCTGCCGTTCGCTGCCGTATTCATCACCTGTTCCACCGTGGCTCCCTCATTGCGCCGCTGTTTCATGTTCAAGGACCGAGGCGAGGTTCATGATCGCCTCTTCGGTCATGTCGTCGCCCGCGACCTCGCCGCTGATCCGGCCCTCGCGGATGACGAGAACGCGGTCACACAGCCCGATCAGTTCGGGCAGTTCCGAAGAGATCACAACGATGCCGGTGCCGGTGTTGGCAAGATCGCGCAGGATCTTGTGGATCTCGGCCTTGGCGCCCACGTCGACGCCGCGCGTGGGTTCGTCCAGGAAGATCAGCTTCGGGTCGACCGAGAGCATCTTGGCGATGGCCACTTTCTGCTGATTGCCGCCCGACAGCGACGACACGGGATCGCTGAGACGCCCGTATTTCACTCCCAGCCGCGCGCTCAGCTCCTGCGCAAGCGCGCGTTCCTTGCGCGCGTCGATCATGCCGCGCCGCCGGATGCGCGACAGGGACAGGGCCGAGATGTTCTCGGCAATCGACATTTCGAGGAACAGGCCCGAGCCCTTGCGATCTTCGGAGAGGTAGACCATGCCGGCGTCGATGCTGTCCCCGTAGTCGCGCAAGGCCAGAGGTGTGCCGTCCAGCCAGACCTCGCCGGAGACCTCGCCCTCGATCCGGCAGATGCCCTTGACGATCTCGCTGCGTCCGGCGCCGATCAGCCCGGCAATGCCCAGAACCTCGCCCCGGTGCAGATCGAATGAGATGTCGCGAAAGCGCCTGGCCTCGCTGAAGTTGCGCACGCAGAGGATGACATCCTTTGGCGCGTCGGCCTGTTTCCCGGGGTAGAGGTCGTCAATGACCCGCCCCACCATCGCGTTGACAACGTCCGACGGCGTGATCTCGGACACCTGCATGGTGGAGATGTAGTTGCCGTCCCGGAACACCGTCACGCGGTCGCAATTGTCGAAGATCTCGACCATTCGGTGCGAGATGTAGATGATGCCGATCCCCTGATCGGCAAGGCGCCGCATGATCCCGAAGAGCAGCTGCGACTCCCGCTCGGTCAGCGCGGCGGTGGGTTCGTCGAGGATCAGCACCTTGCAGTCCAGTGTCAGCGCCTTGGCGATCTCGACCAGCTGCTGGTTCGAGATCGACAGGTCGCCGGTCCGGGTCATCGGATCGATATCCGCCAACTGGCCCAGGACCTCGCGCGCCGTTCGTTCCAGCGCGGCGTAATCGACAAAGAACTTCCGGCTCAGATTGGTCTGCGGCATCAGGATATTCTCGGCCACCGACACGTCGGGGCACAGCGCGATTTCCTGATGCACCAGCCCGATCCCCAGCTTCTGCGCCTCGGTCGGAGAGCCGATCGTCACCGGCCGGCCCTCCCAATGGATAGTGCCGCTGTCGGGCTGGAGGATGCCGTCGATCACGTTCATGAGGGTCGACTTTCCGGCGCCGTTCTCTCCGGCCAGCGCGTGAATCTCGCCGCGCTTCAGTTCGAAATCGACGCCCCTCAGCGCACGGATCGCGCCAAAGGACTTCTCGACACCGGATATCTTCAGAACCACGTCATTCATGGCCGTCTCCTCCCAAACGGTGCGGCCGGCGGTTGATCCGCCGTTCCGCCTTGCGTGGTTCAGCTGTCGCGTCCGTCCATATACGCGTTCAGATCGAAGCTGTCGGCGTTCTCTTTCGTAATCACGGCAAAGCCGTTGTCCACGAAGGGGATCTGGAAGGGATTGTAGCCCGAAGTCTTGTAATCGTTGAAGGGTTCGAACACCTCGGAATTGGCGGCCAGATGCACCGCGAGAAAGCCCATGAAGCCCTGAATACCCTGGTTGGGGTTCAGCGCCATGTGCACGTTGCCAGCCCGGATATGTTCCAGCATCGTCGGCGTGATGTCGGCATGCATCACCAGCACGTCAGCCCCCGCTTCGAGGATCGCGGCCACAGCGCCCTCTGCCGAACCTGCTTCGGGAATCCAGACGGCATCAAGCTCCGGGTTGGCCTGCACGATCGCGGACATGGCGCGATAGGCCGCCGTGCTGTCCTGGTTGGTGGCCTGTCGCCCGACCAGTTCCCATCCGGGATAGTTCTGCTCCATGTAGGCGATCAGCGAGGTTACACGCAGGTCATGGTTCGACTGGCCCGGGTTTTCAAGCACGGCGTATTTTCCGGTTTCTCCACGCTGCTTGACGATCTCCTCGGCGGCGAATTTCGCCTCGGCATGGTTGTCCGAGGTGATGTAGGCGGTGCGCTTCGACAGCGGCGAATCCGCGGCGAAGGTGGCAATTTCGATGCCCTGGTCCATCGCCTGGTTGATCGGTTCGATGAACGGGTCCGACTGCATCGGGTGCAGCAGGATACCCGCGGGCTGGCGCACCACGTCCTGCTCGAACGAGGCGATCTGTTTCGAGATGTCATAGTCCGGCGTGCCGGAGAAAACCGCCTCGCAGCCGAAGGCGTTGGCCGCCTGCTTGAAGGCCTCGAAGACCGGCACCCAGTAAGGGTGGGCCGAAACCATCACGTTCATGATGTAGGTCTCGCCCGGTTCGCACATCAGCGGGCTTTTCTGGTCCTGCGCCAGCGCCGGGCTTGCCATCAGGGCAAGCGCCATCGTTCCGGCCAGGGCCGGTGCTTGGAATCGTTGTGTCATGTACTTCCTCCCGTTGTCCCCCGGCGCGTTGGCCGGGGCTCCAATGAAGCCGCAATAAATCTCAGGTGGCGACATTCATTGCAGGGGACGCTAGGGGGACGAATCGCCTGCGTCAACGAACCTGACAATATTTTCCGTTCCGTGAAATTTATTGCAGATAGTGGTCAGGCCGTTCATGGAGGCGACAGTGAGGGGCGCGCCGGTGGCGGCCTCCCGCCTGCGGGTCCAAACGCTGAAGTGCAACGCCGTCAGCAACCCCGAATCCGTATCGCATGTCTGGCTCGCTTCGTCCCGTCCAAGAACAATGCGGCCCGCGCCGGTCTAGTCGTGATCCTGGCGGGGCGTTCCCTCTTGCCCAAGGCAAGCCTCTTGCTGTCGCGTGCGACGACCGGTTGCGCCCTGAGCCCGAAACGCGGCAGGCGTGATGCCCATGCGACGCTTGAACTGCGTGTAGAAGTTGGATTTCGCGCCAAAGCCTGCTGCATACATGATGTCCAGGAGCGGACGCTCCGGGTCCTCGACGATGAGACGCGCGGCCAGCGCTATTCTGCGGTCGTTGAGCAGATCGGAAAAGCTTTGCCCGGCAACACGGTTCACGGCGATGCTGACCGATCTCGCCGGGACGCCCAGGCGTCTGCTCACCCGGCTCAGGGTCAGGGAGTCGTCGGCAAGGATCTCCGGGTCGCCGAACAAGGCGTCAAGGCGCGCGAAGAGGGCATGATCGTCCGGCCCGGGTTGCGGCTTGTCTTCCACGCCCTCCTGCGGCGGCGCCCGTTCGACGAGCATGTTGTAGACATGCTCGAAGAGCGACGGACGTCCCATGGCGCCCAGCAGGGCATAGGAGACGAGGCCGAAGAACAGCGCCGTGGACAGCAAGAGCGGCAACGACGCTTCGAATGCGCCGCCCCGGGCCAGATCGGTGAAGATCGCCACCTCGAGGATCAGGCTGGCGCAGACGACTCCGATCACGATGCGCAACCAGATCAGTGTCCTCCCCAGGTGCGGGCCGAGATCGCGGAAATGGCGCGCGCCCATGCGGAGCAGGCCCGTCAGGGCCCACAGGTACACGCCATAGGTCACGAACAGGATCGGGTCGATTGCCCAGAACGCGCCGGTCAGGACGGACATCGCAACCGCCAGCATCGGCACCAGGTGCTGCAATATCGCAGGGCCCGGGCGACAGTCCGGGTCCGACCCGAGCGCGAAATGCAGGTAGAGCACGGGGAGCGATCCGGCCCCGATCACGGCGCGCCATGGCTGTAGCGCGGTGTCCGGCCAAAGCAGCGTCGCCAGCAGACAGCCAGCGGAGACGGTCGTCAAACCAAAGAAGAGGCCAAGCGCCGCCGAAGAGGCGCCATAGCGCCCCGCCATTGCGACGCGCGCCATGAACAGGGTCATGACGGCGCTCAAGGACATCATGGCCGCGAGCAAGGCGACATGCAGCACCGGAGGTCCCCCTTTTGTCCTGGCCCCTTTCGCCGCGTCCCGGATCGCGAATGCGGACGGCGATGCGGCGTCCTCGATCGCGTTCGAGGACGCCGGGTGAATGGCCTCCCTGATAGGCCCGGGGTCAGGCAAATGAAAGGAGCCCATTCATGAAACCCCTCTATTCGCTCGTCGTTCTGGCCCTCGGCCTGGCACCTGTAGCCTCCATTGCGCAAGAGCCGCGTCTGATCCTGACCCAGGATACGAGCCCCCTCTCCGCCAGTTTCGCGCCGGCGCAACCCGGCGGATACGCCGCCGGGTTGCGCGCGCTCTCGGTCGTCGACGGCCGGAGCGACCGCGCCCTCGAAGGGTTGATCTGGTATCCGGCTAAGGCCACCGAACCCACAAACCTGGATTTCCGGAGCGAGGTTTGGGTCGGCTCGGACGTCGCCCGGGAGGCTGTGGCAGCCGAGGGCCCCTTCCCCATCATCGTTCTGTCCCACGGCATGTTCGGCAACGCACGCAACCAGGCATGGCTTGCGGCCGCGATGGCACGGAGGGGTTATGTCGTGGCCGCAATCGATCACCCGGGGACATCAACATGGTCGCGGGACACGGACCAGCGCCGCGCGCTTTGGGAGCGCTCACGCGATATCACCCGGCTGATCGATTTCGCACTCTCACCGGGTGCAATACCGGTGCAGGTCGATCCCGACCGGGTCTTCATGACAGGGCATTCGCTGGGCGGGTTCACAGCGCTGACACTGGCTGGCGCACGCTTCGACGCGGCGCGTCTCGAACGGTTTTGCGGGGCACATACCAAAGAGATGGTGTGCGGGATCTTCGACGACTGGGACATCGCGGAAACGCCCGAGGATCGCGAACGGATGGAGGCCGATCTGTCCGACAGCAGGATCCGAGCATTCGCGGTTTTCGATCTGGGCGGAACGCAGAGCTTGTCGGAGGAAAGCCTGGGCCGCATCCACCGACCCCTGCTCATATTCGGAGCCCCGATCATGAATTCGGGCCTGACGCTCGATATCGAGTCCCGTGCGCTTGTCGAGGCGTTGCCGTCCGGGCGTTTCCACTATGTCGAGCCGGCAACCTTGACCCATTTCGACTTCTTCAACCTGTGCAGGCCGGGCGGCCACGAAATTCTGGCAAGGGAAGAGCCGGGAGACGAGATCATTTGCGAAGAGGGCGGCGCCCACAGGGCGGCCATGCACGACATGATCCTCGGCAAGGTTACGGCGTTCTTCGCTGAAAGTGTTCAATGAAGCGGTCGGTCGCACGGATCATCCGTGCTGCCGAACTCCGGACATTTCCGAGGTTGGCCAGGGTCTCAACACCATTGCAGGACGCCGCCATCGAAGGTCCGCTTTGGAAAGGTTGCCCCTGCGGGGCTGCGGCGACGATGCGCCGGGAACGGCTTTATTGGGTGCACGTTCCGGGTGCTCCGAAAGGCAGTTTTGCGGTCCGATGGCTGATCCGCGGTTGACACCGCTCCGCTGCCCCAAGACCTGATCGTGCCATGAAAAGCGCAGACCGACGAGGGGCCATGTGATCAACCGGGATGAAACAGGTCGCGTCGTCCACGGTGGTGCGTCCTCAATGGTTGGCGGTTTGTTTCGCGACATCAAACCAACCAGATGCACCGCCAGCTTTCAAATCATGCAAACACCAGGTTCAGCCATAGTTCTCAATTGCTTGCGTCGTCCTCGACAGGCATCCCGACAGAGTAACCGGTGTTATTCATTTGGTGTCGCAATTCTGCTATCGCATGATAGACGGCTCGCCGTGTTCGATTTATCACGCCCAAAGGACGGTGGTCAGGCAGGCTGTGCCACGGATTGAAACTCAGATTTTCGCAATAGGAATCACGCTCCGGCGTATCAAATCTTTGCTTGTGGATTGTCAGCACACCGACCTGTTGGAAGGGTGCCTTCGTTTCTGACCATTGATCGACGGAATTTTCGACACTCAGGTCTGTCTCCCCCCTGCGCTGAATCATGAAGGCCATCTCGAAAGCCCCCTCTGACAGAGTTTCAACCATTGCGCTGCGCAGAAAGTTCTCATCCGGATTTGCGGGAATTGTGCTGTTGACCGAACTCAGCGGCAGTGCTGAAAATTTCACCGCCTGGCGCGTTTCACCTTCGCCCAACTGATAGGGCACAGCGGACCAGTATCGGACTTCCAGTGGATTTGCGATTTTCTGCCGAACCATCCGAAAAACGTTCAGGCCGCCGTGGATGCCAAGATACCATGGAACCCAGATAAGTTCCCGCAAGCGCCCCGTCGTCACGGCCTCGAAAAACCTGCTGTAGTTCCGCGCGGAATTCATAAAGAAATAGGGTGCCGAGATCATGACAAAATCTTGCGCATCCGGATTCCCGGGATCAGGAAACAACTTTTCCCCCGACACACCGAACAGTTTCACAGCCATGCCGCGAATGTCGCCCCGAGAATCCTTTGCCTTCGGATTTGGGGAGCCGTTTGAAAAACGCACCACAGCTTCATAAGACGCACCAGCCTGAAAAACGCCTCCGGTCAGTTCGGATGGCAGCGCGTCGTCGATCTTCAAGGTTGCGCGGACACATCCATGCGCCTTGGGATGTGCATCGCGCCGGGCCTTTCCCTCAGCGTAGTCGGCTTTTACCTTTGCTTTCAGCGTCGCGATCAGGGCGCGCGTGTCATCGATTTCGCCGGGTTGAAGCCGCTCGCCAAGGAATGCATCGGCAGTGGGAGGAATTGAAGACATTGTGTCTTTGGTCAATTTGGACATCGACAAACTCCTTGGTCGGCCGGAAGGGGGGGGCCGCGTCGTTCCATGTGCAGCGACCGGCAGAGACCGGTTTCGGTGTCAGTCGGTGTTTGGGAGGTCATCCTCTACCGGGGTCATCAGGGCCGTTTCAGCGGTCCCCGCCTGCGCCACGAACCTGAGTGCCGTGAGGCTGGGCATGAAGAAATAGGCGCCGCCGCGGACCGTGACGAATTGCGGAGTCTTTTCCAGCACGCGCCGATAAGGCCTGCGGGGAATGGTGAAACGGTCGATATCTGAGACCGCAAGCCGGGCGGCGCGCGGTGTCCCGATGATCGGGTCCACCTCTTTCTGAAGCCCCTGAAAAAAAGCATTGTTGATCCAGGCCGATTGAATGAATTCGAACTGCCTGACGATCGAGGCGTTGAAACACATGAATTGCAAACCGGTTTCGTCGTCTTCTTCAAAGACACGCGCCCGGCGCAGGATGCGATGCCGCATCGTCACTTCCAGAGAGACCTTGGCGTTCTTGGTGTTGTCCGCGCGGTTGTTACCGCGCCGCACATGGCTGCCGATTGGACAATGCAACCCGTCAAGATCGTCCGAAAAATCGAACGAATTATCTTCCCCGTCTTGCGGCTCGGGAGACAATGGGCAGCCATCCATGCGCCTGCCGATCATCTTTTCAGCCAGGTTTTGCGCCGTGTCATCACCTTCCCCCGTGGCAACGCGATTGACATAATCCCAGAAGACATCCGTGTGCTGCGCAAGTTGACGGAAGACCAGATAGCTGCCGTTCTTGCCAAAATCCCGCAGTTCCTTGCGCTCGGGATGCGGATCAAGAAGACCATCGGGATCTAGTCCGGCGCTGGTCGCAGGCGTTTCGGGCAGTTTCCCGGTGCCATCGGGATAGCCAAGGATCAGTTCACCCGGCGGCACAACCATCAACGCGGCTTCCTTGGGCTTGGTGCGGGCCAAGGTCTTCTCGCGGGGGGTCCCGGCAAGGATGGGCTGCGAGACGCCATCCTTGAAGCCGAAAGGTTCCTTTTGATCCACCTCCAGCCGCCCCGAGGTCATATGCACAAGCTCCGCCCCGTTGTCTTCGCAGATCGCGTCCAGAAGGCAGGTCTCGGCAGTCTGCGCTGTTGTCGAAAAGGACATCAGCACACCGTGGACCTCGTCCTTGCCGCCCCAGCGCCAGTGCCTGGGGTCATTTGAATCGACATCCCCCAGAATCCGGCTGCGTTCCGGCGCGACCATCCCGCCAGAGAAAGAATGGTCATAGGTGTCGCCGAAATACCCATCACCCAGCAAGATCTGAAGACCCGGAGCCGTGAAGGCGATGTTCATCCGGTTTTCTTCATCCTTTTCGGGCTGGGTTTCCGCAGCACTGGTAAACTTTCCCTGCGGCAGCATGGTGCCGATCCACATTTGAAACGCAAGGCGATCCTTCACCCGAAAAAAGCCGTAAGCGGCATGGTCAAGTGCTGTGTAGCCGCGAAAGAAGATGCCCTGGATGTCCGGGCTTTTGCTGAGATCAGGATATGTCATCGGTCAAACAAGCTCCAACCAGGCTGTGTTGCCGCGCCCTTGACGGGCCTGCTTCAACGCCGCGCGCAGTTTGCGATTACGATTGATGTTGGTCACGCTGACCGAGGGGTAAGCGCTGTACCAGACCAATGTCGGCACCATGGACCGTCTTGCGTAATCGATGAATTGCGGCCCCATCGACGCCCCACCCCAAAGCATGAACCACGTTTTTGGAAACCCGGTCGAATGGCTCCAGGCCAGGTTCAGCCCGTTGCTGGCCTTGAGTGTGAAGTCATCAAGGTAACTGCGCCAAGAGCCGTCGTAATTGCTGACAAACAGCAACCGGCGGTTATTGTTGACAAAGGACCAATGGGCAAAGTGGATCGTATTGATTGATCCCAGAAAACTGTTGCGAAACACAAGGGTCACCAATCCCCGCAAAAGGCCAAAACCCGTCCGCTTGGCCATCTGACGTCCGGCATCTTCGTGCACATAAACAACGCTGATCATATGGTTCGTCGGAATGAAGTCCTCGCCGAGTTCAAGCGACCGGCGCAAATCCTGATCCGGATGCGCGACATCCATCCGGGCAGTCCGTTCGCGCACAACGTTCCACAGCGCGAGTAAAAGAAATCCGATACCGTTGAGAAGCAGCATCAGGATTGCGCCGATCTTGCCGCCAATGCCAAGCTGCGTGCCCTCGTCCTTCATCTGGTGCCAGATATCCTTCGTCTCCGGGGAGGTATCGAGCGCCGCCAAGACAGCCTCTTGGGCGTCCTTGGGCGGGACCGGAACACCTGCTGTGCCCAAGGTGCTGTCCACGACCTCGTAGACTTGGGCGTCCAGCCTGATCTGGTCACGGGTCATCCCGACCGGCGACAGGAATCCGGCCTGCGGACGGACGATCCGCGCCTTCATGTACCGGCGCAATTGGTCCAGATCATCGCCCGAGAAATCCACGCAATGCGCATAAAGCCCCAGCAAAAATGCGCCTTTGTCCAGGGTGTCGGCCATAGAGATCAGTTTGCGAAGATACGCGTCTATCTCTCCGTCGACATTATGCTCGAACACCAGGGACCAGCCATCTTCGGGATCGTCGTACATCGACAGGCTGGCGAAATGGAGGTCCTCAAGGTTGTCAAATCCGAAAGGGTCCTGGCACATGCCGGGCGCGATGAAACGGTAGGTTTCAAGCTTGGCACGGACATCACCTTGCTGTCCGCGTCGCACGCGGGAAACGATCGTGAATTTGTTGTGCATCAATGTGGTCCTCGTTTCTACAAACCAATGCCAAGCTGCCTTGTCGAGCCTCGTCGACAGAGTGTTTCGGGGTCTACCCGTCCGTCAGCGCCCTGCGCGCAATCTGATCTGTCGCAAGATGTGCCGAATCCAGCGCGCCGACCTGCCAGCCGGGCCAATAGCTGAACCAATCGCCGGCCATGAAGACGTTGCGGCCAATCGGGTCGGCGGCTGCCATCGCGGTAAACACCTCGGGCTGAGAATAGGCCGTGTCATTGGCCCATCCGCCGGCCTGATAAGGAATCTTGGCCCATGCAATGGACACGCCATTCTCTGCAAACACCTTGTTGCGGTATCCCGGGTGCAGTTTCTCGCCTCCGGCCAGGGCCGCCTCTATCCGCTCGGCACGGGTCAGCTTTTCAAATTCCGCCGCCTGTTCGCCGCGATTGTAGGCCGCCGTCAGCACGCCGGTGGGAGAGTTGAAACTGTAGTTGGGATACCAGATCTGGCTGATCGGTCCCTTGGTCCAGGAAATTCCGCCGTAAATGCGATCTTCTTCCTCCCAGAATCGCGACCGACCCTGAAAGCCGACCTTGCAAGCCGGTGTGATGTACACTTGCGACAGGATCTGACGGGTCGTGGAATCCATGAAGTTGCCGCCAAGCCGCGCCAGAAGGGGGGCCGAAAGGGTGGCGATGACAAAATCTGCGGCAAAGGTCGTGCCGGTCACGGTGCGCACCAATGCCCCGTTTTCATCCGCATCAATCGCGCTGACGGGCTGTTCCAGCACGATCAGGTCAGCGACGGTCTTGCCGTCTCCGACATCGGCCTGCAGGAACCCTTTCCAGATCATGTCCATGCCACCCACAGGCTGCATCAACGACGTCTGCCAGAAATATTCCAGATCATCGAACATCTCGGAGTTCCAGAAATCCGATGCCATGACATCGTCCAGCGACAAGGTGGGCCAGGGGCGCCCCGGCGTTCTGACGTCACCGGGATCGACCGCATAGCCTGCACGGATGTAATCATTCTTCAGGGCGGCACCGGCATAGACCATTTGCGCGCCATCCTGGGTGAGTTGGCCAAAATGGGTAAGCAGCTCAAGAAATGCTTCGGTGTCAGCCGGGCTCAGGGGCAGGTCGAGTGCGCCTTGATCCGCGACCTTCGCCATGAGTTCTGCAAGGTGACCGCGAAGATCGTTTTTCAAACGACGCACCTGAACAGGACGGCCTCCGTTCCAGGCGTCGTTTTGCATCAGGTTTGCCTTGTCCATATAGAGATAAGGCTGCAACTCGACTCCAAACGCCTTGCAATAGTCCAGCACCCGCGCGTGGTGCTGCGGTATCCGCCCCGGACCGGCGTTCAAATAATTGTCGGGGTCATTGGCAGGCACGTTGCCGACCTGTTCGAAAGTCATTGTGGTTTCAGAGTTCCAGTCCCATTCGCGGTAACTGTCGCCGTTGCGCAGGGTCAGACTGCGACCACCGGGACGTGCGGTTGCCTCAAGGATTTGAACGGTGGCGCCCGCGCGGGCGAGACGCATCGCGCTACAAAGACCAGCCAGTCCGGCACCGATCACAATGACACTCTTGCCCTGCAAGCTTGTATTTGGCAGCGGTGCTGTTGTGTCGCCTTGCGCCAGCGCACCTTGCCCCAACAGATCAAAGGCCGCCAGCGCGGAATACGCCGCTCCGATCCCTCCTAAAGAAGTCAGGTTTTGAATGAATCTGCGACGGGTCAAAGGACGGGAAGACAGGCGCATATCAAGTCTCCAATGAGATTGAGGAATGAACGGCTAAACTGGCAAAACTACCGAAAACGAATACCTCTTGCAGGATGCTGGTCTCATTTCCCCTTCAAATCAAGTCTCTTGGCAGCGCCGCGTGGCAGTTGAGGAATATGGCCAGCGGGCTGAACGCCATTTTGGTCTCTCCGATCAGTTTGGCCAAGGGTTCGGTATTGGTCTGCCTCCATCGAGTGGTCCAGTACCAAGGCAGTGTCAAAAGAACCTGGCTTGCTGCAGGGCGCGGGGCTGCCCAGACCGTGTTGACAAAAGGTATTCACATCTTGCGACGGGCATTATTCAAGCTGGTTTCCGCGACGGAGACCAGCTTGGCACGAGACCTGATGTCGGACGAGGAATGAGCGTTCTTTGAACGGTTTATCCTGATTGTCCGCGCCCCGAACGGACGCAACCCTACCAATCACCACCTTGTTTTAGATGGGATTTTCTGGATCGCCCGCGCCGACGCTCCTTGGCGCGACATGCCAGAAGAATTCGGCAAATGGTCAAGCGTCTACCGGCAGTTTCCGGCGCTGGACACTGGCGTGGCCCAGGGGGGACGTCATGGACGCCCTGAACCAAAGCGGGGCGGCTCCGGATGCCCTGCAAATGATCGACAGCACCGTTGTTCGCGTCCATCATCCACTGCATCGACCGAGGCTGACCGGGTTCGCAGCGAGTAGCTGATCTTCCTTGAGGTGTAATGCTGTTGAAGGTTTTTCGGGATTCGCCGGCTGAAGTAGAAGACGCCGTCCTTCACAAATGCGACGGCTGCAACTTTGTTCTCCGCCCTGTACTACGCTCGCTCCACACTTAGACAAAGCTGAGGTATTCCAAAGGGATAGCCAAAAAGATGGTGCCCAAGGTGGGAATCGAACCCACACGCCTTGCGGCGGGGGATTTTGAATCCCCTGCGTCTACCGTTCCGCCACTTGGGCCCAAGGCCGGTTTTTAGCCGCACCTCCGCGGCTCGTAAAGGGGGGATATCGCCCGCTTGACCCTCCCGGCGCGCCATGGTCTGAGGACGACGACAATTTCCTGCGGAGACCTCGATGCTGCGTCGCCTCTATGACTGGACCATGGCCCAGGCCGAAAGCCGCAATGCCCTTTGGGTGCTCGCTGGCGTCGCCTTTATCGAAAGCTCGGTCTTTCCGATTCCGCCCGATGTTCTGATGATCCCGATGATCCTTGCCACCCCACATCGCGCCTGGCTGATCGCGCTGGTCGCCACCGTCGCGTCGGTTTTGGGCGGGATGCTGGGGTACAGCATCGGCTACTTCTTCTACGAAAGCCTTGGCCAGCCCATCCTGGAGAGTCTGGGCAAGGCCGAAAAGATGGAAGCCTTCAACGACAAGTTCAACGGCGTCGGCTTTTGGGCAGTGCTGATTGCGGGTGTGACCCCCTTCCCGTACAAGGTCATCACCATCATGTCGGGCTGGACGGCGATGCCGCTGGGCACCTTTATCGTGACCTCGATCATCGCACGCGCGCTGCGGTTCTTCGTGGTCGCCGCCCTGCTGCGGGCCTTCGGCGCGCCGATCCGGACCTTCATCGAGAAGTATCTGGGCCTAGTCTTTATCGCCTTCGTGATCCTCTTGATCGGGGGCTTTGTCGCGGTGAAATACCTATGACACGGAAATTCCTAACCATTCTTGGCGTTCTCGGCTCTGCCGGTCTGTTGCTGGGCGCGCTTGGGTTTCAGTACATTGGCGAGCTTGCCCCCTGCAAACTCTGTTATTGGCAGCGGTATGGCCATGTCGGCGCACTGGTTCTGGGGACCATTGCGGTCTTTTTGCCCAATGCGGCCCTGCTCTGGCTGGCGGCGCTCTCGGCGGCATCCTCCTCGGCGGTGGCGGTCTATCACACCGGGGTCGAACGCGGCTGGTGGGAAGGGTTGCAAAGCTGTTCCGCCCCCTCTGTCATCGACCTGAGCCCTGAAAAGGCGCTAGAGGCGATCATGAATGCGCCGATGGTGCGCTGCGATGATATTCCGTGGCAGATGTTCGGCCTGTCGATGGCCAACTACAATGTCGCGGCCTCGGCGGCGATCGCCGTGATCTTCATCATGGCGGCCCGCGCCCGCTGAACCGGCACGGGGCATCGCGCGCCATTCGGCATGCGCTGTAGAGCCTCCCAATCGGATCATGGTCCGCGCGTATGGCAGTGGGCATGGGCGGCACCTCCCTTGGACCCGTCACCCCGATGGCGCCATGGATAGCGCGGATCATGGCGTTTCCACCCATGTGTCGCCCGCCCAGACCCAAGCCCCGAAACCAAGCCCTAAACCGAAGTCATAATGACCCCGACCTCACGCTTTCGGCCAATGGCGCGCGGCGACGGGTCTGGGGGTTGATCTGTCCGCGCGCTTTGCGGCTGTCGCCCCGACGCCCGCCGGGGTCACGCGCCAGATGACCGATATGGCGGCGGGGCGCAAATCTGCGCATCTGGTGCGCGCGCTGATGATTTTCAACCTGATCCTCTCGCTCGCGGGCATCGCTGCCACGGGTTACATGATGACCACCAATGTCTTTTGGGGCGTCGAATGGGTCGAAGAGCTACATGAGGTTCTGGTCACATGGGCCGAGCTTTCGGTGATCGTGCACATCGCCGCCGTCGATTGGGAGAGCCGTCGCACCGGAATCAACCTGCCCCGCGCCATGGTGACCGGTGTGAAACGCGTGCCCGATACGGTACGTCGTGAGCCATGACCGACCGCACGCCGCTCCTGCTGGTCGTGCTGATCGCTGCGCAGTCCCTCTGCGCAGCCTTCTTTCTGGCCGACGTTCTGGGCGACGGGCTCGAACTGGGATGGCCGCCGTTCCAAAGCTGGCACTTCGTGATCGAGGCGCTGGCCGCCGGGGCGCTGATTGCCGGGGTGATCTTTGAATCGCGCGCCCTGATGGTGCTGCTGCGCCGCGAGGCGCATCTGGAACGGCAACTGGGATTGGCCGCGGGGGCGTTTCACGACATCGTCAATCAGCATTTTCAACGCTGGGGCCTGATCCCGTCGGAACAGGACGTCGCGCTGTTCACACTCAAGGGCATGGCGATTCCGGAAATTGCCCACCTGCGCGGCAATGCCGAAGGCACGGTCAAGGCCCATCTCGGCGCCATCTACCGCAAGGCCGGCGTGAAAGGGCGCGGCGCTTTTCTTGCACTCTTCATCGAGGAACTGATGAACGCGCCGGATCTTTCCCAGCACCCTGCCCCGTGACAGCGGGCCCGCGCTCTGGCATGTAGACCGTCGAAGTGCAGCAAAGGCCCCGCCATGACAAATCGGCTTGCGATCATTCTCGGCCTCGTACTTGTGGGCGCGATCGGTGCCGACTATTACCTGAACGAAAGCGAAAACCTGCTCTTTCTTGGCAAGAAACTCTTTGCGCTGCTGGACTGGGTCGCCTTCTGGCGGTGAGAGAAAAACGCCTGCACTTGACTTTGCGGGTTTCGTTTGATTGTTAGCGGTAACGGTGCTTATACCTGAATTATTCGCTGTCAGTCAAAAAAGGGGCTATCCCAATGACCGTTAAAGTCGCCATCAACGGCTTCGGCCGCATCGGACGCAACGTATTGCGCGCCATCATCGAATCCGGCCGCACCGATATCGAGGTGATTGCCATCAACGATCTCGGCCCGGTGGAAACCAACGCCCACCTGTTGCAGTACGACAGCGTGCATGGCCGTTTCCCGGTCGAGGTGAGCCACACCGACGACAGCATTGATGTAGGCCGTGGCCCGATCCGCGTCACCGCCACCCGCAACCCCGCCGATCTGCCATGGTCGGACGTGGATGTGGTCTTGGAATGCACCGGTATCTTCACCTCCAAGGAGGCCTGCCAGGCGCATCTGGACAACGGTTCCAGCCGGGTTCTGATTTCTGCCCCGGGCAAAGATGCGGACAAGACCATCGTCTTTGGCGTCAACGACAACGTGCTGACTTCGGACGATCTGATTGTATCGAACGCGTCTTGCACCACCAACTGCCTGTCCCCGGTTGCCAAGGTGCTGAATGACAGCATCGGCATCGTGAAAGGCTTCATGACCACGATCCACAGTTATACCGGTGACCAACCGACGCTGGACACCATGCACAAGGATCTCTACCGCGCCCGCGCGGCGGCGCTTTCGATGATCCCCACCTCGACCGGCGCGGCCAAGGCCGTGGGCCTGGTGCTGCCGGAACTGAACGGCAAGCTGGACGGTGTCGCGATCCGCGTGCCCACGCCCAACGTCTCTGTCGTGGACCTGACGTTTGAGGCCGCGCGCAGCACCAGCGTCGAGGAAATCAACGATGCGATCCGCGCCGCTGCAAATGGTCCGCTCAAGGGTATCCTTGGCTATACCGACAAGAAGCTGGTCAGCTCGGACTTCAACCACGATCCGCATTCGTCGATCTTTCACACCGACCAGACCAAGGTCATGGAAGGCACCATGTGCCGCATCCTGACCTGGTACGACAACGAATGGGGCTTCTCCAACCGCATGAGCGACACAGCCGTCGCCATGGGCAAGCTGATCTGAAGCCGTTGAAATCAAGGCATCAAAGGCCGCCCTCGGGCGGCCTTTTTTTGATTGCCGCGCCGTGGTCACGGATCCGTTAACCACCTGTTCGCCAGTCAACTTTCCCCGAAGTCAGCCCTGCACCCAGTGCAAAGCGCCTTTCCGTTTCCGGCAATTGTGCTGCGGCGCAGCATGGCTATGTTAGCGTCATCAGAAACTCGAACAGGAAAGTCAAAATCATGAGCATCTTCTCTGAAATCCGCTCCAACATGAGCAAGCGCGCCCACTTCCGTGCAACCGTCCGCGAACTGGAATCGCTGGATGCCTCGGTCGCCCGCGACCTCGACATCGCACCTTCGGACATTCGTCGCATCGCCCGTCAGGCCGTCTACGGCTGACAGCGACCCCACGACCCCGAGCCGCTGCCGCCAGAAAACCCTGGCAGCGTTATCGGACCCCAGATACAGGAAACAAAATCATGAACTTTTTTTCCGACATCCGCACCACTCTGAACAAACGTGCCAAGTACCACGCAACCGTCCGCGAACTGCAATCGCTGGACAACGCTGTGGCCCGCGATCTTGACATCGCGCCCCACGACATCCGTCACATCGCGCGTCAGGCCGTCTACGGCTAATTTTTGGCACAACGCCGACCCCGGATATGCCGGGTCGGCGTGCCCCGGCGGGACGATGCCCCGCGTCCGGGACCGACCCCGGCAAAAGCATTTCCTGCGCGCCAAATATGCCGCGGATCAATAATCGTCTTGCGTCGCTTCGATGAAAGCATCCAGCGGCGCCAAATACCCCGCGCGGCCGAACAGGTCTACATGCCCGGCGCCCGCGACCTCTTTAAACGCCACCGTTTCCCCCGATGCGGCCAACGCCGCGGCCAGCTTGCGCCCCTGCGCCAACGGCACCAAGGTGTCGTTCTCTCCGTGCAGGATCAGAACCGGTGCCGTCACCTCTTTCGCCTCCCGCAGGGTCTGCCACTTCTGGATCCCCGGCAGCAGACAAGCCGGCAGGCCCGAGGCCGCCGCCATCAATTCACACAATCGCGCATAGGGCGCGGCGAGGATCACCCCGTCGATCACGTCGCTGTTGGCGGCAACGTGAACGGCCAGTCCGGTGCCAAGGGAATAGCCTTGCGCAATCACCGGACCCCTTGCGCCTGTCAGGACCGCGTCGAGCCCCGCCACCACCGTGCGCGCATCCGCCTTCAGGCTGGTTTCAGAACTTTCACCCGGCAACCCGCCCGCCCCGCGATAGCCCATCGCGACGACAGAGCGGCCCCGTTCTGCATGATGCTCCAGCATCGGTGCAAACAGGTGCATCGCCCCCACGTTGCCCATGAAATAGACCACCACCGGGGCATCCGGCGCGCCCTGATGGACATAGACCGGCACGCCCGCAATCTCTGCCGCCGGAAAACGCGGATTGTCGAAGACAGTCTGGTCGAAGGGATAGATATATATCGGATGAACCGCGATCATCGCCGCCGCATAGACAATGTAGAGAAGCAGCGCCAAGCCACCCAACAGCGCAATGCCCCAGCGCAGGATCACTTGAAACGGTCGTCCAGCGCCGCCTTGACCGCCGGGGTCACGAATTTGGAAACGTCGCCGCCCAACCGGCCGATTTCCTTGACCAGCTTCGAGGCAATCGCCTGATGGCGCGCCTCGGCCATCAAGAAGACCGTCTCGACACTGTCGTCCAGCGACCGGTTCATGCCGACCATCTGGAATTCATATTCGAAATCCGCAACCGCGCGCAGGCCGCGGATGATGATCTGCGCACCTACGTCATGGGCGCAATCGATCAGCAGGTTTTCAAAGGGATGCACCACGATTTCCGTGCCGGTCTGCAGGGACAGCGCCGCGCATTCCCGTTCGATCATCGCCACCCGCTCTTCCAGTGAAAACAACGGGCCCTTGTCGCGGTTGATCGCAACGCCAATCACTAGGCGATCGACCAAAGTGGCCCCGCGCCGGATGATATCAAGATGCCCGTATGTGATCGGGTCGAAGGTTCCGGGGTATAGACCGACGCGCATATCTGCTTCCCTTGTGGCAGGTATGGGAAAACGCAACAATATTGCGCGCCGGAATGCAACCCGGAACAGCCATCCGGGGGCAATTCAGACCCGCGACAAAGCTTACCAGGGGTTGGAGATCATCCCCTCCAGCGCGTCCTTTTCCGCCGACAGCTCTGTCAGCCGCGCCTTGACCACGTCCCCCAGCGTGACAAGCCCGACCATCTCGCCGTTCTCGATCACCGGCATGTGGCGAAAGCGTCCTTCGGTCATCCTGACAAGGATATCATCCGCCACCGAGGTCAGGGTGCAGCTGATCGGGTCGGCCGTCATGTAGGTTTCAACCGATGCATCCAGGCAGGCACCGCCGTTCGCTGCAAGCTCGCGCACGATGTCACGCTCTGACAGGATGCCGAGCGCCGTCTTGCCGTCGTCAGAAATTACCACGGTGCCGATCCGCTTGTCCGAGAGGATTGCCGCCGCCTGGGCCACAGTTGTGCCTGGCTTCACGGTGAACACACCGGTGTTGCCCTTGCTCTTGAGAATTTGATGGACCTGCATTGCGAAACCTCCATGCGACAAAGTCTTGAGTCAAGCGTGGCTTGGCCGGACGCGACCTGTCAAGTCGCTGAAAGTCTTAACCGGGCATAGGCCTCGGTTTCCAGTCGCGCCAGTTCCGCTCGCATCCCCTGGACCAATGCATCGGCAAAACGGGTCTGGCGTTCCAGCCGCCGGTCGTCCGCGTGCCGGACAAGGTAGAAACTGCGCACCAGCGAAATCTCATCAGGCAGGACCAGCCGCAGCCCCTCGGCCACTGGCAACGCAAAGTCATGCACGATGCCCAGCCCCGCCCCCTGCCGCAGCCAATGGAACTGCACCGCCACGGAATTGGAGGCCAGCCGCACGCGGTTCAGACCCAACTCGCCCAGGTAATCCAGTTCCTTATCAAAGATCATGTCGGGAATATAGCCGACGATCCGGTGATGCCGCAGGTCATCGGGACTGTGGATTGGGGCATTTGCCGCAAGATAATCGTCACTTGCGGCAAGATGCAGGCGGAAATCGGTGATTTTCTGCACGACCAGTCGCCCCGCCGAAGGCGGCGAAACCGCAATGGCCAGATCCGCCTCGCGGCGGCTGAGGTTCACGACGCGCGGCAAGGCAAGGATCTGCACGTCCAGATCGGGATTGGCCTCGGCAATCTGCGCACAGACCCGTGGCAGCAGGAAATTCGCGCAACCGTCCGGCGCGCCGATGCGGATCTGGCCCGACAGGCCCTCTGTCCGCCCCTGCATCGCCTCGGAGGCCTGACTGGCGGCCTGTTCCGCCTCCTCGGCAAAGATGACCAGCCGGGTCCCGGCCTCGGTCAGCGCATAGCCCTGAGGTGACTTGGCGAACAAGGGCGCGCCCAGCGACTCTTCCAACCGCGCAACGCGCCGTCCGACCGTGGCCGCATCCATGCGCAGGCGCCGACCCGCCGCCGACAGGCTTTCATCCCGCGCCACGGCAAGGAAAATCCGCAGGTCATCCCAGTTGTCCAAATCAGCCACCTTTGCAAAAACGCAAAACGCTTTTGCCACATTTTCCCTGTTCAGGGCATTTTTGCAAGGCTAGGCTGCGCCGCAACAGATCACGGAGGATCCCCCATGACCGAACTCACCAACTGGATCAACGGCCAGCATGTCAAATCGACCTCGGGCCGTTTTGCCGATGTCTACAACCCCGCCACCGGCGAGGTTCAGGCCAGAACCCCGCTCTCGTCCGTGGAAGAGTTGAACGATGCTGTTGCCGAGGCCGCCGAGGCACAGGTCAAATGGGGGGCAACCAACCCGCAGCGCCGCGCCCGCGTCATGATGAAGTTCGGCGCGCTCATCAACGAGCACATGGGCGAACTGGCCGAACTGGTCAGCCGGGAGCACGGCAAGACGCTCCCGGACGCCAAGGGCGACGTACAGCGCGGTCTTGAAGTGGTCGAGGTCTGCATGGGCGCGCCCAACATGCTCAAGGGTGAGTTCACCGACGATGGCGGTCCGGGCATCGACCTGTATTCCATGCGTCAGCCGCTGGGTGTGGTCGCGGGCATCACGCCGTTCAACTTCCCCGCCATGATCCCGATGTGGAAAATGGCCCCGGCACTGGCCTCCGGCAACGCCATGATCCTGAAACCCTCCGAGCGGGTGCCCTCGACCGCGCTGCGTCTGGCCGAACTGCTGCAAGAGGCCGGCCTGCCCGATGGCATCCTGCAGGTGGTCAACGGTGACAAGGCCGTGGTTGACGCGATCCTCGACAACGAGGACGTCGCCGCCGTGGGTTTTGTCGGCTCGACCCCGATCGCGCAATACATCTATGGCCGCGCGGCGAACAACGGCAAGCGCGCCCAGTGCTTTGGCGGTGCCAAGAACCACATGATCATCATGCCCGACGCGGATCTTGACAAGGCCGCCGATGCGCTGGTTGGCGCAGGCTATGGCGCCGCGGGCGAACGCTGCATGGCGATCTCGGTCGCGGTCCCCGTGGGCCAGGACACCGCCGACAAGCTGATCGAAAAGCTGGTCCCGCGCGTCGAAAAGCTCAAGGTCGGCCCCTACAATTCCGATCAGGAAATGGATTACGGCCCTGTCATCACCGCCGCCTCCAAGCAGCGCATCGAAGCCCTCATCGCCTCGGGCGTGGAACAGGGGGCAAATCTGGTGATCGACGGCCGCGGCTTTGAACTTCAAGGTTATGAAAACGGCTTTTTCTGTGGCCCCTCGCTGTTCGACAAAGTCACCCCGGACATGGATATCTACAAGGAAGAGATCTTTGGCCCGGTGCTCAGCCAGGTCCGCGCAGACACCTATGAGGACGCGCTGAACCTGGTGATCGACAACCCCTATGGCAACGGCACCGCGATCTACACCGCCGACGGCGACACCGCGCGCGACTTTGCCCACCGGGTCAATGTCGGCATGGTCGGCATCAACTTCCCGATCCCGGTTCCGCTGTCCTACCACACTTTCGGCGGCTGGAAGAAATCGGCCTTCGGCGACCTCAACCAGTACGGCCCCGACGCCTTCCGGTTCTACACCAAGACCAAGACCGTGACCGCGCGCTGGTTCTCGGGCATCAAGGAAGGTGGCGAGTTCAACTTCAAGGCGATGGACTGATTCTGCCGCAATCCGGCGGACTGGTCTGATACCGGACTGCTCCGCCGCATCAAGGCGCGCCGCTGTCCTCCTGCGGCGCACCTTTCGCGTATTTGCCCCTGCGTCCCGGCCCTTTTTTTTTGCGGGCCAAGTGCTGCGCGGGCCTTTGTTCGGAACTTTTGCCGGCCAGCCCGCGACTGCGGGCTGAACGCCACCAACATCCGCTGGCGCGCATTGTCGCCTTGCCTGCCCCCTGCCCGGTCTGCTTTGCTGACATCAAAACGGGGGACAAGATGACCGAACCACCCTTCAGCATCGGCATCGAAGAGGAATACCTGCTGGTCGACCGCGAAACCTGCGCTCTGGTCGAAGCGCCAGAGGGCCTGATGGAGGCCTGCGTGGCCGAGCTTGAAGGTCAGGTCAGCCCGGAGTTCCTGCAATGCCAGATCGAGATCGGCACCCGGCCTTGCGCCGGTGTGGCCGAGGCGCGCGAAGACCTGCGCCGCCTGCGCTCTGCCGTGTCGCGCCATGCCGCCAAATACGGGTTGTCCCCCATCGCCGCCTCCTGCCATCCGCTGGCCGACTGGAAGCACCAGCACCACACCGACAAGCAGCGCTATAACGAGCTGAACCGCGACCTCGGCGGCGTGGTCCGCCGGATGCTGATCTGCGGGATGCACGTGCATGTCGGGCTGGAAGACGATCCCCTGCGCGCCGATCTGCTCGCGCAGGCCAGCTATTTCCTGCCGCATCTTCTGGCGCTGTCCACCTCGTCGCCGTTCTGGCAGGGAGAGGATACCGGGCTGGCCAGTTACCGCATTTCGGTCTTTGACAACCTGCCGCGCACCGGCCTGCCGCCGCAGTTCGACAGCTGGCAGGATTTCGAACGCTCGACCGGCCTGCTGGTCGAAACCGGCGTGATCGAGGACACCTCGCGCATCTGGTGGGACCTGCGGCCCTCGGCAAATTTCCCCACGCTGGAGGCGCGCATCATGGATGTGCAGCCGCGTCTGGAACACGCACTGACGCTGGCGGCCTTGACGCAATGCCTGATGCGGATGCTTTGGCGGTTGCGGGTGCGCAATCAGAGATGGCGGCTGTATGACCGCTTTCTGATCGGGGAAAACCGCTGGCGCGCACAGCGTTACGGCGTCAGTGAGGGGCTGATCGACTTTGGCGCGGCGCAGGTCGTGCCTTTCAGCAGTCTGGCCGATGAGCTGGTCGACATGCTGGCAGAGGATGCGGCGCATCTGAAATGCCTCACCGAACTGGCCCGCGTGCGCGAAATCGTCGAGACAGGCACTTCCGCCGACCGCCAGCGCGCTGCGCTGGCAAAGGCCAGGGAGGCCGGGGCCGACCACAAGGGGCAGATGCGCGCCGTGGTCCACCACCTGATCGAGGAATTCCACGCCGATCTGTAAGCGGGGTGCCCGGCCAGCCCCTCTTGGCACGGAGCGGCACCCGCGCTAGGACGCCGGCAACTGTCCGGAGCACCCTATGAAAACCGCCATCGCCACCTCCGATTATTTCGTGATGGGCGAGACATTCATCAATCGCCATATCCAGCACCTGTTCCGCGGCGAGACCTGCGTGGTCTGCGGACGTCACAACGGGCAGGATCCGCTGGGCAAGCCGCTGTTCATCCGCCGCGCACCCCTGACGACCGCCGACCGGCTGCGCGCGCCCTTTGCCGCCGTGTCCGGCGCGCTGCTCTATGGCACCTCGCGCCTGCCGTTCGGCGACAACCGCCGTGCCCTCGCCGGTTTCCTGCGCGATCAGGGGGTCAAGGTGATCCTGGCCGAATTCGGCACGCAGGCGCTTGTCGTCGCCAGGCTAGGCAATGATCTGGGCATCCCGGTGTTCACCTATTGGCGCGGCACCGATGCCTCGGCTGCGCTTGCCTCGAAACAGCGCATCCGGTCCTACCGGCTGATGATGCCCCGCCTTGCGGGCATGTTCTCGGTCTCGCAGTTCCTGCTCGACAATCTCGCCCGCCACGGCATCAACCATCCCAACGCCCATGTCATACCCTCGGGTGTCGACATCCGCCGGTTTACGCCCGGCCACAAGCGGCCCGGCAGCTTTCTCGCCGTGGGCCGCATGGTGGAAAAGAAGGCCCCCCACATCACCCTGCGCGCCTTTGCCAAGGCCGCAAAGGGGCGCAACGCGCATCTGACTTTCATCGGCGACGGTCCCCTGCTGGAGGACTGCAAGGCCAAGGCGCGCCTGTACAAGATCGAGGATCAGGTCACCTTCACCGGCGCCCTGCCCCACGATCAGGTCCGCGAACACCTCCTGGCGACAGAGGTCTTTTTGCAACATTCCGTGACCGCCAAGAACGGCAACACAGAGGGCCTGCCCACCGCCATTCAAGAAGCGCTTGCCTGCGGCTGTATCACGCTCTCCACCCGTCACGCCGGTATCCCGGAGGCGGTGGAGCACGGCGTCAACGGCCTGCTGGTGCCGGAATGGGACGAAGACGGATTTGCCGCCGGAATCGCGCAACTGCTGGACATGCCGGACCGCTCCGCCATGTCCGCCGCCGCCCGCGCCACGGCAGAGGCAAAGTTCGACAATGACATCGGGTTGGCGCGCGTCGAAACCGTGATCCGGTCAACCGTCTCGGGCTGAGGCTTTGCGTTAACGCAAACAAAGCCCAGAACTCCCACCGCAACCATTGCAAAAACGCAAAGCCGGATTGCGCCCGCGCCGCTTGCGTTACGCCTGTCTTCGCGTCACAATCTGAACAAGCGTTCAATTCAGAGCCCGGCAGGGAGGAGCCCAGCAATGGATTTCGCACTCAGCGAGGAACAGACAGCCATCTTCGACATGGCCCACGCCTTCGGACAAGAGCGCATCGCGCCTTTTGCCCGTGACTGGGAAGCTGCGGGCACCATTCCCAAGGAGCTCTGGCCAGAGATCGCGCAACTGGGCTTTGGCAGCCTCTACGTCAGCGAAGAGTCCGGCGGCTCCGGCCTCAGCCGCCTTGACGCCACGCTGGTCTTCGAGGCGCTCAGCATGGCCTGCCCGTCTGTCGCGTCCTTCCTGTCGATCCACAACATGTGCGCGCGCATGATCGACAGCTTCGCCAGCGATGACTTCAAGGCCCGAGTCCTGCCCAAGGTGCTGACCATGGAAACGGTGCTCAGCTATTGCCTGACCGAACCGGGCAGCGGCTCCGATGCCGCCGCCCTGCGCGCCCGCGCCACCCGCACCAACGAAGGATACAGCCTGTCCGGCACCAAGGCCTTCATCTCCGGCGGCGGTTATTCCGACGCCTATGTCGTCATGTGCCGCACCGGTGAGGACGGCCCAAAGGGCATCTCCACCCTCTATGTCGAAGATGGCGCCAAGGGCCTCAGCTTTGGCGCACTGGAACAGAAGATGGGCTGGAAATCCTCGCCCACCGCCGAAGTCCAGTTCGACGACTGCCCGGTGCCTGCCGAGAACCTCATCGGCGAAGAGGGGCGCGGTTTCACCTACGCCATGGCGGGCCTCGACGGCGGGCGGCTTAACATCTCGGCCAGCGCGCTCGGCGCGGCGCAGAACGCGCTCGACCTGACGCTGCAATACATGTCCGAACGCAAGGCCTTCGGCAAGACCATCGACCAGTTCCAGGCCCTGCAATTCCGCCTTGCCGAATATGAGACCAAGCTGCAGGCCTCGCGCATTTTCCTGCGTCAGGCGGCGTGGAAACTGGACACCGGCGCCCCCGACGCCACCAGGTTCTGCGCCATGGCCAAGCTCATGGTGACCGACAATGCCTTCGATGTGGCCAACGGCTGTTTGCAGATGTTCGGCGGCTACGGCTATCTCGCCGACTACGGCATCGAAAAGATCGTCCGCGACCTGCGGGTGCACCAGATCCTCGAAGGAACCAATGAAATCATGCGCCTGATCATCGCGCGCCAGATGCTGGCTGCCTGACTCAACGCCCCTGCTTCTTTGGTTATACAAATACCCTCGGGGGTGAATGGACCGCAGGTCCAGAGGGGGCAGCGCCCCCTGCGCGCGCGCCACCGGTGCCAACGTCAACGGAAAGCACATGACCGACATCCAGATCCGCACCGAGGGCCACACCGGCCGCATCACCCTGAACCGCCCCAAGGCGCTCAACGCTCTGACATGGGACATGTGCCTCGCCACCGAACGGGCGCTGGACACCTGGCGTCACGACGACAGCGTCAAGCTCATCCTACTGGACGCAGAGGGCGACCGCGCCTTCTGCGCCGGCGGCGACATCGCCGAGATGTACCGCACCGGCACTGCGGGGGATTTTGACTATGGCCGCGGCTTCTGGCGCGATGAATACCGCATGAACGCCAAGCTGGCCGACTACTCCAAACCCATCGTCAGCTTCCTGCACGGTTTTGTCATGGGCGGCGGCGTCGGCATGGGCGGGCATTGTTCGCACCGGATCGTGGGCGAAAGCACCCGGATTTCCATGCCAGAATGCGGCATCGGCTTTGTGCCGGACGTGGGCGGCACCTGCACTCTGGCCCGCGCGCCGGGGCGGCTGGGCGAATACCTCGGGCTCACCGCCGCACGCATGGGCCCCGGCGACGCCATTCACGCGGGCTTTGCCGACCGCTTCCACCCCGAAGAGACTTGGCCCGCGCTGAAACAGGCCCTGATCGAAACCGGCGATGTCGCCGCCCTTGGCGAGGCACCCGCGCCGCCCGACAGCCCGCTGGCCGCGCAACAGGCCGAGATTGACGCGCTCTTTGGCGGCGACTCCCTCAAGGACGTGCTCAACACCCTGCGCAGCAGCAACAGCGACCTTGCCGCGCAGACCCTGAAAACCCTCTCGCGCAACGCGCCCCTGTCGATGGCTGTCACGCTGGAGATGATACACCGCCTGCGCGCGCCCAGCCTCGACATCCGCAAAGCGCTGGAGATGGAATACCGCGTCAGCCATCGGATCATGCAACACGGGGACTTCCTCGAAGGCATCCGCGCTGCCATCATCGACAAGCACAAATCGCCGAAATGGCGCCACGCGCTCGACTCCGTCCCCGCGGTGGATGTGTCGAAGATGCTGATGCCGCTCGGCCCCGACAAGCTCGACTTCAAGGAGAAGACCATGCAAATCGGATTCATCGGACTGGGCAACATGGGCGCGCCCATGGCCGCCAACCTCGCCAAGGCGGGCCACAGCGTCATGGGATTTGACGTCGCCGGCACCACGGCAGAAGGCGTCACCGCCGTCGCCAGCGCCGAAGAGGCCGCAACCGGGGCCGACGTGGTCATCACCATGCTGCCCAACGGCGATATCCTGCAAAAGGTCGCCGCCCAGATCCTGCCTGCCATGAGCAAGGGCGCGGTGCTGCTGGACTGTTCCACCGTAGACGTGGCCTCGGCCCGCGCGGTGGCGGGGCAGGCCGAGGATCAGGGCCTTCAGGCGCTTGATGCGCCCGTGTCGGGCGGCATCGGCGGCGCGGCGGGCGGCACGCTTACCTTCATGGTGGGCGGCCCGGACTCGGCCTTTGCCAAGGCCCTGCCCCTGTTCGAGATCATGGGGCAAAAGGCTGTTCATTGCGGCCCGGCGGGCAACGGACAGGCGGCCAAGATCTGCAACAACATGATCCTCGGCGTCACCATGATCGCCACCTGCGAGGCCTTTGCGCTGGCCGACAAGCTGGGCCTGAGCCGTGAGGCGATGTTTGACGTCGTCTCTACCTCCTCGGGCTATTCATGGAGCATGAACGCCTATTGCCCGGCGCCCGGAATCGGCCCGAAAAGCCCCGCCGACAACGGCTACAAACCCGGGTTCGCCGCCGACCTGATGCTCAAGGACCTGCGCCTCAGCCAACAGGCCGCCGCCGAGGCCGATGCCGACACGCCGCTGGGACAGGCCGCGATGGAGCTTTACCGCAGCTTCGTCGAGGAAGAAGACGGCAAGGGCCGCGACTTCTCGGCCATGCTGCCAAGGTTCGAGAAGCGCACGCGGAGTTGATCCACGTCATATTCGCGAATCATGATCCGAGTCATAGCTTGCCCAGGGATGAATTTTGACGGGGAAAGCTATGTTCGAGAAAAATATGGGCCAGACAGACCGCGCGATCCGCGCGATCGTCGGTGTGCTTTTGATAATCGCCTTCTTTGCGTGGCTTGGCGGCACCTTGGCCTGGATCGCGCTGATCGTGGGCGCCGTCATGCTGGCGACCGCCGCGATGGACACCTGCCCGCCCTATGGATTGCTGGGCATCAACACCTGCAAGACAAAGTGAGCAGGACAAAGTGAGCATGGGCGGGCCACGGCCCGTCCGGCCCGAGTGACTGGATAGGCCCAGCGGATCCCCGCCGGGTCTCCTAGGCGTGTTGGAACCAACAGGGCGCATGAGGGCTTATACTCCACAGATACAGGAGTCCGATCATGAAACCTCTCTCCCTCGCCATTCTGGCGCTGGCAGCACTGCCACTGGCCCTGCCCGCCGCCGCCCAGCCCAAGGGCTGCCCGCCGGGACTGGCCAAGAAGAGTCCCGCCTGCGTTCCCCCGGGCCTTGCCAAGAAGGGCGTGCAGACGGGTGACGTCACACCGCCACGTTACGTCACCCCGCCGCGTGACGTGACCCCTGATCGCGAACGGTACTACGTCACGGATGATTACGTCATTGTGACCGACCCGTTGCGCTATGGGCTGGACCCCAACCGGACTTACTACCGCTTTGATGGGGATGTCTTTCGCGTGAACCGCGAGACCGGCGAGATCCTGAATTTCATCGGATCGCTCGCCGCGCTGCTGGACTGATCATCCCGCCGTCCTGCGGCAGCCGAATACCCGGTCATTCGGAGCGGGGCGTGGCGTCAATAGCCATGCCCCTCTACCCATCTCGCACATTCGGGCAGCAGGTGCCGCAAATCGGCGGCATCAGCCCGGTCGAATGATGGCTTCCGACTCCAATAGTCCCTGCGCTCCCGGCTGACCTGCCGGACAAAGGCGTCGCCATGGTACATTGCCACCGAAGCCCTCAGCGCCTCTGCCGCCGCGGCGAAATCTGTCGGTAGGGCCGCGTCGTCGGGCGCTTCGAACATCTCGATGACAACCGCACAGTCCAGGATCTGGCGGGCATCATTGGCGGACCAGATCTGCCATTCTGCCTTCGCAGCGCCTGTCCAAAGGCACAGCAAAAGCGCGAGCAGCCTCACTCCGCCGCGACCCGGCGCGACTTGAGCATCGGTTTCAGGTAATGCCCGGTGTGCGAGGCCGCGACCTCGGCCACCTGTTCCGGGGTGCCCACAGCCACGATCTCGCCGCCACCGTCGCCACCTTCGGGGCCAATGTCGATCAGCCAGTCGGCCGTCTTGATGACGTCCAGATTGTGTTCGATCACCACGACAGTGTTCCCTGCCTCGACCAGTTCGTGAAGCACTTCCAACAGCTTGCGCACGTCTTCGAAATGCAGGCCGGTGGTTGGCTCATCTAGAATGTAAAGCGTCCGGCCGGTTGATCGCTTGGCCAGTTCCTTGGACAGCTTGACCCGCTGCGCCTCGCCCCCGGACAGGGTCGTCGCCTGCTGGCCCACCTTGATATAGCCAAGGCCCACCCGCATCAGCGCATCCATCTTTTCGCGGATCGACGGCACCGCCTTGAAAAACTCCTGCGCGTCCTCCACAGTCATATCAAGAACGTCGGCTATGCTCTTGCCTTTGAACAGAATTTCCAGTGTTTCACGGTTGTAGCGCGCGCCTTTGCAGGTCTCGCAGGTGACATAGACGTCGGGCAGAAAGTGCATCTCGATCTTGATGACACCGTCACCCTGACAGGCTTCACAGCGCCCTCCCTTGACGTTGAAACTGAACCGCCCGGGTTTGTAGCCGCGCGCCTTGGCCTCTGGCAGGCCGGCGAACCAGTCGCGGATCGGGGTGAAGGCCCCGGTGTAGGTGGCTGGGTTGGACCGCGGCGTGCGCCCGATGGGCCGTTGGTCGATGTCGATGACCTTGTCGAGATGCTCCAGCCCCTTGATGGTCTCGCAAGGTGCAGGCGTCTGGCGGGCACCGTTCAGCGCCATGGAGGCGGTCTTGAACAGGGTTTCAATCGTCAGGGTGGACTTGCCGCCGCCCGAGACCCCGGTGACGCAGACGAACTTGCCCAGCGGGAACTCGGCGGTAACTTCTTTCAGGTTGTTGCCAGTAGCCTTCACCACCTTGATTTTCTTGCGATTTCCCTTGCGCCGAGTCGCGGGCACGGCAATCTCTCGCGTGCCAGACAGGTATTGCCCGGTCAGGCTGGCGGGGTCTGCGGCCACCTCTTCGGGTGTGCCCTGAGAGACCACCTGCCCGCCATGCACCCCGGCCCCGGGGCCGATGTCAAAGACGTAATCCGCCTCGCGGATCGCCTCTTCGTCATGTTCGACCACCAGCACGGTGTTGCCTTGATCGCGCAGGTTCTTGAGCGTGTCCAGCAGTCGCGAGTTGTCGCGCTGGTGCAGGCCGATAGAGGGTTCGTCCAGCACATAGAGCACACCCGTCAGGCCCGATCCGATCTGACTGGCCAGCCGGATCCGCTGACTCTCACCGCCGGAAAGTGTTCCCGAAGAACGGCTTAGCGTGAGATATTCAAGTCCCACGTTGTTCAGGAAGCCCAACCGCTCGCGGATTTCCTTGAGGATCGCGCGGGCGATTTCGTTCTTTTGCGCGGTCAGGCTGGCAGGCACGGTTTCGCACCAGTCAAAGGCCTGCTTGATCGACATCTGGACGATCTGCCCCACATGCAGCCGCTCTTCCGGCGCGCCATCGGCAGGGCCGATCTTGACCGCCAGCGCCTCTTCCCGGAGGCGATAGCCGCCGCAAGTGCCGCAGGAGCGGTTGTTCTGATAACGCTCGAATTCTTCGCGGATCCAGTTCGAATCCGTTTCTCGATAGCGGCGTTCCATGTTGGGAATGACGCCCTCGAAAACCCGGCTGACCTGATACACCCGCCCGCCTTCGTCATAGCGGAACTGGATTTCCTCATCGCCCGACCCGTAAAGGAAAACCTGCTGCACATGCGCCGGAAGGTCCTTCCAGCGGGCGTTCCTGTCGAATTCGTAGTGTTTGGCAATGGCCTCGATGGTCTGCAGGAAGTACGGTGACTTGCCCTTGCGCCAGGGCGCCAGCGCGCCGTCGCTGATCTTCAACGTCTGGTCCGGCACCACCAGCCGTTCGTCAAAGAACAGCTCCACGCCCAGCCCGTCACATTCCGGGCAGGCCCCGAAAGGCGCGTTGAACGAGAACAGCCGCGGTTCGATCTCGGGGATGGTGAAGCCACTGACCGGACAGGCAAAATTCTCGCTGAAGGTGATCCGTTCTGGGTCACCTTCCTTGGGCGCGGTTTCAAGGATGGCGATGCCGTCGGCCAGATCCAGCGCCGTTCGGAAGGAATCCGCCAGCCGCGTCTCCATGCCCTCGCGCACCACGATCCGGTCCACCACCACGTCGATGTCATGGCGGAATTTCTTGTCCAGCACCGGCGGATCGTCCAGCTCGTGGAATTCGCCGTTCACCTTGACCCGCTGGAACCCCTGCTTGCGCAGATCGAGGAATTCCTTGCGGTATTCGCCTTTCCGGTCGCGCACGATAGGCGCAAGCAGATAGGCGCGCGTGCTCTCCTCCATCGCCATGACCCGGTCGACCATGTCCTGCACCTGCTGCGCTTCGATGGGCTGTCCGGTGGCGGGCGAATAGGGTGTGCCGACCCGCGCAAAGAGCAGGCGCATGTAGTCGTAGATCTCGGTCACCGTGCCAACAGTCGACCGCGGGTTCTTCGACGTCGTCTTTTGCTCGATGGAAATGGCGGGCGACAAACCGCTGATGTGATCCACATCCGGCTTTTCCATCATGTCCAGGAACTGCCGCGCATAGGCGCTGAGCGACTCGACATAGCGGCGCTGCCCTTCGGCATAAATCGTATCAAAAGCCAGAGAGGATTTCCCGGAACCGGAAAGACCCGTAATCACAACCAGTTGGTCACGCGGAATATCCACGTCGATCGATTTGAGGTTATGTTCGCGAGCGCCGCGCACCTCGATCTGCTTCATTTCCGGCATAAATCACCCGCCCTTTTTCGACCCGCGTACACATAGTGGAAATAAGCCTCGCGGCCAATCGAAAAACGTGAACGAAGTGTGAACATACATGTTGTTTCACTGGATTGCCCCGTTCGCCGGACAATCGCCCGCCGCTTTCGCGCAAATCAGACATTGCCCGTAGGCCTTTGCCGTTGCAGGGTTGAGGCATTAGGCAAAAATCACCGAGGTTTCATCATGTCCAAGTTTCGTGCTGCCGCGCTGGCGCTCTGTCTGATTCCGGGGCTTGCCCCCGCGCAAGAGGACACGAAATCGATCCTTGTCCTCGACGCCTCCGGCTCGATGTGGGGCCAGATCGACGGTGTCGCCAAGATCGAGATCGCGCAGGGCGTCGTCGGCGACCTGCTCCGAACCCTGCCCGCCACGCAGGAAATCGGCCTGACTGCCTATGGTCACCGGACCAAGGGCGACTGCACCGATATCGAGACGCTGATCCAGCCCGGAACCGCCAGCCGCGCAGATATAACTGCGGCTGTTAACCTTCTGAAACCACGCGGCAAAACGCCGATGACCGATGCCGTGATCGCCGCCGCCGAAGCCCTGAAATATACCGAGGATCCGGCCACGGTAATCCTCGTCTCCGATGGCATCGAAACCTGTAACCCCGATCCCTGCGCCGCCGCCCGCGCGCTGGAAGAGGCAGGCGCCCAGTTGACCGTGCATGTCGTCGGCTTTGACGTCTCCGACCCCGAGGCGCGGCGCCAGATGCAATGCATCGCCGATGAGACCGGCGGCTCTTTCCTGCTGGCGGCCAACGCCAGCGAGCTTGGCCAGGCGCTTGGCGAAGTCACGCAAGCAATGCCCGTCTACCCGACGCAATTCGTGGCTCAGGACGGCCCCAACGGCGACCAGATCGACAGTCCGCTGGTCTGGGACCTGCGGCGCGATGATGAGTTGATCGTCGATTTTGAACGCGACTCGAGCCTGGGCGTCGACCTGACCGCGGGCACCTACACGGTCTCGGTGCTGCGCCCCGAGGATGAGGCCAGCGTAGAAAAGACCTTTACCGTCACCGATACGCCCCAGACGATCACGCTGATCCTGCCCAGTTCGCTGCCGGACGCGTCAGTCAACGGGCCGGAAGCGGCGGTGGCCGGTTCGACCATCCCGGTGACCTGGGACGGACCGGACGCAGAGGGCGATTACCTCACGGTCTCCGCCCCGGATCACAACGGCTATGTGAATTTCGTCTACACCCGCGACGGCACGCCGGGGCAACTGCTGATGCCTTCGGAACCGGGTGACTATGAATTGCGCTACGTGCTGCGCGACGGTCGCCAGACCCTTGCCACGCAGCGGATCACCGTGACCGGGGCAGAGGCCACGCTGGACGCCGCAGACAGTGCACCCATCGGCGCGACCATTCCGGTGACATGGACCGGGCCGGATTATGACGGCGACTATATCGGCGTCTCGACCCCCGGCGAAGCGGGCTATGTCAACTTCACCTACACGCGTGAAGGGAACACGCTGAACCTGTTGATGCCGCCGAGTCCGGGCACCTATGAACTGCGCTACTACATGCGGCAGAACAGGACCGTGCTGGCCACCCGGACAATCGAGGTGACCGATCTGGATGTCAGCCTTGATGCCGCTGAAACCGCGCCGGTCGGGGGCGAGACACCGGTGACCTGGTCCGGGCCAAACTATGACGGCGATTACATCGGCGTCTCGGAACCGGGCGAACCGGGCTATATCAACTTTGCCTATACCCGAGACGGCTCACCGGCGAATCTGCTGATGCCCACGGCCCCCGGCACCTATGAACTGCGCTATTACATGCGGCAGGGGCGGACCGTGCTGGCCACGCGCGTTATCGAGGTGACGGACATCGCGGCGACGCTGGACTTTGCGCAGACGGCCGCGGCGGGTTCAGATCTGCCGGTGACATGGACCGGGCCCGATTATGACGGCGATTACATCACCGTCTCCGAAATCGGTGACAAGGGCTATGTCAATTTCACCTACACCCGCGAGGGCACGCCGCTGGACCTGACCTTGCCCGCCGATCCCGGCACCTATGAAATCCGTTATGTCATGCGACAGGACCGCACTGTTCTGGCCTCGCAAACCATCGAGGTATCGGACGTCAGCGCCACGCTGGACGTGGTGTCAGAGGCGCGGGCCGGTGCCTCTGTTCTGGTGGGCTGGGACGGTCCCGGTTATGACAACGACTATGTCACCGTCGCCGACGCGGACATGCCGGACAACAAGTACCATTTCTTTGCCTACACGCGCGAAGGCACGCCTTTGTTGCTGAAACTGCCGGCAGAGCCCGGCACCTACGAGATCCGCTATGTTGCGGCAAGTGACCGGCCCACCATGATCGGACGCCAGCCGATCACCCTGACGGCGGTCGAGGCCAGCATCGACGCCCCCGAACAAATTCCGGCGGGCAGCGTTCTGGGCCTGTCTTGGGAGGGGCCTGACTTCAAGGGGGATTTCATCAGTCTCGCCAAGGTCGGGGAACCGGACAACAAGTACAGCGTCTACAAGTACACCAACGAAGACAGCCCCATGGTGTTGAAACTGCCCGAAGGTCCGGGCCGCTATGAACTGCGCTACGTGGTCGGACAGGGGTACCGCGTGCTGCTGCGCAAGCCCATCGAACTGACTTACGAACCGGAGTGATCCGGCCAAGCGTCAGATAGCGACAAACACAAAGGCGGCTGGTCAATTCAGACCGGCCGCCTTGCGTTTTGGGTCTGCGAAAGGGAACAACGCGGGCCGGGGGGGACTCAGCGGGAACGAGCAGGCAAAAGTTAAGGGATGGTAAAACCGCCCCTGTAACCCTTCGCCCCTGCAATCCCCCGCCCTGTCCACGCGTGGACAGCCGCGAAACCCTTCAGCGATAGAGCAGCGAAACACCATCCGCGAAAAGATGTACCTTTTCCGGTGCGGCGGTCAGCGAAACCGTCCTGCCCCGCATGTCCTTGTGGATGCCCGGCAGCTTGCCGATCACCGGATCGCGGCCATCCTCAGGCTCGAAATACAGCAGCGTTACTTCCCCCAGTGCTTCGGTGATGCCCACGGTGCCGGTGTAGACCGGCTCTCCTTCGGTGGTGACAAAATCCTCTGGCCGGACACCCACGTTCACCTTCAGCCCCATGTCCGCCTCCGTGGTCGGATAAAGCGAGACCGCCGTGCCGCCGCCCGCAAGGCGGACGGTTGTCCGCTCACCGGTGCCGGTCACTTCTCCGGGGATCAGGTTCATCGAGGGAGAGCCGATGAACTGCGCCACAAATTCGCTGTTGGGCCGCTCGTACAGCTCAAGCGGGCTGCCCACCTGCGCGATGCCCTTGTTGGCCAGCACCACGATCCGGGTGGCCAGCGTCATCGCCTCGACCTGATCGTGTGTGACGTAGACCATGGTCCGGTCCGGCATCTGTTCCTTAAGCTGCGCAATCTCGATCCGGGTCGCCACGCGCAGCGCCGCGTCGAGGTTCGAGAGCGGTTCATCGAAGAGATAGACCTTGGGGTCCCGCACGATCGACCGTCCGATCGCCACCCGCTGCCGCTGCCCGCCGGACAGCGCCTTGGGCAGACGATCAAGGTAGGGGTCCAGTTGCAGCATCTTGGCCGCGCGGTTCACCGCCGTATCGATTTCGTCCGGGCTTTTCTTCGCAAGCTTAAGCGCAAAGGACATGTTCTCGCGCACGGTCATATGCGGGTACAGCGCGTAGCTCTGGAACACCATGGCGATGCCGCGCTGCGCGGGCGGGACGTCATTGACCACCTGCCCGTCGATTTCCAGCGTGCCGCCGGTGATCTTTTCCAGCCCGGCGATCATGCGCAGCAGCGTGGACTTGCCACAGCCCGAGGGCCCGACAAAGACGATCAATTCGCCTTGTGCGATATCAAGGTTGATATTGTTGAGCACGTTGACCGTGCCGGCATAGGTCTTCTCGACATTGGTCAGCTTGAGCGTCGCCATGTCCCCTCCCCCTTCGTTGTTATGACTGACGCCGCGCCAGCGCGGACTGCCATGGTCCAAGATGCAGTTTTCCGTCCGGCGCATGGGTCGCGCTGCCCAGCTCTTGCCCGATCTGCGCCCATGCGCCGTCGGGCATGTCCATCACCGCCGGTTCAGCGCTGAGATTGACCGCGACGAAGATGTGTTCATCCTCAAAACTCCGGATGAAATGCACGATGCTGCCGGTGGCCCTGACCTTGTCATGGTCGCCCTTCACCAGCGCAGGATGCGCGTGCCGAAAGGCGATGGCCTTGCGGTAATGATGAATGACCGCGCCGGGATCGCTTTCCTGTACGGCGGCGGCATGGTTCAGGTGCGCGTGGCTGACCGGCAACCAGGGCCGGGCCTCGGAAAAGCCGCCGTTCTGGTTGTCCTGCGTCCAGACCATCGGCGTGCGGCAGCCATCGCGGCCCTTGAACTCGGGCCAGAACTCGATGCCATAGGGGTCCTGCAGATCCTCGAAGGCGACGTCCGCTTCGGGCAGGCCCAGTTCCTCACCCTGATAAACGCAGACCGAGCCACGCAGACACATCATCAGCGTTGTCATCGCCTTCTGCGCCGACAGCGACAGATCCCAGCGCGACGCATGGCGCATGACGTCATGGTTGGAAAAGGCCCAGCAAGCCCAGCCATCCGAAACCACGTCATCGACCCGCGCCATGACATCCGCGATACGCTGCGCGTCCGGTTGGTTGCCCGACAGGAACTCAAACGAGTAACACATGTGCACCCGGTCATCCCCGGCGGTGTATTCGCCCATGATCTCGAGCCCCTTCTGCGCATCGCCGACCTCACCCACTGATGTGGCGGCGGGGTATTCGTCCAGAACGGCGCGGAACCGGGCGAGGAAATCGAGGTTCTCGGGCTGGTTCTTGTCGTAGAGGTGCAGCTGGTGGTTGTAGGGGTTCACGCGCGGCGCAATGCTGGCGTCCCGCTGATCCACCGGCAAGGGCGGGTTGTCGCGGAATTCCCTGTCATGGATGTAGAAGTTGATCGTATCGAGGCGAAAGCCGTCGACGCCTCGATCCAGCCAGAACCGCACCACGTTCAGCAGCGCATCCTGAACCTCGGGGCAGTGAAAGTTCAGGTCCGGCTGCTCGGTCAGGAAGTTGTGCAGGTAATATTGCTCACGCCGGGTGTCCCATTGCCAGGCAGACCCGCCGAAGATCGACAGCCAGTTGGTCGGCGGGGTGCCGTCGGGTTTGGGATCGTGCCAGACGAACCAGTCGGACTTGGGATTGTCGCGGCTGGCGCGGCTTTCGGCAAACCAGGGATGCTGGTCCGAGGTGTGCGACAGCACGAGGTCGATCATCACCCGGATGCCCAGGCCATGCGCCGTTTCGACCAGCACGTCGAAATCTGACAGCGAGCCGAACATCGGGTCGACGTCACAATAATCGCTGACATCATAGCCGAAGTCCTTCATCGGCGAGGTAAAGAACGGCGAGATCCAGATGGCATCGACGCCAAGGCTGGCCACGTAAGGCAGCCGAGATGTGATGCCGTTCAGGTCGCCGATGCCGTCGCCGTTGCTGTCCTGGTAGCTGCGCGGGTAGATCTGATAGATCACCGCACCCCGCCACCAGTCCTTGTCGATGGTCAGATCGTGTTTGGATTTGGATTGTACGTTCATGGATCCTGTATCCCGTCCCGGACCTGATCCGGGACCTCTTGCCCCGGTGCCCGTGCGTAGAGGCCCCGGATCAGGTCCGGGGCACGGTTTCACTTATTTCACCGACCCCGCCAGCAAGCCGCGCACGAGGTAGCGTTGCATGGCGAAGAAAACCATCAGCGGCACCGCGATGCTGACAAAGGCGGCGGTGGCGAGGATTTCCCAGTTGCCGCCACGGGTGCCCAGCAGTTCGACGATCTGGTTGGTCATGACCGTGGTCTGCCCGGTTGCGTCGATCAGGAAGACCTTGGCCACCAGCAGGTCATTCCAGGTCCAGAGGAACTGGAAGATGGCGAAACTGGCCAGCGCCGGGAACGAAAGCGGCAGGATGATCTTCATGAAAATCTGGTATTCCGTCGCGCCGTCCACACGGGCGTTTTCGATGATGTCGCGCGGCAGCCCGGCCATGTAGTTGCGCAGCAGGTAGACCGCCAGCGGCAGGCCAAAGCCGGTGTGCGCCAGCCAGGCCCCCAGATAGCCTTTGCCGATGCCGATCTCGAGGTGCAGTTTCAGCAGCGGGATCAGCGCCAGTTGCAGCGGCACGACCAGCAACCCGACCACAAAGGCGATCAACAGTGCGCGCCCCGGGAAATCCATCCAGGCCAGCGCATAGGCGGCAAAGGCGGCCACGACGATGGGAATGATGGTCGCCGGGATCGTCACGGTCAGCGTGCTGAAGAAGGCCCGCCCCATGTCGTCCGTCGTTTGCGCGCCTTCGGCCGCACCGGTGGTCAGGCCAAAGGCCCAGGCCAGCACAAGGAACAGCAAGGCGCCCAGCAGCACAGGTGCCCCCTTGGCCACGATGGCCGGTTGCGAGGCCAGCACGAACCGCGCCGCGCCCCACAGGATCACCGACGCCCCGAGAAACAGGATCATTCGTTTGATCACGTCCTTGCCCAGCACGGTATCGTAGTTGCGCAGGGTGAATTCCGGCGGGATCTCGGCGGTGGCAAAGATGCGCACCCCTCGGCCGCCCGACATTTCCTCTTCGCTGACAAGGCGGTAGTCGCCGTTTTCCTGCACGGAGATCGAACCACCCCCGCGCAATTCGGCGGTGTCACCGGGCCCGTAGGCCGAGATATCGCGCGACGAGGTGCCCCAGGCGGAAATCGGCGCGGACTCACGCTCTTCGACGTCGAACAGGTTGCCCTCGATCACGTAAAGCGTTCCGTCCTGCACCTGATTCTCCGGGTCGGCGGTGCGCAGGGTCAGGTTCTGTTCGGTCGGGAAAAGCGCGTTCCACCAGCCCGATGAGGCGATCTGGTCCGCCGTCCTGAACGACGAGACGAACAATCCGACGGTGGGAAACAGCCAGAGCGCCACCAGCAACACGACCGAGATGTGTACCGCCCAGGTGAGCGAGGATTTGTGGCCTGCGATATTGTCCATGGTTCCTCTCCCCCTCAGCGCATTTCTTCGCGGGCCTGACGCACGTTCCAGACAAGGATCGGCGTGACCAGCAGCATGATGATGATGGCCGAGGCCGAGCCCACTCCCCAGTCATTGGCGCGGAACAGCTTGTCGAACATGTAGTTGGCCAGAACCTGCGTGCCCCATTGGCCATTGGTCATGGCAAACACGATGTCGAAGATCTTGAGCACGACCAGCGTGATCGTCGTCCAGACCACCATGATGGTCGACTTGATCTGCGGCACCTTGATCTTGAAGAAGATCTGGAACGGGTTCGCGCCATCGACGATGGCCGCCTCGACCGTTTCCTCGGGGATGCCGCGCAGAGCGGCGGAGAGGATCACCATGGCAAACCCGGTCTGAATCCAGATCAGCACCACCATCAGGAAAAAGCTGTTCCAGAACGGGATGGTCAGCCATTGCGCCGGATCGTTGCCCGAAATCCAGACATAGACGGCATTGAGCACGCCGATCTGATCTGCATCGGCGGGACGCGCGTCATAGACCAGTTTCCAGATCACCGCCGCACCGACAAAAGAGATCGCCATCGGCATGAAGATCAGCGACTTGGCCACGTTGCCCCAGCTGATCCGGTCCGTCAGTTGCGCCGCCAGCAGTCCGAAGGCCGTCGACATGGCAGGCACCACGATCAACCACAGCATGTTGTTGATCATGGCCTCCCAGAATTTCGACTCGCTGAACATCTGCTGGTAATTGGCAAACCAGACAAAGGCCCCGCCCTGATCCCGGTCCGTCAGCGACAGGCGCAGCGTCTCGACCACCGGGTAGGCAAGGTAAAGCGTCAGCGCGAACAGCGCCGGAAACAGGAACAGCCAAGGCCGGATCATGTTGGCCCGGTTGATGTTGCGACCCGCATTCGGCCCCCTGGCCGGAAAGAGCACACGATCCAGAAACTGGTTCGACGCCCAGAAGTAGGTCATGCACGCCCCTACCCCGATAACGATGGTCATAAGACCCTGAATTGCCGGATGCATGGCGCCCTCCCCCTGCGTATCCCTTTGGTTATCGCCGCAGCGACGGCCAGCCCCCGCAGGCGGGAACCGGCCCTTGTCTTGTCGCGTCGCTTATTTCAGCGAGTCCCAGCTGTCCTGGATTTCCTTGGCGACTTCGGCGGCGTCCTTGCCACCGGCATAATCGACCATACCGGTCCAGAAGCTGCCCGCGCCAACGCCGCCGGGCATCAGGTCCGACCCGTCAAAGCGGAAGGTGGTCGCATCCAGCAGGATGCCGTTCATCTTGGCGGTCGGCTCATCCGAAAACTTGGAGGTGTCCACGGTCTTCAGCGGGGTCAGGAAGCCTCCGTTCGCCATCCAGATCTCATGCGCCTCATTGGTCTGCAGGAAGGCGATCAGGTCATGCGCGGCCTGGTTCTCATTGGTGATGGCCCAGAGCGTGCCAGCGCCCAGAACCGGCTGACCAAGGTCCATCCCTTCATACGCCGGGAAGTAGAAGAAATCCGCGTCCAGACCGACTTCGGTGCCTTCGGGGAAGAAGGCCGGGATGAACGAAGCCTGACGATGCATCATGCACTGCGGCGGCGAAGAGAACAGGCCCTTGGGGCTGTCGCGGAAGTCGGTCGAGGCAACTGCGCCCTGACCGCCAGCCACCTTGCCGTCCTGAATGAACTCGCCAAAGGCTTCGATTGCGCCGACCACACGGGGATCGTCAAAGGGAATCTCGTTGGCGACCCACTGGTCGTAAACTTCGGGCGGCTGGGTGCGCAGCAGCATATCCTCGACCCAGTCGGTCGCCGGCCAGCCGGTCGCTCCACCCGATCCCAGACCCACGCACCACGGCGTTTCACCGTCCGCGATCATCTGCTCTTCGAGCGCCTTCAGTTCTTCCATGGTGGTCGGAACGTCGTAACCGAAGTCTGCGAAATTCTCGGGGTTGAACCAGACAAGCGACTTTACATCGACCTTGTAGAACATCCCGTAAAGCTGGTCCGCGCCATCGGCGTCCGCATAGGTGCCGAGGCTGACCCAGCTGTCACCCGCCGCATAGTTTTCGCGGATCCAGTCGGCCGTTCCCTCCTTGAGCGGGGTCAGAAATCCGCGCGACGCCATGTCGGACGCCAGACCGGGCTGCGGGAAGACCGCCACATGCGGGGCTGATCCGGCCTCGGCATCGACCATGATCTGCTGCTCGAAACTGTCCGAGCCGACATAGGACACGTCATGGCCGGACCCGGCGGCAAAAGCTTCGAGCACGTCTTCGACGTTTTCCTGGTCCGGGCCCAGCCAGGGGCCGAACACAGTCAGCTTTTCGGCATGCGCCATTCCGGCCGTCAGGGCCAGTGCGGCGACGCTCATGTAAAACGGTGTCTTCATGTCTTCCCTCCCAAGACCGCACCTTCCCGGCGCGGGACTCACGTTAACTATTGCGCCTACCGAATTGCGGAATTTGAAAGCGCTTTGGACAAAGGCACTATCGGCGAGTCGCATCACCCTGTCAACAGTTGTGGCGTCCACTTTAAAGGCTTTGATTGCTGCACTGCAGCTAAGGTATTCCCGCCACGTTACCGCTATCACTGAATGCGGCCCTTGACAAAATCGAAGCGCTTTGAAGGTTATTGCAGCATGAACCTCAAGCAGCTTGCCCAACACCTCGACCTGTCGCAGACCACCGTCAGCCGCGCGCTGAACGGGTATCCGGAGGTCAACGAAAAGACTCGTGAGCGGATTCTGCGGGCTGCGAGAGAGCTGAATTACAGCCCCAATACGCGCGCCAAGGGGCTGGCCACCGGGCGGGCGCAGGCCATCGGTCACGTCCTGCCCTACTCCGATCAACATGAGATGGTGAACCCGATCTTCGGTGACTTCATCGTCGGCGCGGGACAGACCTATGCGCGCGAAGGCTTTGAGGTGATCATCAGCCTTGTGGACGACAAGGACGAGGAAAACGCCTATCGGTCGATCCACAACCGCCGCAGCGTCGACGGGATCATCGTGCATGGCCCGCGCATGGCCGACGCGCGGATTGCGCTGCTGCATGAACTGGGCCTGCCCTTTGTGGTGCATGGCCGCGCATCGGACGTCAACCTGCCCTACTCCTGGCTGGACACCAACAACGGACGCGCCTTTCGCCGGGCGACGGATTTCCTGCTGGACCTCGGGCATCGGCGCATCGCGCTGATCAACGGACTGGAGTTCATGGATTTCGCGCACCGCCGCCGCGAAGGCTATCTTGCAGCGCTGGCCGACCGGGGTGTGACATTGGACCCGGCCCTGATGCGCAGCGAGGAAATGACCGAGATCTACGGCTTTCGCAGCGCAGTCGAGATGCTGGACATGGACCATCCGCCCACTGCCTTCCTCGTGTCGTCGATGATCACCGCCATCGGCGTGCGCCGGGCGATCCATGACGCCGGGCTGGAAATGGGCCGGGATGTTTCGGTCATCACCCATGACGACGAGTTGGGCTATCTGAAGAACGGACACGAGGTGCCGATCTTCACCGCGACCCGCTCTTCGGTGCGCACGGCGGGTGCGCGCGCGGCCGAGATGCTGCTCAAACAGATCCGTGAACCGGGGCATGCCCCGCTCACCCAATTGATGGAGGCCGAGTTGATCATCGGCAACTCGACCGGCCCCGCAAACTGAAGGTACGACATGAAACACAAACGCTCGGATTTCCCCGAAGGCTTTCTCTTCGGGGCCGCGACCTCCAGCTACCAGATCGAGGGTCATGGGTTTGGCGGCGCGGGCCAGACTCATTGGGACGATTTCGCCGCCACGCCCGGCAATGTCGTGCGGTTCGAAAACGGTGCGCGAGCCTGCGATCACTATCATCGCTTCGAACAGGATCTGAACCTGGTGGCCAGTGCCGGCTTCGATTGTTACCGCTTCTCGCTCAGCTGGGCGCGGGTGCTGCCCGAGGGGCGCGGCACGGTCAACCAGGATGGGCTCGACTATTACGACCGTCTGACCGACGCGATGCTGGAGCGCGGAATCAAGCCCTGCGCCACCCTCTACCATTGGGAACTGCCCTCGCCGCTGGCCGACCTTGGCGGCTGGCGCAACCGCGACATCGCGGGCTGGTTTGCCGATTACACAGAGGTCATCATGCGCCGCATCGGCGACCGTATGTACTCGGTCGCGCCGATCAACGAGCCGTGGTGCGTGGCTTGGCTCAGCCATTTCGAAGGCCATCACGCGCCCGGCCTGCGCGACATCCGTGCGGCCGCCCGGGCGATGCATCACGTCCTGCTGGCACATGGCCGCGCAATCGAGACCATGCGCGGCCTGGGTATGCAGAACCTCGGCGGCGTCTTCAACTTTGAATGGGCCGACCCGGCGGACGACAGCGCCGAGGCGCGCGCCGCGGCAGAGCGTTATGACGCAATCTACAACCGCTGGTTCCTGGGCGGCGTGTTCAAAGGCGCCTACCCGCAGGCCGCGCTGGAAGGGCTGGAACCGCATCTGCCAACAGGCTGGCAGGACGATTTCCCGACGATCCAGACCCCGCTGGACTGGTGCGGGCTGAACTACTACACCCGCAAGCTGATTGCCCCCGCCGGAGAACCCTTCCCGGACTACCGCTATGTCGAGGGACCATTGCCCAAGACATTCATGGATTGGGAGATCTACCCGGACGGCCTTTACAAGTTCCTGACCCGCACGGCGCAGCACTACACCGGCGACCTGCCGCTTTTCGTGACCGAAAACGGCATGGCCTCTCCGGACGTTATCTCAAACGGCGCGGTCGCGGATCCGGACCGGATCGCCTTCCTGGATTTGCATCTCGACCGCGTCAGGCAGGCCATTGCCGAGGGCGTGCCGGTGAACGGCTATTTCATCTGGTCCCTGCTGGACAATTACGAATGGGCCTTGGGGTACGAAAAACGCTTTGGTCTGGTGCATGTCGACTTCGACACACTGGAACGCACGCCCAAGGCATCCTATCACGCCCTGACGAAAGCCCTGACAAGCTGAGAACCAAAGGCCGGTCCCATGACACAAGACTATTCCGTCGTCGCTGATATCGGCGGCACCAACACCAGAGTTGCCCTGAGCCGGGACGGCCGGGTGCTGGATGACACCATCCGCCGTTATCGCAATGCCGAGAACAGTGGCATCGACACGGTTCTGGCGGATTACCTGTCGGACAAGGACATCAAACCGGTGGCGGTCTGTGTCGACATGGCCGGGCCGGTCAAGGACGGGGTCGGCACGCTGACCAATCTGGACTGGCGGGTGGATTCCGCAGCCCTCAAGGCCGGAACCGGGGCGTCTTTGGTGGCGGTTTTGAACGACCTGCAGGCGCAGGGTCATGCGGTGGCGCAACTGGGCGATGAGAGTCTGTTGTCCGTATTGACCGGGCGCAACGCCCCGCAAAACGCGGTGCGTCTGGTGCTGAATGTCGGCACCGGGCTGAACGCGGTCCCGGTCTACACCCACGGCGACCTGACGCTGGTTCCGGCGGCAGAGGCGGGGCATGTCTCCTTGCTTGCCCGGACGGCCGAGGAAATGCGGATGGTCGAATGGATCGCGCAGCGCCACGGCCAGCCGGGGCTTGAGGATGTTCTGTCAGGCCGCGGGCTGGAACGGCTTTACGCCTGGGTCTGCCACGATGAAAGCGCGGGCGCAGCGCTGAGCGCCGCCGAGGTCATGGCCGCCTTCGAAGCCGGAGAGCCAAGGGCACAGCGGGCAGCGCGGATGTTCGTCCATCTGCTGGGACGCTATGCCGGGGATCTGGCGCTCATCAGCCTTCCCTTCGGCGGCATCTACCTTGTGGGGGGCGTGATCCGTCACCTTGGCCCGCACCTCTTGCCGCTGGGCTTTGCCGACTCCTTTGCCGACAAGGGCCGGTTCAATGCCTATATGGACCAATTCCCGGTCGACCTTGTGACAGACGATTACGCGGCGCTGCGGGGCTGCGCGTCGCATCTGGCGGAACTGATGGCCTGAGATGCGTGGAGGGGCCGACCGGCCCCGCAACGACGTGTCGGCTTTCCACTTGCCCCTCCCCGCGACAGAGGCGATAGACCGGGCAGACCCGAAAAGCGAAATCCAATAATGTCCAGACTCTGTCTTGCAGAGGCGTCCGCATGATCCTGCGCGCCATATCCCTGATGATCCTGTCGATGGCGCTGCTGGCCGGGGCGGATGCCTTTTTCAAGCTGGCCACCAATGCCGCCCCCATCGGACAGGTCATGACCATGGTCAGCATCGGCGGCACGGCCCTGTTCATCCTGCTCGCGCAAATCATGCGTGTGACGATCTGGACCCGGGCCGCACTGCAGCCGATGATCCTGCTGCGCAACCTGTTCGAGATATTCGGCGCCGTCGGCATGGTCGTCGGGTTGAAATACGTGTCATTGCCGGTCTTTGCCGCGATCATCCAGACCGGACCCCTTGTGGTGACACTGGGCGCGGCGATCTTCCTCAAGGAGCAGGTCGGCTGGCGGCGCTGGTGTGCCGTTTCGGTCGGCATCCTGGGCATGCTGATGGTGATCCGGCCCTTTGGCGCGTCCTTTACCGGTTGGGAGTTGTTCGCCGTCATGGGGATCACGGCGCTGTCGGCGCGGGACCTTGTCACCCGGCTGTCCCCACCGGAAATTCCCGCGCTGGCGATCTCGACCTGGGGGTTCGGTGTGACGGTCCTGCCCGGGCTGGCGCTTTGGGCGCTGACCGCTGAAACGTCGAACTTTGCCCCTAATGCGCTGTGGCCAATCCTCGGCGCGGTGATCGTGACAACCTCGGGCTATCTTGCGATCACCACCGCGATGCGCCTTGCCCCGGCTTCGATCGTCGCACCGTTTCGCTATTCCCGGTTGGTCTTTACCATGGGGCTGGGTGTGGTGGTCTTTGGCGACCGTCCCGATTTCTGGACATTGGCGGGATCGGCACTGATTCTCGTGGCCGGTCTCTATACCTTCCTGCGTGAACGGCGGCTGGCAAAGCAAGCCGCCCCGCAGGCCGCCTGATCCCCCGGCCATTTCCGGGCGCTAAACCTCTGGCAACAAGTCGAAAGAGGCTTCGGCCACGTCCTGTCCGTTCACCTGCACGACGATAGCGTGCGGCCCGGGATGCAGGCGGTATGTGGTGGCATTGCCTTTCAGGGTATGGCGTTTCGACAGGCGCAAGGGTTTCCCCGGAGTCAGCTTGGCAGCCTTCAACTTGAAGACCTTTTCAGCCTCGCCCCTGGGCCGGGAAAACCGCAACCGGTAGTCCACCAGCACTGGCAGCGCCTCATCGCCGGTCAGCACCACGTCAAACCGCAGCGCGTCGCCGATCCTGACGGAGGCGGGCAGTCCCTCGATCCGTCCCAAGACATGACCGGGCCGATAGCCAAGCAGGTCCAGAGCGCCCGGCTCTCCGCGCTTGACGGCCGTGCGCAGCGCGTGGCGGGTGATCCAGTCCACCTCCTTGGCGTCTTGACGCCCCTGCTCCTGCCAATCGCGCAGCCGCGCCACCACGGTATCCGGCATCACCTTGGACAGGTCGTTCATGTGATTGGCGACGGAGCGGGTGACATAGCGTGTCGGGTCGGCATGCAGAACGTCAAGAAAGCGCAACGGCACCGCCGGGTCCAGGGTGATGTTGGCTGCCCAGGGCAAACGCGGGCGCGTGCCCTCGCTGACCAGCCGCCGGACGTGATAGTTGTCATCCGTGACCCAGCGGTCCAGCCGCGCCAATGTCTCTTGCGGCCAGCGGTTCAGGAACGGCCGGATGTAGAACTCCATCGAGAACCGCTTGGTCGCCTCGTAGATCAAGTCCAGAGCCCGCTCGCGGTGATCCTCCAACCCGTGCCGCACCGCCAGAATGCCCGGAACTGCGTGGATAAAGCGCCCGAAATCATCATCGGTCAGCGAAGGGTCCAGCGGATCTGGCAAACCTGCCTCAAGCGCCTCGGCCATGGCCGGGAAGGCGCGCGGCAATTGCGCCTGAACACAGGTGGCGATCCAGTCGAGCCGCTCCAGCAACCCGCGCTCCGCCAGTCCGCCCACTGCCTCGGCGTGAAAGCGCACGGCGTCAAAACCGGGCACCGCTGCGAAGTCCTGCGCGAGATCGCGCAGGGACTCCGCGTTGAACAACTGATCGGCAAGCGAGAACCCCGCACCGCCGCCCTGCCCGTCCGGTCCGCGCGCCATCTGCTTACATCGTCATGTTGCTGGCGCCACCGTCCAGCAGGATGTTCTGACCGACGATGAACCCCGCGTGCTGCGAGCACAGGAAAGCGCAGGTCCGGCCAAATTCCTCCGGCGTGCCGTAGCGCCCGGCAGGAATGGTTTCGAACCGTTCGGCCCGGGCCTCGTCCAGTGTGATTCCCTTGGCCTTGACCACCGCGCCATCCAGCGAATCCGCGCGGTCGGTGGCGTGGATGCCGGGCAGAAGGTTGTTCACGATCACCCCCTTGGGCGCCACCTGCCGGGACGTGCCCGCCACATAGCCGGTCAGGCCGGTCCGGGCCGAATTCGACAGGCCCAGCACCCCCACCGGCGCCTTGACCGAAACCGAAGTGATGTTGACGACCCGGCCCCATCCCTTGTCGATCATCCCGGGCATCAGCGCGGTCATCAGCGCAATCGGCGTCAGCATGTTGGCATCCAGCGCCTTGATGAAATCCTCACGCCCCCAGTCGGACCACATGCCCGGCGGCGGGCCGCCTGCGTTGTTCACGAGGATATCGACATCCCCCGCCTCGTCCAGAACCCGCGCGCGCCCCTCTTCGGAGACGATATCCGCCGCAACTGTCGTGACCGACACGCCAAAGCGGTCGCGCAACCCCTGCGCCGCCGCTTCCAGCGCCTCGGATCCGCGCGCGTTCATCACCAGATCGACACCGGCCTCGGCCAGCGCCTCGGCACAGCCGCGCCCCAACCCTTTCGACGACGCACAGACAAGCGCACGTTTGCCGCGAATTCCCAGATCCATGATCCACTCCCAGTTCATTTCGTTTCCCGAACGTCGAAAAAACGCCGGTGATGTGACCATTTGAGGACACATTGTTCTGGCATACAATGGGGGTTCGCGACTATTCCTGCGCCACCCCAGTTTCAGTCAGTCATGCCCCGTTCACACACAGCCCGCGCCAAACAGAGCCTTCAGGTCTACCGCGCCGATGCGCTGCGGGTGATCAACGGCGCCAACCTTGGCGATCCGGTCAGCTTTGCCGAGGAACTGGTGCTGGACGATGTGTACCGCCTTTCCCCCGTGGCCGTGCTGAAACCGCTGGGTGTGGTCACCGGCTCCGCGCCACCTTTCCGTATTTCGGACACCAGCCCGCAGGGAGAGCCGGGTGCCGATCTGCATCTGGATTGCTGCCTGACCTTCATGTCCGGCGACGGCCACACGACAGAGGCGCTGGTGCTGGTCGAAACCGATGCCGAAAGCGACGTCGCGCAGGTCTACCTGCTGCCGCTTGCGCCGATGGACGCCCAGACGGACTATGTCCTGGTCGGCATCGACAGCGAGGGCGCGCTGCAACGCTATGCGCAGGTCGCCTGCGTCTCCTTCACCGCCGGAACCATGATCACGCTGGCAAATGGCGCACAGAAACCGGTCGAGGATCTGGCGGTCGGCGACCGCATCCTGACCCGTGACGACGGCCCGCAGCCGATCCGCTGGATCGGCCAGCAGACCGTGCGCGCAGTCGGGGCCTTTGCGCCGATCTGCATCCGCGAAGGGGTGCTGAACAACACCCGCGACCTGCTGGTCTCGCCTGATCACCGCCTTTTCATCTACCAGCGGCGCGACCACCTCGGTGCGGGTCGCGCCGAATTGCTGGTCCGGGCCCGCCACCTTGTAAACGGCGACACGGTTGCGCGTCGCGCGGGTGGATTTGTCGATTACTACCAGATGCTTTTTGACACGCATCAGATCATCTATGCCGAGGGGATCGCGGCGGAATCCATGCTGGTCGACACCCGCACCCGCGCCGCCCTGCCCAAGGAACTGGAGACGGAACTCTCCGACCTGCTGCCCGGACACCGCAAGAGCGACCCGCGCGCGCTGGAGGTCGAGGAACAGTTGCTCGCCCGCCCGGATGCCGCCGAGATCCTGCGCAAGAGTTCCGGAGGGTAGCCGGACGCCCGCGTCACGTGCGCCAAGCCGTTTGCAAACGGCTTGAAACGCGCTTCAAAGCGCGTTTAAAGGCTCTTGCAAGAGCCTTTCCCGCCCCGCCACAACCGTCACGTCGTGTAATAGAACGCCTCGCGCACGATCTTGCCACCCGCCACGGTATAGATGGCAACCTCTTTCATGTCGCTGACCTCGCCGCTTTCCTTGTGCCGGGCCTTCATCTGAAAGATCACCGCAAAGCTGTCCTCTCCATGCGGAAACGGCCCGTCAACCACGGCGTCCTGCACCTCGAAATTTGCATCCCACCAGGCATGTTTGCCCTTGATGCCGTCCAGTCCATGGGTTTCGGCGCTGTCCGTACCCGGCATGGCCACCGCCTCGACCGAAACCGCGTCCGGCGCATAGATCCTGTCGAGATTTTCCAGTTCGCGCCCTTCGCGGCACCCGGCCACAAGTTCCTCTGCAATCGCCTTCATGTCCATCGCTTTATCCCATGATGTTCGCTATATGTTCATGATGCCATGCAACGACGATTCCGGCAAGCGACACCTCGCTCGACTGAGGTCTCACGCCCTGCGCAAACCAGCGCTACCGCTCAGCCGCTCCCTCAACGCCGCCGGAAGGTGCCGCGCCGCGCTGATCCTTGGCAGCGGGCTTTCGGCGATCACCGGCTCCGTTCCGCAGAGCGCGACGAACTCGGCATAGTTGTCGAACCGCTGCCGCCCGGCGTAATCGACGAAGGTCTCGGCCGCCGCGCCGTTGGCGAGGATGACGTCATGCAACTCGGTCTCGATGTGGTAAACCGTGTATCGGTCCGGCACCTCGGTCAGAGGCACCCATACGACCGACACGCCGTCGACCAGCGCGCCGGCGTTCACTACCAGCTCGTCCAGGATCATCCCGTGCTCGGCGGTGACGTTAAGGTCGCTGTGCGGCACCCCGGGCGCAAAGGCGCCGGCACGGATCCGGACCGGCTGCGCGGCGGGGCCGTAAAAGCGTTTCAGGATCGTCTGCCGGCCGATCCACCTGACCGGCACCGCGCGCCCGTCGGCGGTCAGCACCGTGTCGCCGGTCGCCAGATCCTCGACCGCGACCTCGCCGCCGGGCGTCGCGATCCGCGTTCCGGCCAGGAAGCAGGTCGGCAGCGGGTTGGTGTCGAGCGGCGGAAGGTCAATGTTGTAGTTTCCGGGAAAGCCCGGATCGCTAATGACAGCGGTGGGCGACGCGACTATGGAAAAGTCGGAATTTTCGAAAACAAGAAACAGGTGCCCATTGACCGTGTAAGAACCGATAAAAAGGAACGAGCCACCGGCGACAAAGGCGTCACCAACGTCCCACTTCCCGTCGTCTATATCCGGACTGACGACCGATACGCCAGTCTGGCTGGTGTTCAGGAATCCATTCGAAAGAGTGTAATATTTGCCAAACGAGAAAACGTAACTCGCCATTCGTGCATCCCTTTTTTCGCCCCCTCAGGCATCATTGGCAAAGTAACCGGACATCGCTGCGGCTATTCCCATCATCGAGTATTCGGCCGCGTTAACCTTTTGTCAAACCCGAGGACGCGCCGGACGACGGGCGTCGGCGTGGCAAACGCGCCGGATTGTTCTTCGCCATGCCGTCACATATACCCGCACCCATGCTGAACCATGCCTCAAACCGCCCCGAACTGCCCGCGGAAATCGCCCGCCGCCGCACCTTTGCGATCATCTCGCATCCGGATGCCGGGAAGACGACCCTGACGGAGAAATTCCTGCTGTATGGCGGTGCCATCCAGATGGCCGGTCAGGTGCGCGCCAAGGGCGAGGCGCGGCGCACGCGGTCGGACTTCATGCAGATGGAAAAGGACCGCGGGATTTCGGTCTCGGCCTCCGCCATGTCCTTTGATTTTGCCAGCAAGGGCAAGAACTTCCGTTTCAACCTTGTCGACACGCCCGGCCACTCGGATTTTTCCGAGGACACCTATCGCACGCTGACGGCGGTGGATGCCGCCGTGATGGTGATCGACGGCGCGAAAGGTGTGGAAAGCCAGACGCAAAAGCTGTTCGAGGTCTGCCGGTTGCGCGATCTGCCGATCCTGACCTTCTGCAACAAGATGGACCGCGAGGCGCGCGAAACCTTCGAGATCATCGACGAGATCCAGGAAAACCTGGCCATCGACGTCACACCGGCAAGCTGGCCCATCGGCATGGGCCGCGATTTCCTTGGCTGTTACGACATGCTCAACGACCGGCTGGAACTGATGGACCGCGCCGACCGCAACAAGGTGGCCGAAAGCATCGCGATGGAGGGTCTGGACGATCCCCGGCTGGACGCGCACATCCCCGCGCATCTGCTGAAGCAACTGCGCGAAGAGGTCGAGATGGCGCGCGAACTGCTGCCCACGCTCAACCCGCAGTCGGTGCTGGAGGGGCACATGACCCCGATCTGGTTCGGCTCGGCGATCAATTCGTTCGGCGTCAAGGAGTTGATGGAGGGTATCGGTACTTATGGCCCCGAGCCGCAGGTGCAAAAGGCCACCCCGCGCGAAATCGCGCCGGAGGAAAAGAAGGTCACCGGTTTCGTCTTCAAGGTGCAGGCCAACATGGACCCCAAGCACCGCGACCGCGTGGCCTTTGTCCGGCTTGCCTCGGGGCATTTCAACCGCGGCATGAAGCTGACCCATGTGCGGACCAAGAAACCCATGGCGATCACCAACCCCGTACTCTTCCTCGCCTCGGACCGCGAACTGGCCGAAGAGGCCTGGGCCGGTGACATCATCGGCATTCCCAACCACGGCCAGTTGCGCATCGGCGACACCCTGACCGAGGGAGAGATGCTGCGGGTTTCGGGTATTCCTTCCTTTGCGCCGGAACTGCTGCAATCGGTGCGCGCGGGCGACCCGATGAAGGCCAAGCACCTTGAAAAGGCGCTGTTCCAATTCGCCGAGGAAGGTGCGGCCAAGGTCTTCAAGCCGATGATCGGCTCGGGCTTCATCGTCGGCGTCGTGGGTGCGCTGCAATTCGAGGTGCTGGGCAGCCGGATCGAGCTGGAATACGGCCTCCCGGTGCGGTTCGACGCCTCACAGTTCACCTCAGCCCGCTGGGTGACGGGTGAGAAAGTGGCGGTAGAGAAGTTCATCAACGCCAACAAGCAGCATATCAGCCACGACAACGACGGCGACGTTGTCTACATGACGCGGCTGCAATGGGACATCGACCGGGTCGAACGCGATTACCCGGACGTGACCCTGAGCGCGACCAAGGAGATGATGGTGTAACTTTCGCGTCCCAGCGCGAAAGTTACGGTGGGCCATGGTGCCTTTTCGACAGAAAAGGTCACCGCCCACACCTCTCCATCGGGGCGCGACACCGCTTTCACCCATCGGTGAGCCTTGGCACTTCGATCGTCGACAGGGACAAACCCCCGCTCCGGACATCCGCGCGCAATTCTCTGCCATCCGAGCCGTAATCGTGCCACGCACCATGGTGAAGATGCGTTCCGTAGACTATATTCGCCTCCATGAAGACTCTGTCCCTTTTCACCGCCTTCGAGGCGGTCGCAATCTGCCTGACCGCTGTCTGCGCAGACCCGGCGCTGGCCGATCCACAGGCCGATCCATGGACCCTGATCACCGCGATCGAATATGAGGAGACAGAAACCGCCACAACCTGGGCAGTGAAGAAGACGATTCCCGAGGCACTGCGCGCGCAGGCGTCGGATTTCGAGATTACCGGATATTATGTCCCGGTCGAGGCCCAGGCCTTTGTCACGACCTATCTTCTGGTGCCTGACCCGGCAGACTGCCCGTTTTGCGGAACCAACGGCTATGGCCCGACGCTCGAAGTGAGCATGAAGCGCCCGATGCCGGACGTGCCCGAGGCGACCGAGATCACAGTGCGCGGCAAACTGAATTTCGACGAAAGCACAGAGACGTACCGCGTGGTCTTTCTGACCGGCGGCGTTCTGGTCGACTGACAGCAAGTCTCGTCCCGGTATTTGACCGGACCTGACGCAGAAATCACCCGGAAGGCGGCTCATCAGCCGGAACCAATGCGGATCGGGCGTGTCCGGTCAGGTTCTCTGGCAGCAGTCAGGCCGGCGCCCCACAAAAAAAACCCAGCGCAGGTCATGCGCTGGGATCCGTTCGGTCTTGATGGCCGTTGGGGCGGCCTTATTGCAGCAGGGGCGTGATCCGGCGCACCGCAGCGCGACGGTTGGCGCGTTCGGAGTCTCCGGTCGGGATCAGCAGATCGCTTTCGCCATATCCCTGCAGCACCATGCTTTCAGGCGGAACGTCGAAGTATTCGGTCAGGGCAAGGGCCACCGATTCCGCACGCCGGTCCGACAGGGCAAGGTTCAGGGCATAGCCGCCGACGGCATCCGTGTGCCCCTCGATCAGGAACACTTCGCCCGGATTGCGGAGGATGGCATCGCGCATGGCATTGCCAAGCGCCGCCAGTTCCTCGGCCTCTTCGACCCGGATGGCCGCAGAGCCGGTATCGAAGTTGATCGAGTCGACCGAGATCACCGGAACAAGCTGCCGCACGGCATCAATATTTCGCACCTGAACGAGCGAGAAGCGGCGATCAATATCCCCCGCCTCTTGCGCGGCAAGTGCGCGCGCCAGCACATCCACCTCGGCGTCGCGATAGTTGATGCGGTCGCTCTGGCGCGGCTTGGGCAGGTTGCTCACGTCGACCTCATCCCGGAATTGGGTATCGTCGAACAGGACAACTTCCTGCCCGTCCGGCAGAATGCGCGCGCGGCGCACCACGCGGCCATCGGCAGCACGGATCGTTTCGACCACCGTGCCATCCTCATAGGTCAGGATATTGCGGGTCGAGCCGTCTTCGAACCGTTGCGTCCGAACCTCGGCGCCGGGGCGACGCAACAGAACGTCGTCGTTGCGGAGGACACGGAACTGACCGTCCCGTTCGACCACCACACGATCCCCGCTGTTGGTCACAACACGGTCATCCTGGTCAAGGATCTGGGACAGGGCCAAGGCTCCAAGACCCAGCAGCGCAGCGCCCGCGATCTTTTCGGCGCGGTCGTTGTCACCGCCGTCATCCTTGGCCTTCGGTTCGGGCGTTTCGGCCACATCGGTGTTGAAATCCTGATCCGAGCGGCGGACATCTTCGGTGGTCACAACCTCGCTGGTCACGTCTCCATCGTCGCGGTCGGCTCCTGCCGCGGCGACCGGGGCGTTCTGCTCGATGCGCTTGACGGCATCTGCCTGCGCTTGCGGGTCAAGCTCCTGCACCTCTGGTTCAGGGGCCTTGGCAGTTGCGTCCGGTTCCTGCGCTTCGGGTTCCGGGTCGGGGTCCGCTGCGGTGACCTCCGGCTCCTGTGCCTCTGGCTCCGGGTCCGGGGCTACTGCCGTCGCGTCCGGCTCCTGTGCCTCAGGCTCCGGATCCGGGGCTACTGCCGTTGCGTCCGGTTCCTGTGCTTCAGGTTCCGGGTCCGGGGCCACCGCCGTCGCATCCGGCTCCTGAGCTTCGGGTTCCGGGTCCGGGGCCACAGCCGTGGCATCCGGCTCCTGAGCTTCGGGTTCCGGGTCCGGGGCCACAGCCGTGGCATCCGGCTCTTGCGCTTCGGGTTCCGGGTCCGGGGCCACAGCCGTGGCATCCGGCTCTTGCGCTTCGGGTTCCGGGTCGGGGTCCGCTGCCGTTGCGTCCGGTTCTTGCACCTCGGGCTCCGGGTCCGGGGCCACAGCCGTGGCATCGGGTTCCTGCGCTTCAGGCTCCGGGTCCGGGTCCGCTGCCTGTTCGTTATCAAACAGACCGAGCGATCCGATCAAACCCGGCTGTTCCAGCACCTGTTCCACCGCAGCGCAGTCCCGATCTCCGGGCAAGGGCCGCCCTTCTGAGCACAATTGCATCCATTCCTGCAGTTGCTGCAACTGTTCCATTGGGATCAACTGCGCAGGCGCGCCACCGCCGTCTCCGTCCCCCCCAAGAACCTGAGCGTTCGCACCTCCGCCTATCATCAACGAAGCGACACAAACGGAAAGTGTGAGTTGTCTCATGGAATTCATCGCGTAATCCTTTCTCGAGCCCCAAGTGTGTTGGAGGTGTAACGCCCGAGCGGCCCGTTCGTTGCATCGCGGGCCATCCTGCGGCGGGGTTCCGCCGGTTCGCCGTTGCAGCAATTGGCCACCTGGCACCACATGGCACTACAGAAAAACGCGCCCGCGGCAGTTGCCAGCAGGCGCGTCGATGTCCGATGAACTCCGTATCAGGTCTCGCTGACCCCAAGCAGGTCAGTGATCCGGCGCACTGCGGCGCGGCGGTTGGCCTGCTCGGCCGCATCGGTCGGGATCAGCAAGGCACCCTCGCCGTAGCCCTGCAGCACCATGTTCTCTGGCGGAACCCCGAAATACTCGATCAGGGCCAGCGCCACCGATTCCGCCCGCCGGTCCGACAGGGCGAGGTTAAAGGCATCGTTGCCGCGCGCATCGGTATGACCCTCGATCAGGAAAACCTCGCGCGGGTTCATCGCGATCGCCTCCAGCATGGCCAGCCCCAGCGCCGAAAGCTCCTCGGCCTCTTCGGGCCGGATCGCGGCCGACCCGCTGGCGAAGTGGATCGTGTCGATGTTCAGCTCGGGCACCAGCTGACGCACGGCGTCGATGTCGCGGACCTGCGCCAGCGAATAGTTGCGGCCCGTATCCACCACGAGTGTTTCGGACAGCGCCTCATTCACGCCTTGCCCGTCCGAGTGATAGGCAACGACCGACGCGCCGTTCATTTCCGGCAAGGTGTTCACGATCACCGGATTGCTGTCACCGGTATCGTCAAACAGCACCACTTCGGTCCCGTCCGGCTTGACCGTCGCGCGGCGCAGCACACGGCCATCGGGGGCAAGGATCGTCTCGACCTTGGACCCGTCCTTGTAGGCCATCACATTGCGGGTCGACCCATCCTTGTATTCAAAGGACTTCACATCGGCCCCCGGGCGGTTCAACAGTATGTTGTCATTGCGCAAGACCCGCATGACGCCGTTGTTCTCGACAACCATGCGGTCGCCGGTGTTGGTCACAACACGGTCCCCGCGCTGCAGCACCTTGCCCAGGTCAGCCCGGTTGTAATCAATGGTGCCGGGCAGCACCTTGGCCACTTTTTCGAAATCCTGCGAACTCAGGCGAATATCGCCGAGTGCAATTGTCTTGTCGGACACCTTGACCGAACCGTTGGCGATCAGTCCTGCACCTGCGGCCACGGCGGCCAGCTTGCCAACGTCGCGCAGGTTCAGCAGGTCCGATTGCCGCTGGCTGGCCTTCAGATCGACGATGCGGTTGGGCAGTTTTCCGGTGGTGCCGGGTCTGGGCGCAACCTTGATCGCGCCGCCCTGACCGGCAAGCTGCTTGCGCAGATCCTCCAGCGAGACCTTGCCTCCGGGATTGACGACGACGGTGCCGGGGCGCGGTGCGATCTTGATGCCCGGTTTCACCACGGTCCTGGGGATCGTGACGCGGATGTTGCCATCCTTGCCCTGGGTGATGAGTTTGTTGAGGTCGGGCACCACAACAGCCGGACGCGTGGTGCCGGGGCGGGTCACGATCTGCGGGTTGATCTGCTTGGGAATGACCACTTGCGGGGCGGTCTTGATCCGGGGCCGGACAATCTGGACCCTGGGCTGAACAGTGAGCCTTGGCGTGGTATCGACCTTCGGCACCTGACGCACCACCGGCGCGGTCCGGATCGTCGGCGTCCTGCTGATCGTCGGCGGATCAATGACCGTGGGTGCCTGACGGAGAGTGGTGCCGCACTTGATCCCCAAAGCCGGGTTGCACAGTTGCTTGAGGTCAATATTCTGGGCGCTTGCAGGCGCCGGGGACAGGACTGTCATCACGCTGACGGCTGCCGTGGCAAGTAGGAGGCGTTTCATCTGCAATTCCTTTCCATCGTCATCGAAGACGGCGTGTAAATTCCTTTCGTCACCGGGGCGGGCGCTCTTTTCGGCGCTCAGGCAGGTCCATGTCCCGGGTATCATCCCACCGGATCTGCGCGCCTCGTGACGCCGGGGCATGAAACGCTTATTGGTCCATTTGCTCAACGGAGGTATTCCCGACCCGGCCCAAAGGACCGGCGGAACGGAAGTAAATTTTCAGTGAAATACGGTGCGTTGCAGCACGCAGAACGGCCTACAGCAACTTCATCAAGCGCGCCTTTTCGCCCAGATCGTCGGGGCGCGAAATCGCCTCGGCCAGATCCTCCAGCGAGGCGATGGAATGCCCGGCGCGAAAGCTGTCCACATGTGGCAGCATGGCGCGGATGCCGGTCGCCTTGGGGGCAAACCCGTCCCAGCGCAGAAGCGGGTTCAGCCAGATCAGCCGCCGCGCCGACAGGTGCAGGCGCTCCATCTCCTTTTCCAGCGCACCGGCGTCGTCGCGGTCCAGCCCGTCGGTGATCAGCAGGACCACGGCCCCCTGCCCCATGACCCGGCGCGACCAGTCGCGGTTGAAATCGTGCAGACACTGCCCGATCCGTGTGCCGCCTTCCCAGTCCTGCGCCTCGGCCCCCGCCGCCTTCAGGGCCGCGTCGACGTCACGGGTCGCCAGATGGCGGGTGATATTGGTCAGCCGGGTGCCAAAGGTAAAGGCATGGACCTTTGCCCAGCCCTGCCCCTTTTCATTCGCCACTGCATGCAGGAAATGCAGCACCATGCGGCTGTACTGGCTCATCGACCCGGAGATGTCACACAGCACCACAAGGTTCGGCCAGCGCGGCCGCTGCTTGGCCTTCTTGACCTCGCGGATCTCACCGCCCTGTCGCAGCGCCGCGCGGATGGTGCGGCGATAGGCGATCCGGTTGCCCTGCGCCGAGGCCATGCGCCGCCGCGACAGGATCGGTTTGACCGGCAGAGTCAGCCGGGACAGCATCCGCTTGGCCTGCGCGATTTCTTCGGTCGACATCTGCTCGAAATCGAGGCTGCGCAGCTTTTCCTCCGCTGACATGGTCATCGAGGCGTCAATCTCGATCTGGGTGCCCGCCTCCTCGTCTTCCACTTCGGGCATCTCGGGCAGTTCGTCACCCAGCAACGCCTGCGCTGCCCGTTTCTCGGCGGCCACGGCAGAGCGGTCCTCCTGCACGCCGCGGATCGCGGGCAGCATCAGCGACATCATATGTTCCAGGAACCGCGGATCGCGCCAATAGAGGCGAAAGATCTGCGAAAAGACAACACGATGTTCCGGCCGGTTCACGAAACAGGCGTGCAGGGTCCAATAGAAATCCATTCGCTCGGTAAAACCGGCCGCCTCGACCGCGCGAATGGCGTCGATCACCCGCCCCGGTCCCACCGGCAAACCGGCCCGGCGCAGCGCTCGCGCAAAATGGATGATATTCTGCGCAAGGCGCGGGTTCTCGGGGATTTCCAGCGGTGCGTATTCAGGCAAGTCGGGTATCCTCCCGCGAAGGTCCAAAGGCTTCTTTGGTTTGGAAATACCTCGGGGGGATCGCCACAGGCGACGGGGGCAGAGCCCCCTCCACCTGTTCCAGACAGGCGCAAGACACCGGCATCACGCCGCCTCGATCGTGGCCTTGGCCTCATCCAGGATACGCTTGGCCTCCGATCCTTCGATCTTCTGGATATCGTCCTGATACTTCAGGATCGCGCCCAGGGTGTCGCTGATCACCTCCGGCGACAGGTCCACCACATCCAGCGCCAACAGGCATTTCGCCCAGTCGATGGTTTCCGCCACGCCGGGCTTCTTGAAGATGTCCTCGGTCCGCAACCCCTGCACAAAGGCCACGATCTGGCGCGAAAGGGTTTCGGCCACGTCCGGTTCACGCGCGTTCAGGATCTCCACTTCACGGGCAAAATTGGGATAGTCGACCCAGTGATAGAGGCAGCGGCGTTTCAGCGCGTCGTGCACTTCCCGCGTGCGGTTCGAGGTCAGGATCACGATGGGCGGTTCGGGGGCCTTGATCGTGCCGATTTCGGGGATGGTCACCTGAAATTCCGACAGGGCTTCCAGCAGGAAGGCCTCGAATGGCTCATCGGTGCGGTCCAGCTCGTCGATCAGCAGGACCGGAGCGCCATTTTCATCCGGGCGCATCGCTTGCAGCAAGGGCCGTTCGATCAGGAAGTCCGGGCCGAACAATTCCGTCTGCAGCGCCGAACGGTCCGCCCCACCGCCCGCCTCTGCCGTGCGGATGGCAATCATCTGCGCCGGAAAGTTCCATTCGTAGACGGCGCTTGCCGCGTCCAGCCCCTCGTAACACTGCAGCCGGATCAGGCGGCGGTTCAGGCTTTGCGCCAGCGCCTTGGCGATCTCGGTCTTGCCGACACCCGCCTCCCCCTCGAGGAACAGGGGCCGTCCAAGGCGCAGCGACAGGAACACGATCGTGGCAAGCGCGCGGCCACAGACATAGCCCGTGGAGCCCAGCGTTTCTTGAACTTCGTCGATTGAAGCAGGCAATGTCATGGCAATCCTCCTGACGCACCCATCCCAAGCCCTGCGCGGCCCGTCAATAGGACGGAAGTCACGCTCTGACGCTCTTGACGACGGGGCGGATTGACGGGGTGCTCACGGAATGTCATGATTCGCGGTATAAAAGGCGGGAATATACCCGGCGACGAGGCAGTTGAGCAGACATGGCACTGAGCAAGGCGGGCGCCCCCGGGCGCATCACCGCCGTTACATGCGTCAAGAACGAAGGCCCGTTCCTGTTGGAATGGATCGCCTTCAACCGCCTGCTGGGTGTGACCGATTTCCTGTTCTATTCCAATGACTGCACGGATGGCACCGATGTCCTGCTGGACGCGCTGGCGGCAGAGCCGCGCCCCGAAACCGGCCGCGTGGTGCATCTGCCCAATCCCGCCGAAGGCCGCAACTACCAGATGGAGGCGTTGAAGAACGCCGCCAGACACCCCGTCGTGCAAGAGGCGGACTGGGTCTGGGTGGCGGATGTCGACGAATTCCTGAACGTCCATGTGGGCGATCAAACGATCCCCGCGCTGATTGCGGCCTGCGGCAATCCGCAGGCGATTTCCGTCAACTTCCAGTTTTTCGCCAATGACGGGGTGCGTGACTATGTCGACCGCCCGGTGATCGCCCAGTTCACCCGATCCCACAACCCCGACATCTGGTGTTCGGAAATGGCGGTCGAGGTCAAGACGCTGGTGCGCCGCGACTTCCCGATCCAGTATTTCGGGGCGCATCGCCCCTTCTTTCGCAAATCCCTGCCAGAGGAAAAACGCCCGCGCTGGACCGATGCCTCGGGTCGTGCCGTGCCGCCGAAATTCCTGACCGCCGCAAATCCGCGCCGCATCCGCAAGTTTCCCGCAGCGGGCAGCCGCGCCTTTGCCACGCTCAACCACTATGCCCTGCGCGCGCTCGACAGCTACCTTGTCAAGAATGACCGCGGCGACGTGAATCGCGATGGGCGGGTGTTTGATGACACCTACTGGCGCGAACGCAACGACAGTGCGGTCGAGGACACCTCGATCCTGCGTTACCAGCCGCGCCTGTTGAACGCATTGGACAGGATCAAGCAGGATCAACAGATCAATGCCCTGCATGGCGACTGTGTGCGCCTGCACCGCGAAACGCGCGATGCCCTCATGGCGCAACCTGAGTATGCCGAAATGTACGCGCATCTTGCCGGTCTCGGCACCCTGCCCCCCGGCGAGGCCGAACTGGCGGAGGCCTTGGGGTTGTGAGCGTACATCGGATCAGACTGGTCAACCTCGGCCTGCCCAAGACGGGCACAACCACGCTGCACCACGCCCTGAACGAGGCGGGCTGGCGGGCGGCGGATCACAAGGTGCGCCGCGTCCATGCCCGCGCCCCCGGTCTGGGCGGCACCTATATCGCGCGACAGTTGTACAACGGCTATTTCGAGAACGGCGATCCGTTTCACCACCTTGACGGGCTATATGACGCGCTGACCGAAATCAGCGCGCTCAGCCCCTCTGCCGCGCTCTGGCCGCAATGCGACTATACGATGATCAAGGCGATGCGCCTGTCACGTCCCGATATGCTGTTCATCGCCACATGGCGGCCTGCGACCGAAATTTCCGACAGCATGCGCCGCTGGGGCAATCTGGGAACGGACCGTCTGCCAGCCGGGCCGATCCCCGGCCTGCCCGCATCCTACGGCGCAAGGGATGACGAACGGGTCCGCTGGATCGAGGGGCACTACGCGATGCTGCGCGACCTCTTCGGTGACGATCCGCGATACATGGAACTCCCGGTCGGCGCTGCGGACGCGCACGACCGGCTGGAACGACACGTCGGCATCAGCCTGCCCTGGTGGGGCAAGCTCAACGAGAATACCGACGAAAAGACATCGAGCAAGGATAACAAGGCCGAAACGGCACGAGGGGCAGCGTGACACGGATCATCCTACATATCGGGCCGGACGGCCCGTCGAGCGACAGGATACAGCGTATCCTTGATGCAAAACGCGAACGGTTGGCAGAGGCGGGCGCGCTGTTCGCGCGCAGTCCGGGTGGCAAGAACCACACCCGCCTTTTCATGGCCGTCACCGACCCCGACAGCCCGGATGTGCTGCGTTTCAATCGCGGTCTGGCCCTGCCGGACAGGCAAGAGGCGCTGCGCGACGAAGTTGCCTCTCAACTGAAACAAGAGGTCGCGCGGACAGAGCCCGAGGTGCTGATCCTGTCGGCCCACCAGTTGGGCAACACCCTTTCCACGCGGTCGGAACTGGAACGGCTGAAGACGCTTCTGGCCGAGATTTCCGATGATATCCAAGTGGTTGCCTGGGTGGATGAACCGGCCCGTGCGCTGGTCTCGCGCTACGGCGCGCAGGTCCTTGATGGCCGCGCGCGGTCGCTGGACCTTGAACTGGGTTTGCTGGACGTGCCCAGCTTCTGGGACTCCGCCCTGGACACGCGGCCCGAATCCGCCCCGGTCGCCGGGCTGTTTGCAGAGGTGCAGGGCGCCAATCATTGGCTGGATTACAAGCGCCTGCACTCGGAATGGGAGGCGGTGTTCGGCGCCGGCCGTGTCGCTCTGCATTCGATCGACCGTGACACGCTCTATGGCGAAGACGCCGGGCGGATGCTTTGCGCCGCCTTCGGCATCGACGCGCAGCATATCGGCAAGGCCGAGGAGGAAGACCTGCCCCGTCTTCCGGCCGAGGCCTGGCTGTCCCGCTGCCGCCTGTTCAACGACGCCGTCCTGCGCCTGCTGGACCGGCAACAGGTGATGATGCCCCGCCCGCTGTGGCGCAAGCTGCTGGGCGAGATCAAGGTGCCCGGCGGGCCGCTGCTGGCGGGCGCTCTGTCGGCGCTGTCAATGCGGTTCGAACAGGACATCGCCGATCTTTGTGCCCTTCACCCGGGGATGAAGCCCGAGGACATGGAGGCAGATCCGATCTGTGGCGACTGGATCGAGGCTGACCCGACCCGCGGATTCCGCGCCACGCAATACCTGATGGCCTTCCGCTGGCGCATCGCGCAGGCGGACAAGGAAGAACGCGAAAAGAAGGCCGCCGAGATTGCCGCCCTGAACGGCGATGCCCCGCAGGAAGCGTCCAACCCTGCCCTGTCGGAAGGTGGCGAAGAAGCCCTGCCGCTGCAAGCCAGGAAGAATTTCGTCCGACTGCACGGCTCTCCATATGCGCCGCACAACCGGCTGGGCCGCGTCAACGAAGAAGAGCTTGCCGCCGCCTTCTCGGCAGCCCCGCCCCGGGCTCTGCCAGAGGGGTCTACAGGCAATGTCATCGTCGGCTGCATGAAGAACGAAGGCCCCTATATCCTTGAATGGGTGGCCTATCACCGCGCGGTCGGCTTTGACAATTTCCTGATCTACACCAACGATTGCTCGGACGGCACGGCGCAGATCCTTGACCGTTTGCAGGAACTGGGCGTCGTCCAGCACCGCGACAACAGCGCATGGAAAGGCAAGTCGCCGCAACAGCACGCGCTGGACGCCGCGCTGGAAGAGCCGTTGATCCGCGACGCGGACTGGATTTCTCACATCGACGTGGACGAATTCGTCAACATCCGCTGCGGCAATGGCACGCTGGCGGACGTGTTCGAACGGGTGCCGGACGCCACCAACATGGCGATGACATGGCGGCTGTTCGGCCACAACGGCGTGCGCCAGCTGGAAGACCGGTTCGTGATCGAACAATTCGACACCTGCGCGCCGAAATACTGCCCCAAGCCGCACACGGTCTGGGGGTTCAAGACCCTGTTCCGCAATATCGGCGCCTATGAAAAGATCTCATGCCATCGGCCCAACAAGCTGACCGAGGGGTTCGAGGACCGGGTGAAATGGGTGAACGGCTCTGGCCGCGACATGACCGAGGCGGCGATCCGCAACGGCTGGCGCAGCTCCAAACGAACCATCGGCTATGACCTGATCCAGCTGAACCATTATGCCCTGCGCTCGGCCGAGAGTTTTCTGATCAAACGGCAGCGCGGCCGCGCCCTGCACGTCGACCGCAACATCGGGCTGAACTACTGGATTCGCATGGACTGGTCGGTGCATCGCGACATCACCATCAAGCGCAATATCCCTCGCGTGCGGGCCGAGTACGACCGGCTGATGACGGACCCGATCCTGCGCGGCGTACATCACAGCGCATTGGAATGGCACCGCGCCAAGGCCGCCGAACTGCACGGTTTGCCCGAATTTGCCGACCTCTACCGGCAGGCACTGGCCCTTGAACTGACCGAGACCGAGCGGGTGGCCTACGCCCTCGCCCTCGATATGGAGAGCTGACGATGGACGGCGGCGAAACCCCGACGCGTGACCCCTACCTCTATTCCCGGGGGATGAAGATCCCCAAGAACCCTCAGTTCACGCGCGGTCGGGTCCGCGCGGCGCTGAAACAGAACCTTTATGAACGAAAGGAATGTGACGCGGTCATGCGGGTCGTGCAACCGGGCGACCGCGTGCTCGAACTGGGCGGCGGGATCGGCTATATGTCAACGCTGCTGTCGGTGAAGAAAAAGGTGGACCGGGTCGTCAGTTACGAGGCAAACCCGGCGCTGATCCCCTACATCCGCTCGGTGCACGAGGCCAACGACGTCACAAATGTCGACCTGCGCAATGCGCTGTTGTCGCCGGAACCGGGCGACCCGGTGCCGTTCTACGTACGCAAGAACTTTCTCGCCTCCTCGATGGACCGCGCCGCCGATCCCGACACGGTGATCGACGAAGTGCCGATCATCCAGCACGCCATCGGCCCGGTGATCGAGGCTGAACGGCCCGATGTGCTGGTCTGCGATATCGAGGGCGCAGAGGCACACCTATTGCCTGCGGGCGACTGGTCGTCGCTGCGGGTGGCGGTGATCGAACTGCATCCGCAGTGGATCGGGCAGTCCGGCGTCCAGGCGGTATTCGATGCCATGCACAGCGCCGGTCTGAGCTATTTCCCAAAGGCCTCCGAGGCCAAGGTCGTGACCTTCCGCAAGGGTTGGTGAACGGGATGGGTCGACAGGGGCGGCCCTGTCCCGGCCCCCGCGCCGGGACCTCGACAGCCCCGCAGAGGCCCCGGATCAGGTCCGGGGCGCGGTCACGATGAAAATCACTGCTGTTCTCTGCGTCCGCAATGAGGGCGCCTTTCTGCTCGACTGGCTGGCGCATCACCTGGCCTGCGGGGTAACCCATGTGGTCGCCCTGTCGAACGATTGTCAGGACGGCACCGATTCGATGCTGGACCGGCTGTCACAGATCGCCCCCGTCACCCATATTCGAAACGACGGCCCCCATGATGACGGCGGCATTCAATTCACGGCGCTGAAACTGGCCGATCAGACAGAGGCCGTGCGCGCAGCGGACTGGCTGTTGCCGCTGGACGTGGATGAGTTCGTCAACGTCCACGCGGGCGACCGCACCCTGCCCGCCCTGATCGCCGCCCTGCCTCGGGCCACGGCGATCACGCTGACCTGGCGGCTGTTCGGCAACGCGGGCATCTCGCGTTTCACCGACACGCCGATCCCGCAACAATTCACCCGCGCAGCCCCCGTCGTCATGCACTGGCCCTGGCGCGCGGCCATGTTCAAGACCCTCTACCGCAACGACGGCACCTACGGAAAACTCGGCGTGCACCGGCCCCGTGCACCGGACGCGTCGCGGCTGGATCAGGCCAGCTGGTTCGATGGCGAGGGCCGCGAACTGGATGCGCAATTCCGCAATCGCCGCATCTTTTCCAACTACGGCCGGTCGAACTACGCCCTGGCGCAACTCAATCACTATGCGCTTGGCGCGATGGAAAGCTATGTGCTCAAGGCAGATCGCGGGCGGGCGGTGCACGCCGATCACGCGCTTGGCATGGACTATTGGGTCGAGCGGAACTGGAACACCGATGAGGACACCAGCATCCTCGCCCTGGACAGCAGCGCCCATCGTGCCCAATTTTCGGGCGATCCCGTGCTGGCGGACTTGCACGGCTGCGCCGTGGCCTGGCGCAAGACCCGTTTCGACGCGTTGCTGGCACTGGAACCCTTCCGTGCCCTGTTCGCCCGGCTCTTGATGACGCCGCCTTCGCAGCCCGTTCCCCTAAAGGCCGCCCGCTTTCTGGCAGGCCACGCAACGCGTGCCCGGCAAAGCCGCGACTGACGCGCAGACGCCGTCCCCTTCCATGTTTCTTCCTGGTTCGATTATTCGGGCGTGCGCACCGCGCGACGGGGGCGACCCTTCCGCACCGTATTGTCACCTGACCAACACATTCTTGCCGAAAACCCGAAGCATTGTTTCCGATAAATCCGCCTCAAATAAGCGGCAATCAGGACATTCGGGCAGGACATTCGGGCATGGCATCGCAGACCAGAACCTTTACCCCCGATCTCAGCAACCATTCGCGTGGCGAATGGCTGGGCGCGTTGCGGCGGATCGGTGAGGAATACGGCTTTGCCGAGCCGCTGGGAAGGAACCACGCCGCCATTTTCATCGAAGAAGGCGATACGCTTCTGGTCGGGTTCGAAACCATGTCCGGAATCGAAACCCTGTCCGAAACGCGGACGCCCATCGGCTTTGACATGGTCGGAACCTCGGGGTGGTCCTCTTTGTCGCTGCTCAGCCATGGTGACACCTGGTTCCGCGATTCCCGTGTCTACGATTTCTTCGACCAGTTGATCGACGACGGCTTTTTCGACGAATTCGACAAGGTCCTGTTCTTTGGCGCGGGTCCCTGCGGTTATGCCGCCGCCGCCTATTCGGTTTCCGCGCCCGGTGCGCGGGTGCTGGTCCTGCAGCCGCAGGCCACGCTGGACCCCCGGATCGCCGAATGGGACGACCGCTTTACCGAAGAACGCCGCCGCGATTTCACCTCGCGCTTCGGCTTCGCCCCCGAGATGCTGGAAGCCGCCGAGCGCGCCTATGTCCTCTACGACCCGCGCGAACGGCTGGATGCCATGCATTCCGCCCTGTTCGAACGCCCCAACGTGGACCGGTTCCGCACGCCCTTCATGGGCGGCAGCCTGCAGTCCGAACTGCGGGCGCTGGACTTGCTGCCCGGCCTTCTGAGCGCCTGCGCCGCAGGTCGGCTGGACCGCATCACCGTGGCGCGGATGCTGCGCGCGCGCCGCGATCACCCGCCCTATCTGCGCCGCCTCCTGATGCGGCTGGACGCCGACGAGCGCACCGGGCTGGCCCGGATCCTCTGTCAGCACGTCGTCGCGCGGATGCACGCCCCCCGCTTTCGCCGCCGCCTGGCCCAGATCGAGGCGCTGGACGACGCGTGAGACTGGCGCGCGCGCGGCCCGCGTGCTAACCGCTCGCCATGAACACGCTGACCCTCCGCCGCCCCGACGACTGGCACCTTCACCTGCGCGATGGCGCCATGCTGCAGGGCATAGCGCCCGAAAGCGCCCGCCACTTTGGCCGCGCCATCATCATGCCAAATCTTGTCCCGCCGGTGGTGACCGGCGCACAGGCCACAGCCTATCGCGACCGCATCCTTGCTGCCCTGCCCGAGGGCAGCGGGTTCACGCCACTGATGACCCTCTACCTGACCGAAGAGACCGATGGGGCGGAGGTTGTGCAGGCGCATCGGGACGGGCTGATCACCTCGGTCAAACTCTACCCGGCGGGGGCCACGACCAATTCGGCCTCCGGCGTGCGCGATTTCGACAAGGTGCGCCCGGTGCTGGACGCCATGGCCGAGGCCGGCATCCCGCTTTGCGTGCATGGCGAGGTTGTGGACAGCGACATCGACATATTTGACCGTGAGGCGGTGTTCATCGACCGTGTGCTGGATCCGCTGCGGCGCAAGACCCCCGGCCTGCGCGTGGTGATGGAGCATATCACCACCAAGCAGGGCGTGGACTACGCGGCCTCGGGCGGCGCCGACCTTGGTGCGACGATCACCACGCATCACCTTGTCATCAACCGCAACGCCATCCTCGTCGGCGGGATCAAGCCGCACTACTATTGCCTGCCCGTCGCCAAGCGCGAAGAGCACCGCCTTGCCCTGCGCAAGGCCGCCACATCGGGCGCACCCTGCTATTTCCTGGGCACCGACAGCGCGCCGCATATTGACCCGCTCAAGGAAAACGCCTGCGGATGCGCCGGCTGTTTCACCGCCACCAACACCATGTCGATCCTGGCCGAGGTGTTCGAACAGGATGGTGCACTCGACAAGCTGGAATCCTTCGCGTCGCTCAACGGCCCGAACTTCTACCGGCTGCCGCCGAACGAAGAAACGATCACCCTGAACAAGGGCGATCCGGTCACCTATCCCGACAAGATCGACACCGGCGACGGCCCGGTCACGGTGTTCGATCCGATGATGCCGCTGCATTGGCGGGTGGCGGACTGAACGTTACTGCCCGACAGCATGGTCCAGGGTCAGATGTACAGGCTCATTTTTCTGCCTGACATCTGCAAGCCCCTGGCTGCGGGCCTGTCGATTTGAAGGGGTCCAACTCCTGTAGGTACCTCCATCCCTCCTGAAGACATCTTCAGATGGGGACCGCCGCGCCCCCTCTTCAAAAGCCACGGAAAACAGGCTAACCCGGCGCGACCCTGACAGCCGGAGCGCCCAGAATGATCCCCTCGACCTACCCCACCGCAGAAGAAATGGCCCGTCTGACCGCGCGTATGTTATGGGAAATCGAAGCGGTGAACTTCATGCAGGATGAACCGTTCAAGCTCGCCTCGGGCCAGCTTTCGCCGGTCTACATCGACTGCCGCAAGCTGATCTCATATCCACGCATCCGCTCGACCCTGATGGATTTTTTGACCATCACCGTGATGCGCAACGCGGGGTTCGAAGCCTTCGACAACATCGCCGGCGGCGAGACGGCAGGCATCCCCTTTGCCGCGCTGGTGGCCGAACGCATGGGCCTGCCGATGACCTATGTGCGCAAGAAACCAAAGGGTTACGGGCGCAATGCGCGTATCGAAGGCGCCATGACCGAAGGCGAACGCGTGCTGCTGGTCGAGGATCTGACCACCGATGGCGGATCGAAACTGTCCTTTGTGGATGCCATCCGCGAAACCGGCGCCACCTGCGGCCACACGGCTGTGATCTTTTACTACGGCATCTTCCCCGAGACGATCAAAACGCTGGGCGATCACGGCGTCGCGCTGCACCACCTCTGCACATGGTGGGAGGTGCTGGCCGAGGCCCCCGAAAAACACGCGGGCGTTCTGTCCGAGGTCGAGTCGTTCCTCAAGGATCCGCACGGCTGGCGCGCCGCCCGCGCCTGAATGTGCCGTAGCGGAAACGGTATACCAAATCAGCTTGATTGTGGCTGGTCGGGCACATCTCCGACTCGTTCCCTCAAAATCTTGACGTCCCACCCCCTCTGATGGCAATATCTGGTGGGACAAACAAATCACAGCTTATCCCCAATAATATACATTTTGCACTGCAGCGCGGCCGCCTGCTAGGTCGGCGGCCTGAGCAGAGAGGGGCGGGAATGAACGAGATCACAACGATCAATCCGACGGGCGTACAGGTTGAGGCGCCCGATACGATGCCGCATTCGATCGAGGCCGAGCAGCAGTTGCTGGGTGCGATCCTGACCGAAAACGACATCTATGATCGCGTCGCCTCGATCATCAATTCGGGCCATTTCTATGACCCGGTCCATACCCGCATCTATGAAATCGCCGCGGCGCGAATCTCCAAGAACGCGCTGGCCTCCCCGGTCACGCTCAAGGCCTTCATGGAGGACGACGAGGGTCTCAAGGAGTTGGGCGGCCCCGCCTACCTCGCCCGTCTTGCGGCCTCTGCCATCTCGACCTTTGCCGTGCGCGATTATGCACAGATGATCTATGACCTCGCCGTGCGGCGGGATCTGATCCGTCTGGGGCGCGAGATCGCCGGCAAGGCCGCCAAGGTCGACGTCAAGAACGAACCGCGCGAACAGATCGTCGAGGCCGAACAGGCGCTCTACAAGATGGCCGAACAGGGCAAGAGCGACAGCGGTTTCGTGTCGTTCCTGCGCGCCGTGACCGATGCGGTGAACGTCGCCAATGCCGCCTACCAGCGCGAAGGCGGCTTGGCTGGCGTGGCTACCGGATTGGCGGATATGGATAAAAAACTGGGTGGCCTGCACAGTTCCGACCTTTTGATCCTTGCCGGACGCCCCTCGATGGGCAAGACCTCGTTGGCCACCAACATCGCCTACAACGTGGCCAAGGCCTATCGCAAAGGCCAGTTGCCCGATGGGTCCACCGGCTCGCTTGAAGGCGGCGTCGTGGGTTTTTTCAGCCTCGAAATGAGCGCCGAACAGCTGGCCAGCCGGATTCTGGCCGAAGCCTCGGAAATCTCCAGCCACAAGATTCGTCAGGGTGACATGGACGAAGGCGAATTCCGCCGCTTCGTCTCCGCCGCCAAAGAGCTTGAAGCCTGCCCCCTGTTCATCGACGACACCCCCGCGCTGCCGATCAGCCAGGTTGCGGCGCGCGCGCGGCGTCTGAAACGGACGCACGGGCTGGACCTGCTGATCGTCGACTACCTGCAGCTGTTGCGCGGCACCGCCGAAAACCGGGTGCAGGAGATTGCGGAAATCTCCATGGGTCTCAAGGCGATCGCCAAGGAACTCAACATCCCGGTCATGGCGCTGTCCCAGCTCTCCCGTCAGGTCGAAAGCCGCGACGACAAACGCCCACAGCTGTCGGACCTGCGGGAATCGGGGTCGATCGAGCAGGACGCCGACGTGGTCATGTTCGTCTTCCGCGAGGAATATTACGCCGAACGGGAAAAACCCTCGGACGACCGCCTGGACGAAATGGCCGCCTGGCAGGATCGCATGAGCCGCCTGCATGGCAAGGCCGAGGTGATCATCGGCAAACAGCGTCACGGTCCGATCGGGACTGTCGAACTGTCGTTCGAGTCGCAATTCACCCGCTTTGGCAACCTCGTCAAACCCTGGCAGCAGGGCGACTACGACGGATAACGGTCAACCTGCGAGCAGCGGCGCTCTTCCCCGGAACCAGAGGCGGCAGCCCGATCGGAGAAGAGCGTCGAACCGGGCCCGCGCCTCACGCGGAACGTTAGAAAAACAGCGTAACATGCTGTAAAGTCACAACCAAAGCGCCAGGCCTATATAAAGACCCAATTCTCCCATCTGCTCTGACCCGCCAAGGCAATCGCCGGTATAGCCGCCGATCCGGTTCAGAAAGACGCGCCGAAAAGCCTGCGCCAGCAGGACCGCGCCCATGAACCCGCAGATCGCCGCACCGATCCCTGCCACGACAACCAGCCCCGCCAGTGCAAGACAGGTCAGCGCCAGACCCACGCGGTAGCCATCCCGCGTCACCGCCGGGATAAACCGCTGCATCCCTTCGCTGCGCGCGTAGAATGTGGTCGCCGTCACATGGACCGCTGCCATCCGCCCCGCGGCGTGCCCGGCGATCAGCGCCATTCCAGCCACAGGACCGGAGAAACTGAACAGAAGCGTCAGCTTCAGCGCCAGCACCAGCCCCAGTGTCACGGCCCCGTAAAACCCGAATCGCGCGCCATCCATGATGCGCAGCACCTCGGCCCGGTTGCGACCCGCGCTCAGACCTTCGGCCGCCTCGGCCAGACCGTGTTCGTGAAAGGCCCCGGTCAGCAGCAGGGTCACGATCAGCGACATCACCACAGCCGCGCCCCATGGCAGCACCGCCGCCGCACTCCACAACATCGATGCGCCGCACAAGCCAACCAGCGCGCCCACCGCCGGATGATACTTGACCGATCGCACCTGCAGATCGTCGCTGTCAGGCAGATCGTGCGGCTCTGGCAATCGTGTCAGAAAGGCCAGCGCCTTAAGGAACAGCAGCGCCTCCAGCCGCAATGCCGCGTACATGGCCTCTCCCTTGCTGACCGTTTTTCACAGAATATGCGGCAATCCGGCGCCGACAAGCCCGCGTTCGAATCGTTTTCCCGCTTGACGCCTCCGCCCAACCTGAAAAAAGACCCCCCATGGCACAGGCACAGCTTACAATCGATCTCGCGGCGCTGCGCGCCAACTGGCGCGCGCTCGCCAATCTGTCACAGGCCGAAGCCGGCGCCGTGGTCAAGGCCGACGCCTACGGGCTGGGACTGGACAAGGTCGCCCCGGCCCTGGCCGAGGAAGGCGCGCGCCGGTTCTTTGTCGCCATCGCCGAGGAAGGTGCGGAACTGCGCCAGATCCTTGGCCCCCGGCCGGAGATCTGCGTCTTTTCGGGTCATATGGAGGGCGACGCCTCGCTGATCCGGGATGCGCAACTGACGCCGATGATCAACTCCATCGACCAGATGCTGCGCCACGTCGAGGGGTTGCCGGGCCACGCCTTCGGCATCCAGCTCGACTCGGGCATGAACCGCCTGGGCATGGAACCGGCGGAATGGAGCGCCCTGCGCGAGATCGCCCTGGCGCAGCGCCCCAGCCTTGTCATGAGCCACCTGGCCTGCGCCGACGAACCGGCGCACGGCATGAACGCCCAGCAACTTCGGACTTTTCGGGAAATGACGGACGGCATCGACGCGCCGCGCTCGCTTGCGTCGACCGGCGGCATCCTGCTCGGCCCCGACTATCACTTTGACGTCACCCGCCCGGGCATCGGCGTTTACGGCGGTCTGCCCTTTCTCGACGCGCGACCGGTGGCGCATGTCCACATCCCGGTGATCCAGATCCGCGACGTTGAACCAGGCGAAACCGTGGGCTACGGCAACACCTGGACCGCCGAACGCCCGACCCGTGTGGCCACCGTCGCCGGCGGCTACGCGGACGGCATCCTGCGCACCATGAGCCACAAGGCCTTCATGTGGGCGGACGAAACCCGCTGCCCCGTGCTGGGCCGGATCTCGATGGACCTGATCGGTGTCGATGTGACCGAGGTGGAGGGTGCGCCCGAGTCGCTGGAACTGCTTGGCATGCATCAAAGCGTCGATACGCTGGCCGACTGGGCCGGCAGCATCGGCTACGAGGTCCTGACCTCGCTCGGGGCGCGGTACGCCCGCACCTATACCGGCGCATGAGCCTTTCGGCCCCCCTCGGCGCGCTGGGGAGCGCGACGCTGAACCTGATGGCCATGATCGGTCGGGTTGTCCTGTTCGGGCTGGAGGCGGTGAGCCACGTTCTGCGCCCGCCCTTTTACGGCCGCGAATTCGGCCTGGCGCTGATGAATGTCGGCTGGTTGTCCCTGCCCGTCGTCGGGCTGACGGCGGTGTTCACCGGTGGCGCGCTGGCGCTGCAGATCTATTCCGGCGGCGCACGGTTCAACGCCGAGGCGGTGGTGCCGCAGATCGTCGCCATCGGCATGGTGCGCGAACTGGGCCCGGTTCTGGTCGGCCTGATGATCGCCGCGCGCGTGACCTCCAGCATCGCGGCGGAAATCGCCACGATGAAGGTGACCGAACAGATCGACGCGCTGGTGACGCTGTCGACCAACCCGATGAAATACCTCGTCGCGCCGCGGGTGCTGGCGGCGCTGATCGTGGTGCCGCTGCTGGTGGCCGTCGGCGACGTGATCGGGGTGTTTGGCGGCTACGCGGTGGCGACCGGATCGCTGGGGTTCAACCCGGCGGCCTATCTCAAGAACACAGTCAACTTTCTCGAACCCGTCGACGTCATCTCGTCCCTGACCAAGGGATGCGCCTTTGGCGGCATCGCGGCCTTGATGGGATGCTATTTCGGCATGAACTCGGGCCGCGGCGCGCAGGGCGTTGGCAGCGCCACCAAGGGATCGGTCGAGGCGGCGGCGGTGCTGATCCTCGCCGCGAACTTCCTGCTGACGGGGGCGTTTTTCTCGCTATGACCTTGATGCGCAGGCAGACCGCTGAAACCAGGCGAACAAGCGTCTTCGAAGACGCTTGGCAAGCGCGTTCGAACGCGCTTGGCGCCTGCATCGAAGGTGGCGCCACATGATCGAACTTTCGCATGTTTCCAAGGCCTTTGGCGACAATCAGGTGCTGCGCGACGTCAACCTGACCATCGCCCGGGGCTCCTCGATGGTCATCATCGGCGGATCGGGCACCGGCAAATCCGTGGCGCTGAAATGTATCCTCGGCCTTGTCCCGCCCGATGCGGGCAAGATCACGCTGGGCGGCGAGGATGTGACACAGGCGGATCGTGACGCCTTCCTGGCGCGCTTTGGCATGCTGTTTCAGGGCGGCGCCCTGTTCGACAGCCTGACCGTCTGGCAGAACGTCGCCTTTCGCCTGTTGCAGGGCAAACAGCGCCTGCCCAAGGCAGAGGCACGGGATCGCGCCATCGAGAAACTGCGCCGCGTCGGGCTGAAACCGGATGTGGCAGACCGCTTTCCGGCGGAACTCTCCGGCGGGATGCAGAAACGCGTGGGCCTCGCCCGCGCCATCGCCGCCGATCCCGAGATCATCTTTTTCGATGAACCCACCACCGGGCTGGACCCGATCATGGCGGGCGTCATCAACGCGTTGATCCGCGAGATCGTCAGCGAGATGGGCGCGACGGCCATGACCATCACCCACGACATGAGCAGCGTGCGCGCCATCGCCGACCGGGTGGCCATGCTGCACGACGGTATCATACAATGGACGGGTCCGGTGGCGGACATGGACCACAGCGGCGATCCATACGTGGATCAATTCATCTCGGGCCGCGCCGAAGGCCCGATCGAGGCGGTGCGATGAACAGCTATTTCCAACCTGATCCGGTCCTGCTGGCCTTCATTGTTGCCAAGAAATTCGTCTACCTCGAGGTATTGGCCGTGCTGGCGCTGGTGCGGGTGATGTTGGGCCGTGGCCTTGCCCGCTGGCCCGCCCTTGTGACGCTGCTGCTGGCGCTTGGCGGGGTGGTGACCGTGCTTGCCCCTGCGACAGGGATGATCGAGGGGCCGGTCTATGCCTCGGCGGCGCGGGTCATGGCGGGCAGCGGCGGCATCACCGCGCTGCTGGTTCCCTCGGCGGTGTTCCTGATCAGCGCGGTGACGCCGGGTGTGCGGGCGCGCTGGATCGACGTGGTGCATGTGCTGATGCTGACGGGCCTTTTGTGCCTGTGGTGGTGGGCTTCGTGACCCGCGTGCTGGGCGGGCTGCGCTGGGTCAACCTCGCGCTTCTGGTGCTTTACCCGGTGTCCTGGTTCGCGCCGCTGTTGCGCGCCGGGTTCCTGCCGCTGTTCGGGCTGAGCGAGATCAGCCTTGTCTCGGGCCTGCAATCGCTGTGGAAATCCGATGTGTTTCTGGCGCTGGTGGTCACGCTGTTTGCGCTCTTTGCGCCGCTGATCAAGACGCTGGGCCTTGCGCTGGTGCAATTTCACTTGCTGGACCGCCGCACCCTGCCGGCGCTGGAGGTGATCGGAAAACTGGCCATGGCGGATATCTTCCTGATCGCACTGTATATCACGCTGTCAAAGGGGATGGGCATGGGCCGTCTGGAAACCGCATGGGGCCTCTACCTGTTCACCGCCTGCATCCTGGCGTCGGTCGCCCTCGGCATGATCGAAAAACGCCGCGCTGGCTGAGAGGTCAAAGTTTGGGGCGCTGCCCCCGCCGCGCGTTCCGCGCGACTCCCCCGAGGATATTTTTCAAACCAAAGAAGGGCAAACCACGCTTTCAGCTTCTTTGGTTTTTCAAATACCCTCGGGGGTAAGGCCCGGACAAGGTCCGGGACGAGGGGGCAGCGCCCCCTGACTGCGCTTCAGCCATTGGAGCCGGTTCCCCGATGAGGCATAAGCGCCCTGCCCGACTGCCGGAGGTCCCATGGCCAAAGCCACTGCCCGTTTCGTCTGCCAATCCTGTGGCGCCGTCACTTCCAAGTGGTCTGGACGCTGCGAAGCCTGTGGCGAGTGGAACACCATCACCGAAGAAAAGCCTCTGAGCCAGGGCCCCTCGGGCAAGAGCCTTGGCCAGTCGCGCGGGCGTGCCGTGGCGCTGACCGATCTGGCCGCGAAAGAGGCGCCGCCGCCGCGCACCACCTGCGGCATCGACGAATTCGACCGGGTGCTCGGCGGCGGGCTGGTTCCGGCCAGCGCGGTGCTGGTGGGGGGCGATCCGGGCATCGGCAAATCGACGCTTTTGCTGCAGGCCGCCGCCGCCTTTGCCAACGCGGGGCTGAAGGTGGTCTACATCTCGGGCGAGGAAGCCAGCGCGCAGGTGCGCCTGCGGGCGCGGCGGCTGGGCCTTGAAACCGCGCCGGTGAAACTGGCCACCGAAACTAACCTGCGCAACATCCTGACCACGCTGGATGAAACCCGCCCCGACCTTGCCATCATCGATTCGATCCAGACCATGTGGGCCGACAACGTGGACAGCGTGCCCGGCTCTGTTTCCCAGGTCCGATCCGCGGCACATGAGCTGACGACCTTCGCCAAGCGGACTGGCAGCTCTGTCATGATGGTGGGCCATGTCACCAAGGACGGTCAGATCGCCGGCCCGCGCGTGATCGAACACATGGTCGACACTGTCCTCTATTTCGAGGGCGAGCGCGGCCACCAGTTCCGCATCCTGCGGTCAGTAAAGAACCGTTTTGGCCCCACGGATGAGATCGGCGTCTTCGAGATGACCGGAGGCGGCCTCAGCCAGGTCCTGAACCCTTCTGCCCTGTTCCTGTCGGAGCGTGGCAAACCCGCGCCCGGATCGGTGGTCTTTTCCGGGATCGAGGGTACGCGCCCGGTGCTGGTCGAATTTCAGGCGCTGGTCGCGCCCAGCCCGCATTCTCAGCCGCGCCGGTCGGTCGTCGGCTGGGACGGCAGCCGGTTGGCGATGATTCTCGCCGTGCTCGAATCGCGCTGTGGCATCCCCTTTGCGGGGCTGGACGTCTATCTGAACGTTGCCGGAGGCATGCGGGTGAGCGAACCGGCCGCCGATCTGGCTGTGGCCGCTGCGCTACTTTCCGCCCGCGAGGACGCCGCTCTGCCCCCCGATACTGTAATTTTTGGCGAAATCAGCCTATCAGGGAGCCTGCGCCCGGTCGGCCAGTCGGAAAACCGATTGAAAGAAGCGCGTAAACTTGGTTTCTCCACGGCGATCCTGCCTGAAGGAGGAAAGGCCGCATCCGAGGATGGCATGACGCTGTCAAGGATTCCCGACCTGACCACTTTTGTAGGCGAGGTTTTCGGTGCCGGTTGAGACCGGCAGGTAACAGGCACAGGACGGTCCCAGCGGCCAGACGAACAAAGGCGAGCGAGTCATATGGAAGGCTTTACTATCGTGGATGGCGTCATCGGCGTCATCATCGTGCTTTCGGGGCTACTGGCCTATTCACGCGGTCTTGTGCGTGAGGCCATGGCGATCCTCGGCTGGATTGCAGCGGCCATCGTCGCCTTTCTCTTTGCCGGTCAGGTGCAGCCGCTGGTCAAGGAGATCCCGGTGATCGGCGATTTCCTGTCGGACAGCTGCGAGCTGGCGATCATCGCCAGCTTTGCTGCCATCTTTACTGTGGCGCTGGTGGTCGTGTCCCTGTTCACGCCGCTGTTTTCCTCGATCATCAAGCGCACGGCGCTTGGCGGGCTGGACATGGCCCTGGGCTTTCTTTTCGGGGTCGCGCGCGGCATCCTGCTCGTGGCCATCGCCTTCTTTGTCTACGAGGTGGTGATCACCGGGCAGGACATCCCGATGATCGACGATTCGCGCTCGGCCGCGGTCTTTGCCCAGTTCACAGGGCAGATCGAAGACCAGAACCCGGAACGCGCGCTTGGATGGATCACCGCACAATACGAGGAACTGGTGGGCGTCTGCGAAGCGCCGTGAGCGCGGGCCACCTCATGTAATCGTTTCGTGACATTCCGGGGCCATCGGATTACACCATGCTGCGAATGCAAAGTGGATTCGGAGCTGACCTCTTGTCCGACCCAAAATTCCCGCCCGCCCATCCTTTTGACTTCGACGCCGTCCGTGATCCGGACGACGATGACAAGCTCAAGGAGGAATGCGGTATCTTCGGTGTCGTCGGTGTCACGGACGCCGCAAACTTCGTAGCTCTCGGCCTGCACGCACTGCAGCATCGCGGGCAAGAAGCCGGCGGTATCGTCTCTCATCACCCCGACCACGGGTTCAACTCGGCCCGCCGGTTCGGCTATGTGCGCGACAATTTCACCAAACAATCGCTGATGGAGACCCTGCCGGGCCAACTGGCCATCGGGCATGTGCGCTATTCCACCGCAGGCTCCAAGGGTCAGACCCAGATCCGCGACGTGCAGCCTTTCTTTGGCGAATTCAGCATGGGCGGTGCGGCCATCGCGCATAACGGCAACATCACCAATGCCGACGCGCTGCGGCGCGAGTTGATCGAGCGCGGGTCGATCTTTCAGTCCTCTTCGGACAGCGAATGCATCATTCACCTGATGGCACGCTCGCTGCAGCGCGACATACCCGCCCGGATGGAGGACGCGCTGCGCCGCGTCGAAGGCGCGTTTTCCGTCGTTGCCATGACCCGGACCAAGCTGATCGGCGTGCGCGACCCGCTGGGTGTTCGACCGCTGGTGTTGGGCCAGGTCGGCGATGGCTGGTGCCTGTCGTCGGAAACCTGCGCATTGGACATCATCGGCGCGGAATACGTGCGCGAGATCGAGCCGGGCGAGATGGTCGTCATCACCGCCGAAAACGGCGTCGAATCGCATCGTCCCTTCCGCCCCGCGAAATCGCGCTTCTGCATCTTTGAACACGTCTATTTCTCGCGCCCCGACTCGATCATCGGCGGACGTTCGGTCTATGAGACCCGGCGTCAGATCGGCGTGGAACTTGCGAGAGAGGCCCCGGTGGACGCAGACCTCGTCTGCCCGGTGCCCGACAGCGGCACCCCCGCCGCCATCGGCTTTGCCCATGAATCGGGCATTCCCTACGGCATGGGCATCGTGCGCAATCAATACATGGGCCGCACCTTCATCGAGCCGACAGAGCAGATCCGCAACATGGGTGTGCGGCTGAAGCTGAACGTCAACCGCGCGCTGATCCGCGGCAAGCGGGTGATCCTTGTGGACGATTCGGTGGTGCGCGGCACCACCAGCCGCAAGATCAAGGAGATGATCCTCGATGCCGGTGCGGCCGAGGTACATTTCCGCATCGCAAGCCCCCCCACCGCCTGGCCCTGCTTCTACGGTGTGGACACGCCCCAGCGCGAAAAACTGCTGGCCGCCACCATGTCCGAAGACGAGATGCGCACCCATCTGGGCGTCGACAGCCTCCGGTTCATCACGCTGGACGGCCTCTATCGCGCCGTGGGTGAGGCGTCGGGACGCAACCCGAATAGCCCGCAATACTGCGACGCCTGTTTCTCCGGCGAATACCCGGTGGAACCGGCGGACATGATCCAGAAGGGCTTTCAGATGAAGGCGGCCGAGTGACCACGGCCGAAGGCGCGCTGCTGGAACGGCTACGCGATCCGCGACTGCCTTGACATCTCGCTTGACCGCATTCTCATCTGGGAACCCGGCACCTGGGTAAAGGGCCTGCTCATCGGCTCCGCCTGCTGCGACACCGGGGTGACACTGTTCGACTGGTTCGACCGCTGGTCGCGCGGGCGGACCACCTTACTCCTGCCGGACCCTGATACACCCGACAACTGCGCGCTTTCCCGCCTGACGCCCCTGCCCGGCTGACCCCACCAAGCGAAACCGGCAAGGCTGTGCCAGTGTCGCACCCGCTTTCGGCGGGCTTTGGCGGAGGGTCCTTGCCCCCTCTATCGCCCGATGCTGCAGCGCAGTATCTGCCGCGCTCAGTTCAATCCGGGTGAAAGACATGGCTCAGGAAACCGCAACACCACAGGCCGTCCTCACGGCTGCCACCACCACCGCCAAGGGCGATCTTGGCGGGCTGATCCTGCTTGGTACATTCGGCACGGGCGAGGCGCCCAAGGCGCTGATCCGAACCGCGCAAGGCAAGGTCGTCACGCTGCAACCCGGCGACAAGATCGGCCGCGATCCGATCATCGCGATCGAGGATGGACGTCTGGCGCTCAACCAAAAGGGAACCACCCGCTGGCTGACCCAGCCGGTGGCCGATTGACCGGGTTAGCTGGTCACTTCGCGGCAACGGCTCCAGCTGACAGCAGCACCGCCGTCGATGCTGACCAGCACCTCTTCCTCTGACTGCTGCTGCAGCACCACAACCGCCCCGGCATCCTGCCCGCCCTGGGGCATGACAAATTCATAGCGGTGGCGGCTGTAGCTGCCATCCGTCTCGATGCCCGATGGCGCCACGACCCGGCTGCCCCGGATCGTCAGGCTGTCTCCCTCGGGCGAACACCACTCGCCCGAAATCTCGTCCGCAAGGACGGCACCGGGCATCAGGCCCACGCAAACCGCCAAAACCTGTCGCAACATCTTTGCTCTCCAACCAGACATGGCTCCATCCTGCCGCAACCGGGGCGTTCTGCACAGCCCCTTGACCGTATCGGCAAAGCACCTCACATCATCGTCATGACCCTGCTCGATCTCGACGCCCGCTGGCGGCGCTTCAACGATGACACCCGCGCCTGCCCCTGTTGCGGGCGGCACTTCTCGGGGATCTTCGACCTTGGCTTTGACGCGCCGGACGACTGGCCGCATCTGGAACGCGGCGAAGACGTCGAAATCGGCGGCGACCGTCTCAGCACCGAACTCGCCCGCATCGGGGGACGTTATTTCCTGCGCGCCGTGCTGACCCTGCCCCTGCGCGGCAGCAACGATGCCTTCGGCTTTGGCCCCTGGGCCGAGGTGCCGGAACCGGTATTTCGCGCCTATCTCGAAACACTGGACGATCCCACCTGCGCTTTTCCGGTGGCCGAAGGCCTGCTGGCCAATACCCTCCCCGGCTTTGAGGAGGAGACCGGCACCGCCGTCACCCTGACTCTGCCGGACCCGGCACAGCGCCCGCATCTCACCGCCACCGAAGGCGCGCTGGCCGAGGCGCAGGCGCAGGGTATTTCCTTCGACGATCTGCTGGACATCTACGCCGCCTCGGGCGACGACATCCGCCCGCATCTGGTCGCGGACTAGGCCGGTATCGCCAGCACCGCGCCCCCGGCCAGCGGTCGCCCCGGACGGTCCCCGCGCAGACAGCCCGCCGCGACATGGCCGCGCTTGACCGCGCCCCAAATCCCCGGCACATGACCGCCCATGACCAAGCTTGCCCTCATCACCGGTGCCTCCCGCGGCCTCGGCTTTGCCCTCGCCGAGGCGCTTGCGCCCGAGTATCACGTCATCGCCGTCGCCCGCACCGTCGGCGGGCTCGAAGAGCTGGATGACCGCATTCAGGCCAGGGGCGGCAGCGCCACGCTGGCCCCGATGGACGTGACCGACCGGGACGCCATGGCCCATCTGTGCCGGTCGATCCATGACCGCTGGGGCGCGCTGCACCTCTGGGCCCATACCGCGATCCACGCCAGTGCGCTGACCCCCGCGCCGCATATCGACCGCAAGGAATGGCGCAAGGCGCTGACCACCAATGCCGACGCCATGGGCCACCTGATCCCCTTCGTTGCCCCCCTGCTGGGCGAGGCCGGGACGGTCCTGTTCTTCGACGATCCGGTGCAGGGCCAGAAATTCTACGGCTATTACGGAACCACCAAGGCAGCGCAGATTGCGCTGGCCCGCAGCTGGGCGGCAGAGACCGAACGCACCGGCCCGCAAGTCCACGTCCTGACGCCAAACCCCATGGCCACCGCCCTCCGCGCCCGCTTTCACCCCGGTGAAGACCGCGCCGCCCTCGCCACGGCAGAGGCAGAGGCCAAACGCCTGCTCGCCACCCTCGCCTGAACGGGCCACCAACGCCCGCCATCCCGGCGCCAGCCCTGCCCGGCGCGGCGGGGATGGGCGGGCGGGAGCGGCGCCGGGCAGGGCGTCCCCGCCGCTTGCCCCGCGCCTGCCCTTTCAATACAGAGAGACAAATCACACCGGGCGGGCCAGAATGCGCATTCTCATCACCAATGACGACGGCATCAACGCACCGGGACTGAAAGTGCTTCAGCAGATCGCCGAAGACCTCGCCAGCCCCGAGGGCGAGGTCTGGACCGTGGCCCCCGCCTTCGAACAATCCGGCGTCGCGCATTGCATTTCCTACACTCATCCGACGATGATCGCGCAACTGGCCGACCGGACCTTTGCCGCAGAGGGCAGCCCGGCGGATTGCGTGCTGGCCGGCCTGCATGACGTGCTCAAGGACACCCCGCCGGACCTCGTCCTCTCGGGCGTCAACCGCGGCAACAACTCGGCCGAAAATGCGCTTTATTCCGGCACTCTCGGCGGCGCGCTTGAAGCGGCGCTGCAGGGTCTGCCCGCCATCGCGCTGTCGCAATATTACGGCCCGGACAACGCGCAGATCGACAACCCTTTCGAGGCTGCTGCCCAGCACGGTGCCGAAACAGTGCGCCGCATTCTCCGGGCGGATCCGAAGGACCACACCGGCTACCGTCTGTTCTACAATGTCAATTTCCCCCCCGTTCCCGCAAATGCGGTGCAGGGCGTGGTCGCCACCCATCAAGGCCTGCGCCAAGACACCCGCTTCAGGGTCGAGGCAACGCATTCCCCCTCGGGCAGACGCTTTCTGTGGGTGCGCGGCGGCGATCAGCGGGCCGAAACCGAACCGGGCTGCGACGCCGACATGAACCTCAAGGGCTGGATCAGCGTCACCCCGATGCGCGCCGATCTGACCGATCACACGGCCCTGAACGCGCTCAAGGACGCCTTCGGATGAGCTTCGACGCCGAAGCCAAGATGCAGTTCCTGTTTGCGCTGCGCTCCAAGGGCGTGACCGACAAGACGGTTCTGAACGCGATGGAGCGGATCGACCGGGGCCTGTTCATTCAGGGCTATTTCACCGACCGCGCCTATGAGGACATGCCGCTGCCCATTGCCTGCGGTCAGACCATCTCGCAGCCCTCGGTGGTCGGATTGATGACACAGGCGCTGAAGGTCGGCCCGCGCGACAAGGTGCTGGAGGTCGGCACAGGCTCGGGCTATCAGGCGGCGGTGCTCGCCCTGCTGGCGCGCAGGGTCTACACCGTCGACCGCCACCGCCGACTCGTTCAGGCCGCACGGGCCACCTTTGACGAACTGGAACTGGCCAATATCACCGCCTTTACCGCCGATGGATCATTTGGATTGCCCGATCAGGCGCCCTTTGATCGTATCATCGTGACCGCAGCCGCCGAAGACCCGCCCGGCCCCCTATTGGCCCAGTTGAAGATTGGCGGTATCATGGTTCTGCCGGTGGGCCAGTCCGATGCCGTGCAGAGCCTCATCCGCGTCACCAGGCACGACGGCGGATTCAACTACGACGAATTGCGGCCGGTGCGCTTTGTGCCGCTGGTCGAGGGGCTCGGCAAGGATTGACTGATCGGCGCGGCAGAAGGACAGTGTCGCAACCGCAGTGAAGCCCCGGAGACAGGGGCGCATGTGAGGATATCGAGATGAGCTTTGCCTCCCGCCCCATGACGGCCCTTGCGCTGCTTGCGCTGCTGTCGGCCTGTTCCGACGGCTTCGACCTCGACCTGCGCGGCGGGATCGGCGGTCAGGTTGACACCACCGAAGCCGCCTTGAAGGCCACCACCGACCGGCCCAATCCGGATGATCGCGGCATCATTTCCTATCCCAGTTACCAGGTCGCCGTGGCCCGCCGGGGCGATACCCTGTCGGACGTGGCATCCCGTGTCGGACTGCCCGCCTCGGAACTGGCGCGGTACAATGGCATTCAGCCGAACGACCCGCTGCGGCGGGGAGAGATCGTCGCCCTGCCCCGTCGCGTGGCCGAACCCTCACCCGCGACCGGCGCCGCCGGCACCGGCCCGATTCAGTCGCCGTCCTCTGTGGATGTGACCACGCTGGCCTCGAACGCGATCAACAATGCCCCCGACACCAGCCGCCGCCGCACCGGCAGTGCGCAGATCGGCGTGGAACCGGTCCGGCATCAGGTGGCGCGCGGGGAAACAGCCTTTACCATCGCCCGGCTCTACCAGGTCTCGCCCCGTGCGCTAGCCGAATGGAACGGTCTGGACAGCCAGTTCAAGATCCGCGAAGGCCAGTACCTGCTGATCCCGGTCGCCCAGGCCGGTGCCGCCGCCCAGCCGCGGGACAGCAACGTGCCGGCCCCCGGCGCGGGGTCGCCCACACCGGTGCCGCCCTCGGCCGCCACACCGCTGCCGGACGTCACGCCAGAGCCGCGCACCGCCTCCAAGCCCGATCCCAAGCCGACCCAGCCGGTTGCCGACATCGGCCAGAACAAGGCCAAGGCGGCGGGCGCCATGTCCATGCCGGTCTCTGGTCCGATCATCCGCGAATACAGCGCCGGGTCCAATCCGGGCATCGACATCAGCGCTTCGCCCGGTTCCCCGGTTTCTGCCGCCGCCGGGGGATCCGTCATCAGCGTCAGTAAAAAGACCGATGGCGCCAGCTTTGTCATCGTCCGCCACCCGGATAACCTCAACACGGTCTATCTGAACGTGGCCGATATCAACGTGAATGTGGGTGATTCTGTCGGCAAGGGTCAGCAGATCGGCCGGGTCGCACCGGGCGATGTGGGCTTCTTGCACTTCGAGGTGCGCAAGGGCCTCGATAGCGCGGACCCGATGCTCTACCTGAAATAAACCGCGCGATGGGCGTGTCCGCGCGTCTCAGCCCAGAGACACGCCCTTGCGCCCTGCGAGATCGGTAAAGAACTGCCAGGCCACCCGGCCCGAGCGTGCACCGCGTGTCGCCTGCCATTCGATGGCACCGGCGCGCATCTCGTCGTCTGAAACATCAACCCCGTAGGCGTTGCAATAGCCCCGGATCATCGACAGGTATTCATCCTGCGTACAGGGATGGAACCCCAACCACAGACCAAAGCGATCCGACAGCGACACCTTTTCCTCGACCGCCTCGCTGGGATTGATCGCGGTCGAGCGTTCGTTCTCTATCATGTCGCGCGGCATCAGGTGGCGGCGGTTCGACGTGGCATAGAACAGCACGTTCTCGGGGCGGCCTTCGATGCCGCCGTCCAGAACCGCCTTCAGGCTCTTGTAATGTTGGTCGTCATGGCTGAACGAGAGGTCGTCGCAAAACAGCACAAAGCGGCTGGGCGCGCCGCGCAACACGTTCAGCAACCGCCCGACCGATCCCAGATCCTCGCGCTGCAATTCGATCAGCTTCAGGTCCTGACCCTGCGCGCGAACAGTGGCGTGCACCGCCTTGACCACGCTGGACTTTCCCATGCCGCGCGCGCCCCAGAGCAGGGCATTGTTGGCCGGCAATCCGCGCGCGAACTGCAAGGTGTTCTCCAGCAGCGTATCGCGGGACCGGTCGATCCCCACCAACAGGCCCAGATCGACGCGGTTCACCTGCGCCACAGGCTCCAGCCGGTCGGGATCGACGTGCCAGACAAAGGCCTCCGCGGCGTCGAAATCGGGGGCGGACCGAGGCGCCGGAGCCATCCGCTCCAGCGCCTCTGCGATGCGTCTCAGCGAAACCCGCTTGCCAACGGTCTTGCTCACTTGCGCTCGTCCTCGTCGAACTCTGCCGTCAGCGGATCATCTTCGGTGTCGGGCTCTTCCTCGAACCACAGGCCCTGCGCCCTGAGATCTGCTTCGCGCCTCTTCTCGACGCGGCGCACCAACAGGATTGAAATCTCGTAGAGACCGTAGACCACGGTGAAGAGGATCACCTGCGTGACCACATCCGGTGGCGTGACCAGCGCGGCCAGAACCAGGATGCCGACCATCGCATATTTGCGCACACTGCCCAGACCATCGGCCGACACCAGCCCCGCCTTGCCCATAAGGGTCAGCAGCACCGGCAGTTGGAAACACAGGCCAAAGGCCATGATGAACACCAACGAGGTCTGTAGACTTTCGTTCACCTTGCCGAAAAAGGTGATCTTGAGGCCTTCAGAGGTTTCCGGCACCACCACCGCAGCAACCCCCTCGGCATCGACCGCGCCGGACATCAGGTTGGCAAAGACCGAGGGCGCATCCGTGAAGCCCAGGAAAAAGGCCATCGCCAATGGCGTGACCACCAGATGCGCAAAGGTGGCTCCCAACAGAAACATCGCCGGCGAGGCGATCAGGAAAGGCAGAAAGGCATTCTTTTCAGCCTTGTAGAGGCCAGGTGCCACGAATCGCCACATCTGGTGCGCGATGACCGGAAAGGCCATCGCAAAGCCGAACACCATCCCGATGCGGAACAGCACGAACAGGTATTCCTGCGGGCTGGTGTATTGCAGCGTCGGTGACGGATCGCCAAGCGCGCGCAGGGTCTCTTCGATCGGAACCAGCAGATAGCGCAGGATGTGTTCGGCAATGAAATCACCACCGATCGGAATGAAACAGACGCAGATACCGATCAGCAATGCGATGACCGACCGGATCAAACGGCTGCGCAATTCGGCGAGATGCTCGATCAGCGGGGCCGAGCTGTCCTCGATATCGTCATTGGCATCGCTCATGCCTTGTCGTCCCCTTCTGCCTGCGCCGCGGGCGCAGGGTCATCGGCGGCAGCCTGCAACGAGGCTTCCATCTCGTCAGCCTTGCGCAGGGCCTCGTCGGCCTCACGCTTCTTGCGGGAGGCGGCGGCACGGGCGGCGTTGGCCTCGATCTTCTTGCGGGCGTCTTCGCGTTCCTTGGCCAGCTTGCCGGTCTCGCTGTCCGGGTCGAAACTGGTCATGGATTTGGCCGCGTCCTTGACACCGTCCATGGCGCTGCCCACCGGATTGGTCGCGGACTTGATCGTCTTGGCCACGTCGCGCACGCCGGATTCATCCGCCGCCTCGTTCATGGCACGACTGAATTCACGCGCCATCCCGCGCGCCTTGCCCATGAACCGGCCGACATTGCGAAACAGCACCGGCAGGTCTTTCGGACCGACGATGATCAGCGCAACGATGCCGATGATCAGCAGTTCGCCAAAGCCAAGATCGAACATGGTGGGTTACACCTTGTCCTTGTCTTTTTCTTCCTCGGGCGTGACGTCCTTCGCCTCGTCCGCCTTCTGGTCTTCCAGCTCGGCGGCGCCGTCGCTGACGCCCTTCTTGAAGGCGGTGATGCCCTTGCCCACTTCGCCCATCAACGAAGAAATCTTGCCGCGGCCGAACAGCACCAGCACGACGACGGCGATCAACAGAAGGCCGGGAAGGCCGATGTTTCCGATACCCATGGTCTTTCTCCTCAGCAGGGCGGCACCCGTTCCGGGTCCGCGCATGAATTCCACTGCCGCTATCTATAGACACTTCGACCGCCGGAAAAGCGGCGAAACGACCCGAAAGACCCTTCGTTTTGTCATGACCTTGTCAGTTGTCAGGATTTTGTCAGTATATGGCGTCGAATCATGACGGAACGGAGGCCGGGATGCTGCGCACCAGAAGACCTGGCAGGCGGCAAGCCGCTTCGAAGTGGCTTGGAGCAAGCGGCTTCGAAGGGCCTTGCCGTCCCGCCCCGGGGCGCAGATGTCTGGCATGAACCGCAAGGACCGCCTCTACGCCCTGATGCAGCGCCTGCGCGACGGGCGGTTGCATACGGCAGAGGCGATGGCGCAGGATCTCGGCGTCTCTGTCCGCACGATCTACCGCGACATGGAGGTGCTGGCCGCCTCCGGCGTGCCGGTCGAAGGCGCGCGCGGCTATGGTTATACCGTGCAGGCGGCGATCACCCTTCCGCCGCTGAACCTGACCGAGGGAGAGCTGGAGGCGCTGCACCTGGCGCTGGCCGCGCTCGGGGCCTCGGACTTGCCGGAACAAGCCGCCGACGCCCGCCGGTTGGCCGCCAAGATCGAGGCCGTGCTGCCCGAAGACGCGGGGCCGACCCCGGCGCCCTTCGGCTTTGCCACCGACGCCTTTGCCGAGGCCGCGCGCGGCTTTGTCCACATGCCGGTGATCCGGGCGGCGATTCGCGCGCGCCAGCGCCTGCGCGTCGGTCTGGGCGGTGCGCTGCACGACATTCGCCCGCTGCACATCGACTATTTCGGCCGGGTCTGGACCTGCGTCGGCTGGGATGAGGGCACGGGCACCTTCACCACCTTCCGCATCGACCGGGTCGAAAGCCTGACGCCCCTGCCCGGTCTCTTTGTCGACGAGCCGGGCAAGACCCTCGCCGACTGGCACGCGCGCAGCGATTGAGCCGGCTTGCGCCGGCGCTGTTCGTCAACGCAACGCAAAATCACCTCCGGACGCCACTGAATACGTCAGGGCACCTTGGCAGCCCCGCATGGCCAGCTTATTCCGCGCCTGCCCGCAGATCCGCCAGCCAGCCCTCGACCCGCTGCCGGTTCACTCCCATGTCCGAGGTCCCGAACCGCGCCCGCGCCCAAAGCTCCAGCACGTCACCGTTCCGATGCACCGTGGTGTAATCCGGAAAGCCCATCCATTGCGAGCGGGTCACATAGGTCGCCTGCTCCTCATCCGGACCACCGGCAAGAACATCGGTGCGTGGCGTCGACAGGATGATGGTGTGCAGCCGCTCGAACCCGTCCGCGCCCGCGCCCGAAATGCGCCGCCGCACCCCCACCGCAAGGTCCTGATCCGCCGTCACCTGCGGATCGACATGCCAGACCGCCGGATCGGAGGGCGCAAGCCTGATCCATGCCAGCCCGCCGATGGCCAGCACAATCAGTAAGAAAAAGATCATGCGGATCAAGGTCCCGTACCCCGGTTGCGCCATGCCCCGCATCCGCCATGCCACGAATGCCGCCGATTCTGAAAGCCAAGCTTTTGCATATCTGCTGGCATCACTCGCCGCGCCGCGTCCAGCCCCAGAGGGACAGCAGTTCCGTGGCCACATGGGCGGCGGCGATGGCCGTGGCCCCCGCGGGGTCGAAAGGCGGTGAGACCTCGACCACATCCCCGCCTTTGAGGTCGATCCCGGCCAGATGGCGCAGGATTACCGCCGCCTGATGGCTGCTAAGCCCGCCCCAGACCGGCGTGCCTGTGCCGGGCGCAAAGGCCGGGTCCAGCGCGTCGATGTCGAAGGTCAGGTAGCAGGGCTTGCCGCCGACGATCTCATGCACCCGCTCGGCAATGCGTTCCGGCCCGTCCTGATGGACCTGCCGCGCGTCAAGGATGTTAAAGCCGATGGGATCGGGATTGTCCGTGCGGATGCCGATCTGCACCGACCTTTCCGGCACCACGATCCCCTCTTTCGCGGCCTTGTACAGAAAGGTGCCGTGATCGACGCGGGCAAAATCATCATCTGCCCAGGTGTCCGTATGGGCATCGAACTGGATCACGCTGAGCGGTCCGTGTTTCGCGGCATGCGCCCGCAGGCAGCCCAGCGTCACCGAGTGGTCGCCGCCCAGCACGATGCAGCCCGCATCCGCGTTCAGAATGCCGCCGACATGGTCGGCGATCCGGTCCGGCACCTCCGAGGGCATCGCATAGTCAAAGGCCATGTCGCCGTAATCCGCGATGGCGAACTCGGACAGCACGTCATACCCCCAGCCATAGGGCATATCCATCGTCTGCAGGAGCGAGGCCTCGCGAATGGCCCGCGGCCCCAATCGCGTTCCGGGCCGATTGGTCACCGCCTGATCGAAGGGCAGCCCGGTCACGGCCAGGTCCACGCCGGTCAGATCCTTGGTGTACTTGCGGCGCAGGAACGATGGCGCGCCCGCAAATACATTCTCGAACGACGGCCCCTTGAGGTCTTCGCGGGTAAAGGCGTGGTCGATCTGCCGTTTGGCATCTTCCAGACTCATGTCACAGGTCCTGTTGGTTGCGGACAGAGGGGGCGCCGCCCCCTCTGCGCCTGCGGCGCATTCACCCCTGAGGTATTTGTAAAACCAAAGAAGCAGAAGAGATCAGGGCAACGGCAAGGCTTTTTCCACGAGGCGGGCAAAAAAGCTGGCGCCCACGGGCGCGATGCTGTCGTTGAAATCGTATTTCGGGTGATGGCAGACCGGCCCGTCGCCCTGCCCGAGGAAGAGGTAGGCTCCCGGACGCGCCAAAAGCATGTAGGAGAAGTCTTCACCCGGCATGATCGGCGGCGCCTCGAGATCGACCGCCTCTGTCCCGACAACCTCGCGCGCGACTCCGGCGGCGAACTCGGCCTGTTCGGGATGGTTGATCGTGGGCGGATACCCCTCGACATAGTCCAGCGTGGCCGTCATGCCAAAACTGCGCGCCTGAAATTCGGCGATTTCACCCATGCGGGTCTTGACCACCGCCTGCACCGCCTTGTCGAAGTAGCGCACCGTGCCGTTCAGGATGGCGGTTTCCGGCACGATGTTCATGGCCGTCCCGGTGTGGATCTGGGTCACGCTGACCACCAGCCGGTCCAGCGCATCGACATTGCGGCTGACGATGGTTTGCAGCGCCTGCACCATGGAGGCCGCGCAAACCACCGGGTCGCGGGTCTGGAACGGCATGGCCCCGTGGCCGCCCTGCCCGGTGATTGTGATGGTAAACTCGTCCACGCCCGCCAGCAGCGCGCCCCGGTTGGTGTACATATGGCCCGTTGCGGTGCCCGGGGCATTGTGGATGCCATAGACCTCTTCGATGTCGAAGCGATCCATCATGCCCTCCTCGACCATGATCCGGCCGCCGCCTTCGCCTTCCTCTGCCGGTTGAAAGATCAGCGCCACGCGGCCTGCGAAATTGCGCGTCTCGGCCAGGTATCTGGCGGCCCCCAGCAGCATGGTCGTGTGGCCGTCATGGCCGCAGGTATGCGCCATCCCCGGCACGGTAGAGGCGTGATCCGTACCGGACAGGTCCTGCATCGGCAGGGCATCCATGTCCGCCCGCAACCCGATGGTGCGCCCGGGCGCGCGGCCTTCGATGATGGCGACGACGCCGGTGCGGGCGATGCCGGTGTGTATCTCCGAGACGCCGAATTCCTTCAACCGCTCGACCACGAATTCCGCTGTCTTGAAGCAGTCCAGCCCAAGTTCCGGATGCTGGTGGAGGTGCCGCCGCCAGCCGGTCATTTCCGGTTCCAGTGCGGCGATGGAATTGACGATGGGCATGGGAGGTCTCCTTTGCGCGCAGACTGACAGTTCGGGACGGTGATGAAAAGGGGCCGGGCGGATTGCCCGCTGTGATCCGCCCGTGGGGTAATTTGACCTGAGCGAAACCAGACTGGCCCTGCGGGTCACAGGGCGTGGCGTGTTTCTACCAGGCGGGCAAAGAAGCTGGCCCCGAAGGGCGCGACCGCATCGTTGAAATCGAATTTCGGGTGATGCACCGACGGGCCGATCCCCTGCCCGAGAAACAGGAAGGCACCGGGGCGGGCCTGCAGCATGTAAGAGAAATCCTCGGCCCCCATTTCGGGTGGCAGATCGTCGATGACCCGCGCCGAAACCTGTCGCGCGATGTCCGCGGCAAAGCGAGTTTGCTCGGCATGGTTGATGGTGGGCGGATAGTTGCGTTGATAGTCCAGCAGGCCTTCGACACCATGGCCCGCCGCGATGCCGGAGACGATTTCGGTGATGCGGGCCTGGGCCATATCGCGCACCTGCGGTGTCAGGCTGCGGACGGTTCCGCCCAGTGTCACGACCTCGGGGATGATGTTTGAGGCGCTGCCGCCCTGGATCATAGTCAGGGACACCACCAGCGCCGCCAGCGGATCGGCGTTGCGCGACACCACGGTCTGCAACGCCTGCCCGATAGCCAGCGCGGCGGGCATCGGATCGCGGCAGGTCTGGGGATAGGCCGCGTGGCCGCCCTGCCCACGCAGCGTGACGCGGAACTCATCCGCCGCCGCCATGATCGGCCCGGGCGTGGTGCGGAAGTCGCCCAGATCACCAAAAGGATCGGTGTGCAGGGCATAGACCTCTTCGACGCCGAACCGGTCCATGATCCCCTCTTCGACCATGATCCGCCCGCCGCCGACAGTTTCCTCGGCCGGTTGAAAGATCAGCACGACGCGGCCATTGAAGCGGCGCGTTTCTGACAGGTATTTCGCCGCCCCCAGCAGCATGGCGGTATGGCCATCGTGCCCGCAGGCGTGCATCCGACCGGGCACTGCGCTGGTCCAGGCCGCGCCAGTGTCCTCTTGCATCGGCAGGGCATCCATGTCGGCGCGCAGGCCAGTAATTGGGCCGTCGCCCTGCCCCTCGATCACCGCGACAACACCGCTGGTGGCGATGCCCGGGTGAATGTCGGTGATGCCGAAATCCTGCAACCGTTCGACCACGAAGCGCGCCGTTTGGTGGCACTCAAGACTGAGTTCCGGGTGCCTGTGCAGATGCTGCCGCCAGCCTGCCATTTCTTCGGCAAAGCCGACGATCCGGTTGATGACCGCCATGGCTGGACTCCCCGTGCCCGATCCCTCATTTCGTAAACTAAGAGGCCAAAGCGAGGGCGGATGCAATGAGCGACGATCTGATCCACGATCCGAAGGGCGGGATGCCGCGTCTGGTGGAAATCATGCGGCGGCTGCGCGATCCTCGGACCGGCTGCCCCTGGGATCTGGAACAGAGCTTTGCCACCATCGCGCCCTACACCATCGAAGAGGCTTATGAGGTCGCCGACGCCATCGAGCGCGAGGCCTGGGATGAGTTGAAGGGAGAGCTGGGCGACCTGCTGTTCCAGTCGGTGTTTCACGCGCAGATTGCGGCCGAAAAGGGCATGTTCACCTTCGACGAGGTCGCGGACGGGATGTCGGACAAGATGGTGGCGCGGCATCCGCATGTCTTTGGCGACGAGAGCCGGGACAAATCCGCCGACCAGCAGACCCGCGACTGGGAGGCGATCAAGGCCGCCGAGCGGGCGGCCAAGGCCGAAACCGGCGTGCTCGACGGTGTCGCGCTTGGCCTGCCCGCGCTGTTGCGGGCGGTCAAGCTGCAGAAGCGGGCGGCGCGCGTGGGGTTCGACTGGCCGACCACGGATGAGGTCATGGACAAGCTGCGCGAGGAAATGGACGAGTTGCGGCAGGCCGAGGACAGCGACGAACGGTTCGAGGAATTCGGTGACCTGCTGTTCGTGATGGCCAACCTGGGGCGTCATCTGGGGATTGATCCCGAGGCGGCACTGCGGGCGGCCAACGCCAAGTTCACGCGCCGGTTCGGATCCATCGAAGCGGCGCTGGCGGCTGATGGGCGCCGTCCCGAGGACAGCGATCTTGAAGAGATGGACCGGCTGTGGGACGCGGCGAAGGCGGTCGAGAAAGCGGGCAAGTGAGACTGTGACCGGCAAGATCCCGACCTGACTTTGTGCCAGGGTGGCTCATCCGCTTTTGCAAAAGGTATTTCAGATAATGACGCCTGAAGTCAGATTGCAGGCCCTGGGGCTTGACTTGCCTCCCCCGACCAAGGTGCCGGAGACGCTGCACCTGCCCTTTGCCTTCGTGAACATCAGGGGAGAGCGGCTGCTGTTTTCCGGGCATCCCAGGACGGCGATGGACGGCAGCATTGCCGGGCCCTTTGGCACCATCGGGACCGACCTCACGACGGCAGAGGGATATTCAGCGGCCCGAGACATTGCCTTGTCCGTGCTGGCCAACATCAAGGCGGAGATTGGCGATCTGTCACGGATTGCCGGCTGGGCGCGGGTGTTCGGCATGGTCACCTCGGCACCGGGCTATTCTGAACAGCATCTTGTGCTGAACGGGTTCAGCGATCTGGTCATCGAGATCTTTGGAGAATCCGTGGGGCGACATGCGCGGTCTGCCATCGGAGTGGCCGGCTTGCCGCTTGGGTTCGCAATGGAGATCGAGGGCGAGGTTCTGATCCACGCGTGATCCCGCGGCACCTAATCCCGGCGCAGGGCGTGACAAAAAGCGGCGCGCCCGAAGGGCACGCCGCCTGTCCTTCGCCATCAGGCGAAATGCTTACTGAGCTTCCGTGATGAACTTCACCGCGTCGCCGAAGGTCTGGATGGTTTCGGCTGCGTCGTCCGGGATCTCGATGCCGAACTCCTCTTCGAAAGCCATAACCAGTTCCACGGTGTCAAGGCTGTCGGCGCCCAGATCGTCGATGAACGAGGCCTGTTCCGTCACCTTTTCCTCTTCGACGCTCAGGTGCTCGACCACAATCTTCTTAACGCGATCTGCGATGTCGCTCATGTTTCTTCCTCACAAGTTCTGTCGGACCATTCGGTCCTGTTTGCCCTGCCCCGTGGCGTGGCGTCTGGTGCCCTCACGGGCGGCTCGATCTCCCGGAAACACCGGGTGCGCCGAAAGTCCCGCTTGCGGGGCATTCGGCAAAGAATCTCGTGGGCCTATAGCACAGGCGCAAAGGATGGCAAACGCTTTCCGATGCCGCGACGCAACAGGCCGCGAGCGCCCTCACAACATGGCCATACCGCCGTTCACATGCAAGGTGGTTCCGGTCAGGTAACCGGCCTCGGCGCTGGCAAGGAACAGCACGCTGGCTGCGATTTCCTCGGGCGCGCCCATACGGCCGGTGGGGATCTGCGTCAGGATCGCGCTTTTCTGGTCGTCGGTCAGCTTGTCCGTCATCGCCGTCTCGATAAACCCGGGGGCCACCGCGTTCACGGTGATGCCACGGCTTGCGACCTCGTAGGCCAGCGATTTGGACATGCCGACCATGCCCGCCTTGGCGGCGGCATAGTTGCCCTGCCCCGGGTTGCCGGTGGCGCCCACAACCGAGGAAATGTTCACGATGCGGCCCCAGCGGGATTTCATCATGCCGCGCAGCACGCCCTTGCACAGGCGGAAGGTGGAGGTGAGGTTGACCTCCAGCACCTGGGACCATTCGTCCTCGGACATGCGCATGAAAAGGTTGTCGCGGGTGATCCCGGCATTGTTCACAAGGATGTCGACGCTGCCCATCGCCTCTGCCGCCTGCTTCGGCAGGGCGTTGACGGCCTCGGCATCGCTGAGGTTGCAGGGCAGCACATGGGCGCGGTCGCCCAGTTCGGCGGCCAAGGCTTCCAGCGGCTCTACCCGGGTGCCGGACAGGGCCACGGTGGCGCCCGCGCCATGCAGCGCCTTGGCGATGGCGCCGCCGATGCCGCCCGAGGCGCCGGTGATCAATGCGTTCTTTCCGGTCAGGTCGAACATGGCTTTTTCCTTTCCTGAAATTCCAAGGGGCGTCAGCCCCTCGCGGCCTCGGTGGCGGCGGTCACATCCGCCGCAGTGCCGATGTTGCGCACCGTGGCGGAGCGGTGAATGCGGCGGACCATGCCCGACAGCGCCTTGCCCGCCCCGATTTCCCAGAAGTCCTCGACGCCATCCTCTGCCATCCGGGCCACGGATTCGCGCCAGCGCACCGCGCCGCAGATCTGAGCCTTGAGCAGCGCGCGAATCTGGTCCGGATCGCTGACCGGTGCGGCCTCGACATTGGCGACGACGGGCACGGCGGGGGCGGTGATGGTGACGGCGTCCAGCGCCTCTGCCATGACCTCGGCGGCGGGCTGCATCAGGGCACAGTGAAAGGGCGCCGAGACCGGCAACATCACGGCGCGCTTGGCCCCGGCGGCCTTGGCCAGATCCACGGCGCGTTCCACGGCGGCCTTGTGGCCGGAGATGACCACCTGCGCCGGGTCGTTGTCATTTGCGGCGGCGACGACATCGCCCTGCGCGGCCTCTTTGGCCACAGTGCGCACGGCGTCGAGGTCCAGCCCGAGCAACGCGGCCATGGCACCGACGCCGACGGGCACGGCGGCCTGCATGGCCTGCCCGCGCTTGCGCAACAGACGGGCTGCGTCGGCGACGGTCAGCGCTCCGGCGGCGGTCAGGGCGGAATATTCACCAAGCGAGTGCCCGGCGACAAAGGCCGCGGCGTCGATGCCGACACCCTCGGCCTCCAGCGCGCGCATGGCGGCAAGCGAGGTGGCCATAAGCGCGGGCTGCGCGTTTTCAGTCAGGGTGAGGGTATCGATCTCGCCCTCCCAGATCAGGGAGGAGAGTTTTTCTCCAAGCGCCTCGTCGACTTCGTCAAAGATCGCGCGGGACGCCGGGTAGGCATCGGCCAGATCCTTGCCCATGCCGATCGTCTGCGCCCCCTGCCCGGGAAAGATGAATGCGCGGCTCATACCCACTCCTCGCCATGATGTTCCGTTTGCAAGGGCTTAACGGTCCACGCGGCGGGGCGCAATCATCTGGCGTTGAAGGACGGGGCGTTTTCGGGATCAGACGCGCTGTGCCAGCGCGCCCGAGAACAGCCCGAGGCCCCAGGTCATCATGCCGATCGAGGCGCCCAGCTTCAGCAGCAGAAGGGACGGCGTGGCCACCGCGCCCGGCACCAGCCAGAGCGCCAGGGCCGCAAGCACCAGAGCCGCACCCGCCACCAGGCGCAGCATCGGGCCGACCCCGGCGTTGTCCGGTGCGTCGTCATAGGCACGTTCGGTCGGGGTAATCTCGGTCATTGCCATGGTCGTGATCTCCACTAGGGGGCCTGCGCCCGCATCATGTTTCGTTAACCAATACTAAACCGCAGATTGTGCCCGGATTACGGCGCAGACTGGGCCATCCCACGGCTTGCTGCACCTCTTGCGTACCGGCACGATCCGTGTATACGGAGCGCTCTCTTCGCAACGACGTTTACCCGCGCAGTCTCTCGTGGGCAGGGCGCGAAGGGATCTGGCCCCTGCCCTATGAAATGCGCCTTGATAGAAATGGAGTGCACATGCCGCTTTACGAGCATGTCTTTATCTCGCGTCAGGACCTGTCCAGCGCGCAGGCCGAAGGCCTTGTCGAACACTTCTCCACAGTTCTTTCGGACAACGGCGGCAAGGTCGTCGAATCCGAGTACTGGGGCGTCAAAACGATGGCCTACAAGATCAACAAGAACCGCAAGGGGCATTACGCCTTCCTCAAGACGGACGCGCCCGCCGCCGCCGTTCAGGAAATGGAGCGTCTGATGCGCCTGCATGACGACGTCATGCGCATCCTGACCATCAAGGTCGATGAACACCCCGAAGGTCCCTCGGTCCAGATGCAAAAGCGCGACGAACGTGGCGACCGCGGTGACCGCCGTGGCGACCGTGGTGACCGTGGCGACCGCCGTCCTCGCCCATAATCTGAAGAAGGAGAGCTAAACCATGGCCGCAAAACCGTTTTTCCGCCGCCGCAAGGTCTGCCCCTTCTCGGGCGACAATGCACCCAAGATCGACTACAAGGACACCCGCCTGCTGCAGCGCTACATCAGCGAACGCGGCAAGATCGTGCCCTCGCGCATCACCGCCGTCTCGGCGAAAAAGCAGCGTGAACTGGCCCGCGCCATCAAGCGCGCGCGCTTTCTCGCCCTGCTGCCCTATGCCGTGAAGTAAGGAGTACGCATCATGCAAGTCATCCTTCTCGAACGTGTGGCCAAGCTGGGCCAGATGGGCGACGTCGTCGACGTCAAGCCCGGGTTCGCGCGCAACTTCCTGCTGCTGCAGGGCAAGGCGCTGACCGCCTCCGAGGAAAACATCGCGCAGTTCGAAGTGCAGAAAGCACAGCTCGAAGCGCGCAACCTTGAGACCAAGAAAGAGGCCGAAGCCCTCGCCGATCGTCTGGGCGGACAGCAGTTCGTCGTGATTCGCCAGGCGTCGGACGGCGGCAACCTCTACGGCTCCGTCACCACCCGTGACGCCGCCGATGTTGCCACCGCCGAAGGCTTCTCCATCGATCGCAAGCAGATCCTGATCCGCAGCCCGATCAAGGAACTGGGCCTGCACGACATCGAGGTGCACCTGCACCCCGAGGTCATGGTCACGATCACCCTGAACGTTGCACGTTCGCCCGAAGAGGCCGAACTGCAGGAATCGGGCAAGTCGATCCAGGACCTGGCCGCCGAGGAAGAGGCCCAGGCCGATTTCGAAGTCAGCCAGCTGTTCGACGAGATCGGCAGCGCCGCATCGGACGACGACGAGGGCGACGCCCCGGCCCGTCAGGCCGCGGATGCCGAAGACGGCGACGACGACTGAACCTGCCATCCCATGGCAAACCGGACGACGGACCGCGCGGGCAAGGCTCGCGCGGTCTTTTTTTGGCGTGATCTCTGGCCGGAGATCAGGGAGCCGATTTGCCTTGCGCCGCGTTGATCCCTAAACCTGATGCAAGTTGCAAGGAGGCGCGCATGACACAGGACCACCCCGTATATGGCCGGATCGACGGCCCCATCGTGATCATCGGCTTTGGTTCCATCGGCAAGGGCGTCTGGCCCCTGATCGAACGGCACTTCGACTACGACGCCGACAAGCTGACGGTGATCGAACCGGACAGCCGGCAAGCCAATTTCCTGCGCCAGCATCAGCTGAACCACATGGCGGTCTCATTGACGCCTGACAATTACCGCGAGGTGCTGGGCGGGCTGTTCCCGGATGGCAAGGGGTTCTGCGTGAACCTGTCCGTGGACACCTCTTCGCTGGACATGATGAAATTCTGCCGCGAGATCGGGGTGCCCTACATCGACACCGTGGTCGAACCCTGGGAGGGGTATTATTTCGGCACCACCGACAATGCCGCGCGCACCAACTATGCGCTGCGCCAGGCGGTGCGGGACGAAAAGGCGCGCAATCCGGGCGGGACCACTGCGGTCAGCTGCTGCGGCGCCAACCCCGGCATGGTCAGCTGGTTCGTCAAGGAAGCTCTGCTGACGCTGGCGCGCGACACCGGGCGCGATCTGTCGCCACCTGCTGACCGTGACGGCTGGGCCAGGCTGATGCAGTCGCTGGGCGTCAAGGGCGTACACATCGCCGAGCGGGACACCCAAGCGCGCCGCGTGCCGCGTCCGCGCAATGTCTTCGTCAACACATGGTCGGTCGAGGGCTTCATCGCCGAGGGGTTCCAGCCCGCCGAGCTGGGCTGGGGCACGCATGAGACGTGGTTCCCCGAAAACGGCCATCGGCAAGAGACCGGCTGTCAGGCGGGGATCTGGCTGGAACGGCCCGGCGCGATCACCCGCGTGCATACATGGTGCCCGACGCCGGGGCCGCAGTTCGGCTTCCTTGTCACCCACAACGAGGCGATCTCGATCTCGGATTACTACACCGTCGGCGAAGGGGCGCATCCGGACTTCCGCCCGACTTGCCACTATGCCTATCATCCTTCCGATGACGCGGTGCTGTCGCTGCACGAGATGTTCGGCTCGGGCAAGCAGCAGGAAAAGCACCACATCCTGACCGAGGACGAGATTGTCGAGGGCATCGACGAGTTGGGGGTGCTGCTGTTCGGGCACGAAAAGAACGCGCTGTGGTTCGGTTCTCGCCTGTCGAACGATGAGGCACGCGACCTTGCCCCCTATCAGAACGCGACCGGGTTGCAGGTGACGAGCGCCGTGTTGGCAGGGATGGTCTGGGCGTTGGAAAATCCGGGCGCGGGCATCGTCGAGACGGACGAGATGGACCACGCCCGCTGTCTTGAGGTCCAACGCCCCTACCTTGGCCCGGTGGAGGCGCATTACACCGACTGGACGCCGCTGCAGGACCGCTGGGAGCATTTCCCCGAGGATATCGACGAAAGCGACCCCTGGCTGTTCCGAAACGTATTGGCGACATGAGAGACGCCACGTAAAGTCAAAGACTTACGGCGTCGAATTGAGGCTGTTATTGAAAGACGAAGCCAGTGGCGCGCGGCGCTCTGGCCCCGTTCTGACGCGGCGAGACGAGATGAAAACGAACTGACCGTCAGGACTGCGGCCTCAACCGGGCGCGGCGAAGCTGTTCAGGAGCGGTCGCAAGGCGGGCTGCGGACGGCCATAGCTGACGAGCACAACGTCCAGCCCCGCCCCCGGCACAACCGTCATGGCCCGGGCGATGGCGTCCACGATCCACTCTCTCCGGTTGCCAAAGGCCCCGCCCCCCAGAAGCGTCAGGAACACCCGGCGAGACCCGCTGTCGCGCGCCACGCGGGCAGCGATCCTCAGCGTCGCCTCATAGGCGGCGTCCAGCACCAGTCGCGCGAACGGCTCCCAATCGGCGGCCGCAAGCGCGCTGTAGGCGACCGGCAAGGCGCTGCAATAGACCTGTGACACGCGCTGACCGCTGCCGCCGGAGTGGCCAAGTGTGACATCGCAGTCTGCCTGAAGCCCGACGCGCAACAGACCACAAAGGCGGTCCCTTTCGGCAGCATCGGCGTGAAAAATGCGGGTAGAGACGGCTTCCAGGCCCGCGGGTGTGGGTAAGGCATAGCCGTTCCGCATCGACCACTGCGCGACCTGCAGGTTGCCAAGCGCCTGTCCCAGATCCGCCAGCGTGTCGATCTGCACTTCGGTCTGACCCACTCCGCCGCTGAGCGTGGTGAAGTAATTGCGCCAGATCGTGCCCGCGCCGCAGGCCATCGCGCAGGCCGGCCCCTGCGTAAGGTCATCAGCGTACCCGGTGATGCCCATGGCTGGCGTGACACCGGGATGAGGCATCTCCAAAAGGTTGAATTGCGAGGCGACCTGAAACAACGCGCCCCGGTTGTCGGGATCGCCGTGCAAACAGGTGACATCCGCCACGATCTCTCTCAGGTGATTGGGCGCATCGTCGGGCAAAACATCTGCCCGCAGGTCTGCCAGCGATGGCAGCGACAAGACCCCGGCGGACATGCGCCGCCCCGTGGCGCGGGCGATCAGGTCTGTCCCCTCTACGGCAAAGGCATCCCGGACGTTCCGGGCGCTGCCCTCGACCACCCCTGCCAGATCCGCAAACCAATCTGTCATCACACCTGTCCTGCGCAAATGAAAAGAGCCGCCCGGTCGGGCGGCTCTGTAACACGGTCACACCGGAGTGTGCATTATTCGTCGTCCAGCTCGTCGACCGCCTTTTGCAGGTCTTCCTTGGAGATTTCCTTTTCCGTCACCTCGGCCTTTTCGACGATGTGGTCAACGACCTTGTCCTCGAAGATCGGGGCGCGCAGCTGCTGCTGCATGCCGGGGTTCTGGCGCACGTAATCAAAGAACTCGCGCTCCTGTCCCGGGTACTGACGGGCCTGGTTCATGATCGCCTGCGTCATCTCGGCATCGGACACCTCGACCTCGGCCTTTTGGCCGACATCGGCCAGCAGCAGGCCAAGACGCACGCGGCGTTCTGCCAACTTGGTGTGCTCTTCAGTGGTTTCGATCTCGGGGTGATCGTGGCCCTGAACATCGGGGTTTTCTTCGTGCCAGAGCTGATGCGCGATCTGCTTGGCCTCGGCCTCGACAAGGCTGGGCGGCAGGTCAAAGGAAACGAGGTCGTCCAGCTTGTCCAGCAGGCTGCGCTTCATCACCTGACGGGCAGCACCGGCGTATTCGGCCTCCAGGCGCTCACGGATCTGGTTCTTGAGGCTGTCGAGATCCTCGGCACCGAACTTGGTGGCCATCTCGTCGTTGATCTCGGCGGCCTTCGGGGCTTTCACGGTCTTGACGGTCACGTCAAAGACGGCGGCCTTTCCGGCCAGATGCTCTGCGCCGTATTCCTCGGGGAAATTGACCTCGACGGCTTTTTCGTCACCGGCCGAGACGCCGACAAGCTGCTCTTCGAAGCCGGGGATGAACGAACCGGAGCCCAGCGTCAGCGGATAGTCCTCGGCAGAGCCGCCGTCGAACGCCTCACCGTCGACCTTGCCGACAAAGTCGATCACAACCTGATCGCCGTCCTCGGATGCGCCGTCCTTGTCCTCGAAGTCCTGCGCGGTCTTGGCGAGCGATTCCAGCGCCTCGTCGACCGCCGATTCCTCGGCCTTGACCACCAGCTTTTCCAGCTGGACGCCGGTCATGTCGACCTCGGGCACCTCGGGCAGCGCCTCGTAGGACATCTCGACGTGGACGTCGTCGCCCTCTTTCCAGTCTTCGTTGGTCATCTTGACCTCGGGCTGCAGCGCCGGACGCTCTCCCGACTCTTCGAAGTGCTGGTTCATCGCGCCGTCGATGACCTCTTGCATGGTCTCGCCCAGAACGCGCTGACCAAACTGCTTTTTCAGCAGCGGCATCGGCACCTTGCCCTTGCGGAAACCCTTCATCTCGACGTCGGGCTGGGCTTCTTTCAGTTTCTCGGTGACCTTGTCGTCCAACTCAGCCGCCGTCACGGTGATGGCGTAGCCGCGCTTGAGGCCCTCTTTCAGCGTCTCGGTGACCTGCATGTCTCTTCCCTCGGAATGGTCAAGCGCCCCGGAGTCCGGGGCGCGTGTGATCTGTGAATTCGGCACCTTCTATTGCCCGATCCGCCCCGGCGCAAGCCGGATTCAGGCCTCAAATCGCAGTGCTTCGGCCCGCAGACGCCGATATGACGGCAAAGCAGCGTCATGAACGGCGGCCAGTTCGGGTGCGACGGCGGGCAACGGCCCCTCTGGTTGCGCGAAGCCGGTCGAGCGGTGGACCGCGTCATACCAGTGCGGTGCCCAGACACCATCGTCCGCGTGGCCGCCTGCGGGCCAGGACAGCATGGCCGGATCAAAGGGCAGCCCGATCGCATCGCACAGGGCACACAGCGCCGCCTGAGGCACGCGGCGGATGTCGAAACTGTCGATCACCGCAACCGGCCAGCCGCGTGCGCGAACTTCGTCAAAGATCTGCGCCTGCTGGACAAAGCCGATGTCATCAAGCGTCGGGTTTTCGCGCTTGGCGGCGTAGCTGGCCAGCACCCGCGCCGGGTGGCGGATGAGGAAGACATGCGCCGCCCCTGCCCCCCAGTCCAGACTGTCGCCGGGCAGGTGATGCTGTGTCATCAGCTTGAGATAGAAATGCGCGGCGCCCTTTGGGTCGGGTGCGGCACAACGGCGGGCGACCTCCAGCGGGTTGGTGTCGCCTGCCGCCTTGATCTCGGCCTGCATGGGATGGGTGATCTTTGTCCGGTCGAGATATGCGGCGTAAAAGGGTTCATCCCAGACGCCGCAGTCGGCGCGGGCGCCGAAGGCGTACATGAGCGCGGTCGAAAGATTGCGCGGGCCAGACCAGCAGGCGATGTTCATGCCGGTCCTCCGCGTCCGTGAGTGGTGGTCACTGCCTGTGTCATGCCGCCGGTTTTGCGCCGAAACGGCGCCCGCGTCGAGGGGCTCAGGCGGCCTGTTTCACTTCTTGCCCACAAACCTCTTCCAGCAATTGCGCCCAGCCTTGGGCAAAGCGCACCAAGGCATCGCTGGTCAGGTCCCTGCCGCCATGTCCACGCCGGGGGGCCAGCAGGCGTTCCAGTCTTCGACGGACAGACTGGCCATCTGCCGCACCTGTCCGCTGCGCTGATCTGACAGCACTTCGACACCGGAAGTCAGCAGGAGGTGGCGGGCAGCACGGGCATGGCGCGGAACCCGTCGAGCGCCATGAATGTGTCGCGCCGCACGACCAGATCCTCCAACGCCGAAACGGAGTCCGGTGCAATCCGCGCGCGGTCCAGCGCGTGCTGCAATTCGAGGAAGTCAACCTCTCCTTGCGACAAGGTCCACTGGACATCGTCAGAATCCGCCGGATTCAGCAGCCGAAGGTCGCGGGTGATCCCAAACGCCAGAAACCTGATGGCCGCAAGGCACGGGGCAGCCGCGCCAAAGAGGACGGCACGACCGTGACGCCGAAGTTTGTACAGCAAGGTCATGAGCGTGGCGCCCCGCGTGTGCATTCCGCTGTTATGGGCGGACGTTCATTCGATCCAGCTGCCAGATGCTGCGGGCATAAATCACTTCGGTCCGGTACTTTCTGGACGACGCATAGGGATAGACCAGCCAGAGCGGCCCCTTGTCCCGACGCGACATGGTCTTGCCGTCCATTTCATAGGCGATGATCGGACCGCCATCCACCGCATCCCCGGCCGGCACCGTCACCGCGTAATCATTGAGCGCGATGGACTCGATCTCGGACCCTTCTGCGCCGAGGTAATCCAGAAGCTTGTCAAGTTGCACCCCGGTGAAGGCGATGGTCCCCGAGGTCCAGATGGTCTCCGTTTCGAACCGTGTCGCATCCACGGCGCGCAGCATGTCCAGATCGAACCGCGCCTTGCCGTCGCCGTTTGTGCGCGCGATTTCACCGCCGACAGTCAGCAGGACCGGCCCCTCTGGCAGAGGCAGATCCTCGGCCAAGGCGCCCGTTGCGACAAGCGCCGCGACAAGTGCGCCCCCGAGGAATTCAAACTTGCTCATGGATACAACCCTTTCTGGCAGAGACCGTTCTGCCATAATTTTCTTTCCAATCAATTGGGGCGTCCGGATAGGAGCCTGTCCACAAGGATAGTCCCCGCTCGGTTTCAATAAGCCCCGCGCCCGGAGACCACGGCCCGCGCAGTCATCGCCAGCAACAACAGGGCGAGGATCAGGCTGCGCGAGCGGACATGGGCCACGTCCGTGTCGACCATCTTGTCAAAGCCGATGTCGGCGCGCCCGGAATCCTGCTTCGGGCCGGTGATGCCGGGCTTTGCGGCCAGTCGTTCGCGCGCATGCAGCGGACAGCGGCCACCTCGCGCGGCAATGCCGGGCGCGGGCCAACCAGCGACATGTCGCCCTTGCGCACATTCAGGATCTGCGCAATTTGGCGATGGAATAGCGGCGCAGCAGACGCCCGATGCGGGTCACGCGCGGGTCGTGCCACGACTTGAAACAGATACCGTCGCGGTCGGACGGGCCTCGGCGTCGACATACATCGAGCGGAACTTGCACATGGTGAAGGGCAGCCGTTTTTGCCGACGCGTTCCTGTTTGAACAGGACCAGCCCACGGCTTTCCAGGCGGATCATCAAGGCGACAAGCAACAGCAGCGGCAAGGCGACAAGGACCAGCGCGGCACCGGTCATGGCATCAAGGGCCGGTTTCGCGATTGCCTCACGTGGGGTCTGACCGATGGCGTGGGCAGCGGCAATCTCCTCGGCACTTTTCGCGGCGGCGTCGTATTCATCGCGTATGCCCGCGCCCCGCAGGCCGGGGATCGTCAGCGCCAGCTTGCGCGCGGCGGCGTCGGCGGTGCCGACCTCGAAGTGAAAGTCGGACTTCCCCCGACGCGCGGCTGCGAGCAGCAGTCTTGGCGTCAGAACGGTGCCGTTTAGGTTCCGGGTCAGGCCGTCGCCACGCATCCGGGCGGTCAGTTCGACCCCGATCCCGTCGCGCAGGATCACATCGGCGCGTGTTGAGGGCCGCAGGGGCGTTTGCGGGACGCGGTCATCTACTTTGCCCGCGCCTCCGCCATCGCGCGGTAGATGTCCCGGCGCGCGCGATTGATCGCGCCCAAAGGGCGATGTTCGGGCAGGCTCATCCACGGCGAAAAGCGCAACGTTTCGGCCAGCGCATCTTGATCGGCCGTGTTGTCCTGTTGCGGCAGGACCAGTTCCGCCAGCGGGACGAACTCGGCGCCCGCCGCCTCCCAATCGGCACTGGCGTCTTCGACCGGGTGCCGGGTCCGGTCACCCTGCATGACGACGCCGAAAGTGAAGCGTACCTCATCTTTTTCCAGCGCCTGCCATAGGTCCGCACGCAAACCGTCCTCGGACGTCGCCTCTCCGGCGCTGCCCCCTGCCCCGATCGCCTTGTATTTCACGGCCTGTGCACCCAGCGCATAGGGCGTGGTGCTGTGATAGGTCAGGCCAAGAACAGAGCCCGCCTTGCGCCCGGCAAACGCCCTTGCGGCCTTCAAAACGCGCCGATGAAACAGGACCAGCATGGCCAGCCCGTATCCCGCGGACAGCAGTCGCCAAAGGCTGACACCGTTGGCGCGCAGGGCCTGAACCGGAGTGAAATGGCGGTTGAACGGCAGGTACTCGGCCATGTCGGCACAGAAATAGACCGGATGATCGACCAACAGGAAATCCTGCTCCCCGACGTGGCCGAACCCCGGCAAAAGCTTGAGCCCGGGCACCTCCTGCAACTTGATCGCCATGCCACGCACGTCCGGCTGCGTGTCGTCCCCCTGTCCGCCGTTGGAAAACCGCACCTGACAGTCGTACTGCGCCCCGGGCTGGAACACGCCAAGCGCCAGATCCTCCGGCATGTCATCCCGCACCACAAAATGCCCGCGCGCCAGTCCGTGATGCTTGCCATGCTGACCGCGTTTGACCACCGGGCCTGTCCGCCCCAAGGTCTTGAGGTTTTCCGCAATCAACCGCCGGATGTCCTGCCATTCACCCGCCGGGGTCCGCTCCCCGTTCACAGCGACTTCAGATAGGCCAGCAACGCGGCCTTCTCCCCCTCCGGCAGAACGGTGCCCCAGAGATGGCCGCCATTGCCGTTGCCCGCCAGCGAGGTGTCAAATTCGAACCCGTCCATGCAGATAAACCCCACGTTTTCAACGTCCAGATCGGTGCAGCCGCGAAAGAATGTGACTGGTCGCGCATCAGGCAGGCTCAGGAGGTCTGCCAGTGTCGGGACAGAGCCATTGTGCAGGTAGGGCGCGCGCATCCAGATGCCGTCCAATGGCATGTTGGCGTAGCCGTCCGAGACCCGGTAATTCTTGAAACGATAGGAATAGCCCTCTCCCACGTCTTTGAAATAGCTGACCATTTCCGCGTCGAACAGATCGGTCCGCTGTGCATCGGTGCCAAGGATCGCCTTGGACGTCACTTGCCCGAGGCTGGCGCCGCCGACGTCATGACAGGTGTCACAGCCTTCTCGGGCATACACCGCCCGGCCCTCCGTCACCTGTGCGTCATCCAAAGGCAAAGGCCATTTCGGTGGCGGGAAATCCATCAGCCAGTCAGAAACACGGTTGATGGAATGATGTTCGACCAGCCATTCCTGCGCGCCGCCCGCAAGGGCCGCCGAGATATTGCGTTCCTGCAAAGAGGCGTTGTTGCCATCCCAGTGAAACCAGCCGTCCAGCCGGATCCGCTGGTTCCAGACCGAAGGGAAATCCACCGTTCCCACGCGCAGGTCCTCTGCCGGTTTCAACCCCCAGCGCTGCCGCCAGAAATTGCCCGCGTCGGTCCGCCCCGGTCCGTGCCTTGGCCGTGCTTCCAGCCAGGCGAGGCTTGTCGTCAGCAACCCCACCTCGGTCTCCAACCGGGGAAAAACCACCCGGCGCAGCACGAAACGATCCCAAACGCCAAGCGGCCTGCCGTTGGCCTCTGCCGCCGAGATCACAGCATCCGCCGTCAGGCGCGGGTCGCCTGCGGCCCGGGTCAGAAAGTCGATGTAGGACTGGATATCCAGCTTGTTGTTGGGCGCGCCAAGAACGATTTCCTCTTTCCCGTCCAGCACATAGGTCGAGACATGGCAGGTCGCGCAGTTGAATCCGACGCGCTCTACCCCCACCCGGCGGACAGAGACGCCGATGGGCAGGTCACGGCCTTCGCTGATGAACCCGAAACCGGCATAGCCGTCGGGCAGATCATCGGCAAAGATCGTCGGCAGTTCGCGCCAGATGTGAAAGGGAAAGCCGTCTACCTCGGCCCCGATAGAGCCATATTTGAAATGCTCCACCACGTCCTCGAACTGGGTGGCGGGCCAGGGTTTGATGGTCAGGCGCTTGAATTCAAGGAACAGCGCCGACCCCAGCAAGGCACAGAAAACAAGGAAAAGGAGCTTTTTCATGATGCATCTTTTGCGAGAAAAAAATTGGACTTACTCTCCTAAAGATGACACAGTTGGCGCCATTAATGAAGGATGTATTGGAAAAGAGGGACCCCATGTCGATGGCCTCCCCCGCATCTGCACCCTCTGGATTTCGCCCCGACTGGGCGGTCTGGCGCGACACCTTCCTGAAACTCACCTGCCTGCTGGTCGGCGCGATGATGTTCTATCGCGGGCTGTTGAATCTCTTCGGCTACAACACGGACTGGGTGTCACTGTTCCCCGGAATACCGATCCTTGGCGCGATCTGTCAGGTTCCGGACTACTGGGAACGCTGGATGCTGGGCCCGATCTTCATGGGTGGAGTTTTCGGCATCGTGCTGATGTGGCGCAATCTGCGGATTGGCTGGTGGATCTTTACCGCGCTGAACTTTCTTGTCGGTTACTGGTTCATCTTCATCCTCGAAGACATCTGGCAACACCACGTCCTGCCGCACATCGTCTTTTCTGCCGTCTTCCTGCCGTTCTACCCGGGCATGGAACGATCCGTTTGGCTGACCGAGCGCATCAATCGCATTCTGGGCCGCATTGTCGTCCTTGCCCTGACGCAGTTGCAGCGCCCATGGGTCGCGCGCATGATCGAGAGTGTTCCGGTCCTGCACCGCAAGCTGAACGCGCTGTTGATCAACCGCATCGTCACGCAGGCCCGTGCCCGGCCGCATCCGTTTTCCACCATGTCGCCCTACACCTCCTGGTCCAGCCTGACCGACAAGACATGGGCGGGCCGCCACCTTGGGATCACGGATGTCGATCCCACCACCCTGCCTGGCTGGGAAGGTGAAAAGGGCTTGAAACCGCTGTTCGAACGGCCCGACGGCACGCAGACGCTGTGCCCGAAATCGACCGTTCTGTTTCCGGCCTTCGCGCAATACCTGACGGATGGTTTCCTGCGCACCGTACCGGAAAAGGACTTTGACGGGATCAAGGACGCACAGCGCCGCAAGCGCAACAATTCGAACCATGAAATCGACCTTTGCCCGCTGTATGGCCGCACGCCCGACCAGACCCGCGCCCTGCGCGACCCGGATCGGCGCGGGTATCTGCGATCACAGATGCGCAATGGCGAGGAATTCCCGCCCTTCCTGTTCGAGAACGGCGAGATTGCCGAACCGTTCAAGGTGCTGGACCGTCCCCTGGGCCTGCACGAGTTGGAAGAGAAGATGACAGGCGACAACCCTGCCGTGGCCGCCTTTGCCACCGATCTGCGCAATCACCTGTTTGCGGTCGGCGGCGACCGGGTCAACACCGTCCCTCAAGTGTCTATGGTGAACACGCTGTTCCTGCGCGAACACAACCGACTGGCGCGGGAAATCGGCGCGCGTTACCCGGATTGGGACGACGACCGCGTGTTCGAGACCGCGCGCAACGTCGTTGTCGTGCAATTCATCAAGATCGTGGTCGAGGATTACATCAACCACATCGCGCCTTTCGCGCTGCACCTGATGGCCGACCCTTCGGTCTGCTGGCGCGCGCCGTGGAACAAACCGAACTGGATCACCACGGAGTTCAGCCTGCTCTATCGCTGGCACGCTCTGGTCCCGGATCACATCGCATGGGGCGAAACGCGGCACATGGTCGGCCCCACCTATTTCATGAACAACCACCCCCTGATCGACACGGGCCTGAAACGCGGGTTCGAGGATATGAGCGGCCAGCGCGCCGCGCGCCTTGGACCGCGCAACACCAACGATCACCTGCTGGACATCGAGTGGGACAGCACCCGGCAGGGCCGCATCTGCGAGCTTGCGTCGTATAACGCCTACCGACAGTATCTTGGCCGCGATCCGGCGACCTCTTTCGAGGAGATCAGCACCGATCCGGCGGTATCGCGGCAACTGTCGCAGGCTTACGGCAGCGTCGATGACGTGGATTTCTTTGTCGGCATCTTCTGCGAGGACCGCGTGCCCGGCTCTCCGTTGCCGCGCACCATCCTGTCCTTCGTCGCGTTGGATGCCTTTTCGCAGGCGCTGCCCAACCCGCTGCTGTCCGAGCATATCTTTCAGCCACCGCAAGGCTTTGAAACGGACGGTCGGATCGACCACCCGACCTTTACCCGCTACGGCTGGGAGCAGATCGTGGCCTGCGGGTCGCTGCGTGACATCATCATGCGCAATGTCGAGGACCCTGAAACGCTGGGCTTTGTGGGCATGACCCGGCCGGAATGGCAGGGCGAATAGAAAACGCGCCCCGGTGACGATGTCACGGGGCGCGTCTGGTCATCCGGATTTCACGTGATCAGGCGACTAACGAGACGTGTGAATTTTCGCCCTCTTCGCCCTCTTCACCGTCAAAGTATGCGGCGTGCAGAGTCTTGATCGCCTTGGACATGTCACCCCGTTGCAGGATGAACTGGGTGTCCACGTTGCGCGGCCCCTGGCTGGCACCGACAGAGTAGATGCCGTTCTGAGAGAACGCCTCCAACCCGCGTTGCAGCACGGACAGCCCCGACAGATCGCGCCCGACCACAGAGACCAGCGACAGCTTGCGGGTCTTGACCTCGGCCTGCGGATATCTTTCGGACAGATCGGCCTCTACCCGGCGCAGCGACTTCAGCGAGCTGTCGACGTAGTGCGTGACCGTGTTGGCATTGGACACCTTGGACACGATCCGCACGTTGTGGCGGGTCAGCGCGTCCAGGATCGAGGCGTCATAGCCTTTGACTCCGACCATGTCCTGCTCAAAGATCTCCAGCGCGATCACATCAAGTCCGGTCACGATTTCCACACCCGGCGTCTCTGCCGGCTGGTCGTCGATCAATGTGCCGGGATCGCCCGGTTCAAAGGCATTTGTCACGCGCAGCGGCACACCGGCGCGGCGCAGGCACTTGGCGGCTGACGGATGGATCGCCTCCATCCCCAGGTTCGCCATCTGGTCGGCGACATCGTAATTGGTCCGGCCCAGTTTGCGCACGTTCTCGGCACCGACCAGTTTGGGATCGGCGGAGGAGAGGTGGAATTCCTTGTGAATGATCGCCTCATCCGCACCGGTCTGGGCGGCAAGGCGCGAGAATGTCACCTCGGAATAACCACGGTCGAATTCGCGCATCAGCCCCTCGCGGCATTGCGCGTAGCCGGTCACGATGGGCAGTTCGGTATCGGTGTCGATCCCGTCCATGCCGCGCTCCAGGCGCTCTGCCAGAGTCACCTCGCCATCGTCGCGCCAGCCGCTCAGGTCCACCAGACGCGCATTCACGCCCGCCCGCTGCAACATCAGTACGGTGACAAAGGCGGAATGCGCCTCTCCCAGTCCCGACAGCAGTTCACGGATGTGCAACAGATGCGCGTTCAGCCGAAAATGGCCGTAGGAGCACAGGCGCTGCAGGTCGATCAGGCAATTGCGGGCGCCTTCGATGCGTTCCTGCACAAAGGTCGTCGCCTGCGCCACGTCGCCGGCATTGTCCAGCACCGCCTCATGCGCCTCGATCATGGCGTCGCTGACGCGGCTCAGGGCCTCGTGCCAGCCGTGATCGTCGTCGGCATTCGCAAACCGGGCATAGACGCCCGCCTCTCCGGTCTTCTTGTGCTCCAGCAGCAGGTCTGTGATGCCGCCAAAGGCCGACACCACAAACACACGTCCATATTCCGGCTGCCCATCATTCAGGAACAGCGTATCGCACAGTTCTCGGAGGCGGGACATCGAAGTCCCGCCAATCTTTTCAACAGTATGAGCCATCTATCAGGCCTCCACCTCTTCGGGAGCGGCATAAGATCCATCTTCTCGGTGCACCTCTTTTCCGGTCACCGGCGGGTTGAAACAGCAGGCCATGACCAGTTCCTCATCCGCTTTTAGGACGTGCCGGTCATGCTGGTCCAGCGCGTACATGACGCCCGGCTTGATGCGGTGTGTCTCACCCGTGGCCAGATCGGTGATCGAGCCGCTGCCCTGCATGCAGTAGACGCTTTCGAAGTGGTTCTTGTACTCGAAAGTATGCTCCGACCCCGCCTCCAGAAAGGTAATGTGGAACGAAAACCCCATACCGTCATCGGCCAGCAGCATGCGCACACTGGTCCAGTTGGCGTCCGAAACGACGCGGTCACGCTGGTTCTTGCTGATCTCTTCAAAGTCTCTGACAATCATCTCGGTTACTCCGCTGCGATCTTCTGCGAGGACAGGGTGGTGCGGGCCGCATCAATGAGGATGTTCAGCCCTTCCTTCAGCACCTCGTCCGGCGTGGTCAGCGGGGCGAGGATCTTGACTACCTCATCCTCGGGGCCAGAAGTTTCGATGATCAGGCCGTTTTCAAAGGCCTCGCCGCAGATCGCGCTGGCCAGGTCGCCCGAGCCCACATCGACGCCACGCATCATGCCACGACCCTTGAGCTTGGCGCCCGGGATCATCGCGGCGATGGTTTCCAGCCCGTGTTCAACGGTCTGCGCGCGGCGCTTGATGTCCTTGGCAAAGGCATCGTCGGCCCAGAACTTCTCGATCGCCACGCGGGCGGTGACAAAGGCGTGGGTGTTGCCACGGAAGGTGCCGTTGTGCTCCGCCGGACCCATGATGTCATGTTCCGGACGCACGAGGACCATCGCAAAGGGCAGGCCAAAGCCGGACAGCGATTTCGCCATGGTGACGATGTCCGGTGTCACGCCCATTTCCTCGAAAGAGAAGAAGGTGCCGGCACGGCCACAGCCCGCCTGGATGTCGTCCACGATCAGCAGGGCGCCATGTTGCTTGGCCAGATCGGCAACCTTGCGGATGAACTCGGCGCTTGCGGCGTTCAGGCCGCCCTCACCCTGTACGGTTTCCAGCAGGATCGCGGCAGGCGCATCCATGCCCGAGGACGGGTCGGACAGCATCTGCGCAAGGAAATCGGCGGAATCCATGCCCTCCATGTAGTTGTCGAACGGCACGCGGGAGACACCGCTCAGCGCGGTCCCTGCCCCGCCACGGTGATAGCCGTTGCCGGTCGCGGCCAGCGCGCCCATGGTCACGCCGTGGAAGCCGTTGGTGAAGGCGACGATGTTTTCGCGGCCGGTCACCTTGCGCGCAATCTTGATCGCCGCCTCGACGGCGTTTGCCCCGGTCGGACCGGTGAACATCAGCTTGTGATCCATACCGCGCGGACGCAGGATGTGCGTCTCGAACGCCTCAAGGAAACGCGCCTTGTCCGTGGTGTGCAGGTCCAGCGCGTGCGCCAGCCCGTTTTCGGACAGATGCGCCATCAGCGCGGCCTTCATGTCCGGATCGTTGTGGCCGTAGTTCAACGAGGAACAGCCCGCCAGAAAGTCGATGTACTCGCGCCCGGCGGCGTCAGTCATTTTCGAGCCTTCGGCGGTGGTGAAGACGGTGTCAAAGCCACGGCAATAGCTGCGCGCCTCGGATTCACGTCGTTTGAAGATGGTCGGTTGAAAGGTCTGAGAAGCCATTTTGGTGTTCCTTTGTCTGAAGATCTTGCAAGGCCGGGGGCAGCGGTTACGCCGCGCGCGCCAGACGCCGTGCAAGCTTGATGGTGACGAGATTCTCGGTCTTGTGCTGGTTCTGGAAATGCAGCGTCTGCGTGTAGTAGGGCTGTACCTCCAACACGGTGTTCTGTGACTTGCCGAACTTGCGGAACAGTCCCCAGGAGGCTGCGTTGTCGCTGGTGATCGTGGTCTGGACGCGCATCACGTCATCACAGACCGGACGGTCGGTGATGTCCTGCAGCATCAGCCCGCCAAGGCCCATGCCCCGCGCCTTTTCCGACACGGCGACCTGCCACACGAACAGCGTGTCGGGATCGTTGGGCATGACATAGGCAGAGATCCAACCGACAATCTCACCTTTCAGTTCCGCGACCACACATGTGTCGGCGAAATGATCCGCCTGAAGCATGTTGCAGTACATCGAATTTTCGTCGAGCGGCTTGCAGGATTGGATCAACTCCCAGATCTCCGCTCCATCCTCTGCAGTCGGCGGGCGCAGGCTGGGCAGTGTGGGACGAGCGATTTCTCTAGGGTGTTGCATGTGGTGCAGATCCTTCGGCAGTTACTTTGGAATGCGAAATAACCCGCTCCCCAAAGTATTTCAACAGGCAAAGTAATTTTTTCTATTATGGCACAAGATATGGAACTTTTCCACCCTGAGAGCGTTTTGAAGGTTTGCACGTCGAAGCTTAAACGCTTTGACGCCGGAAGAATGGACGGGTATACTTAGGCATGCTAAGCTTGGGGCACATGATGGACCGTGTTGACACCACACTGATCGCGCTGCGACGTATTCTGCGCGCAACCGATCTTTACGGGCGTGAACTGAAGCAGTCTGCCGGGGTCACGGCGGTGCAGTTTCGCGCCCTGCAGATCATCGCGGAAAAAGGTCAAAGCACGGCCAAGGAAATCTCGCTGCGGATGCACGTCTCGCAGGCGACAGTCACCTCTTTGGTGGACAAGCTGGTGCGCGACGGGCTGGTCCTGCGCGAGAAGTCCGAACAGGACCGCCGTCAGACCAACATCCACATCACCCCAAAGGGCCGCAAGACGCTGGATGAGGCGCCGGACCCCCTGCAACAACGTTTCGTGCGCAAGTTCGCCGCGATGGAGGACTGGGAGCAAGCCATGCTGGTGGCCAGCCTCGAACGGGTCGCGGCGATGCTGGATGCCGAAGACCTCGATGCCTCGCCCGTTCTGGACACCGGCGACATCAAGCGCGTCTTCGAAGGGTAATTCCGCCACCGAATTTATCGCCGTCGTTGGAATGACGTCAGAGGCACGCGCGCCCGCTGTCGCTCAGCTGACGACACCCCCCCGCCCTTTGCGGAATTGCGGCTCGACCTTTCTCCGTTGTCACGCGACTATCCTGCGGCGCGGCCATCCGGTATGGCCGTGATGCGCAACGGCAAGGAGGCGACATGACGGATACAGCAAACATCGGCCCGGCAGAGGCTTCGGCACGCTGGCTGGACGATCCCGCGCACAAGGCGTGGCTGGCGCATCAAAGCCTGTCGCAATTCTCCTTCTTTCAGGCCTGCCTGCGCGACACGCCCGGATTTCACCTGCTGAACGTCGATGGCACGCCGATCCCCGGTGCGCCACAAGAGCTGCACAACACCGCGCGCATGGTCCATTCCTATGCACTGGGTCAGATGTCCGGCGTGCCGGGGGCCGCCGAGATCGTCGATCACGGTATGGCCTACCTGTGGTCCCACCACCGCGACACACAACACGGCGGTTACCTCTATGCGCTGGACGACTCGGGCATCGTCCGGGATATCAAGCTGGCCTACGGCCATGTCTTTGTCCTGCTGGCCGGGGCCAGCGCCAAACTGGCGGGCCATCCGGACGCCGACCGGTTGATCGCCGATGCCACCGAGGTTCTGGACAGCCGGTTCTGGGAGCAGGAGCACGGCCTCTTTGCCGATGAATTCAACCGCGACTGGACGCCCTTTTCCAGCTATCGCGGCATGAACGCCAACATGCACGGGGTCGAGGCGCTGCTGACCGCCCATGAGGCCACCGGCGAGGCCGAATACCTGACCCGCGCGGGCCGCATCCTCGATTTCTTTGCCGGTCGCATGGCCCCCGCGCATCTTTGGCGGCTGCCGGAACATTACACGCAGAACTGGCAGGTGGACCCCGGGTATTCAGGCAACCCGATGTTCCGCCCCGCAGGCACCACCCCAGGCCATTCCTTTGAATTCGCCCGGTTGCTGTTGCAACACTGGGACCTGAGCGGCAGACCCGACAATGGCGCAGTGGATCGCGCACGCACCCTGTTCCGGACCGCGTTGCGTGACGCCACGGACCCCGAACGTGGCGGGTTTGTCTACACGGTCGATTTCGACGGCACATGGCTGGTGCCAGACCGCTATTGGTGGCCGGTGACAGAGGCGATCGGAACAGCTGCCAGCTTTTTGAAACTGGACTGGACGGCCGAGGACGAGGCCCTGTACCGCGACCTCTGGCGGTTTGCCGACCGCCACCTGATCGACCACCCACGCGGCGGCTGGTTTCCCGAAGTCGATGCTGACAACCGCCCCACAACAACCCAGTTCACGGGAAAGCCGGACATTTACCATTCGATCCAGGCGACACTGTTTCCCCTGTCACCCGCCCTGTCACGGATCGCTGCGGACCTTCCCCGCCTGTCGTGATCGCCCCCTGTTGTCTGCATGTCCTGACACCATGCAGACAGCTGCGCGCATTTCTGCCTGTCACAATTCATTGCAGGACCACCGGGGGGCTGGTTAACAGTGGTTGCAGGAGTCGAAGTGGGCTAATCTGACCGAGTCCGGGGAGGGTAAGCGTGCCAAAGAACAAAGATTTCCCGATCGTTGGCATTGGCGCTTCGGCGGGCGGGCTGGAGGCCTACAAGCGTTTGCTGCAGGCGCTTCCGACCAATACCGGCGCCGCCTATATCCTGATCCAGCATCTTGATCCGAACCATGAAAGCATGATGGCCGACCTGCTGGCGCGGCAGACCAAGATGGCGGTCCTGCAGGCCGAACACGAGATGACGCTGTCGCCGAACACCGTATACGTCATTCCGCCCGGGAAGTTCATTCGCCTGATCGATCAAGGTCTCTTCCTCGACGAGCCGGTGACGGAAAAGGGCATTCGCATGTCCATCGACTACTTTTTCCGCTCTCTGGCCGACGAGCAGGGCGAAAAGGCGATCGGCATCGTTTTGTCCGGGACCGGCAGCGACGGCACACAGGGCATTCGCGAGATCAAGGCGGCGGGCGGCATGGTCATGGTGCAGGATCCCGAGGAAGCCGATTACAACGGAATGCCGCGCAATGCTGTGGATACCGGGATCGTGGATTTCATCCTGCCCCTCGACATGATGCCTCAGCGGCTGGTGCAATTCATGCGCCACCCCTACCTGCGCAAGGCGCAGGCAAAGGAAGGCGCGTTGGCTGAACAGGCGCCGGGCGGATACTTGAAGGTGCTGCGCCTGCTGCAAGAGCAGACCAATTACGATTTCCGCAGCTACAAGAAGGGCACGGTCGAGCGCCGGATTCAGCGGCGCATGGGTCTTGGGCAGTTCAAGGCCCTTGCCGATTACGTGGACCACCTGCGTGAGACGCCGGAAGAAGTGCATCAGTTGTTCCGCGACCTGTTGATAGGCGTGACGCGGTTTTTCCGTGAGCCCGAAGTCTGGGAAAGCCTTGCAGACAATGTCATCGAACCGATGCTGGACCAGAAGAAGAAGGGCGAGCCCATCCGCATCTGGGTGCCGGGCTGCGCCACTGGCGAAGAAGCCTATACCGTCGGAATAGTGCTGTTCGAACGCATGGATCGCCGACGCGCCGGTTGTCCCGTGCAAGTCTTTGCCACCGACCTCAACGCCCGCGCCATCGACATCGCCCGCGCCGGACGCTATTCCGCCGCCGCGCTTCCGGATATCCCCGAGCGGTTGCAGCGTCGCTTCTTTACAGAGGAGGAGGATACCATCCTCGTGAACAAGCGACTGCGAGAGACAGTGGTGTTCGCAACCCAGAACGTGATTTCCGATCCGCCGTTTTCCAAACTGGACATCATCACCTGCCGCAACCTGATGATTTACCTCGAATCCGACGTGCAGCGACGCATGATCGAGATGTTCCACTTTGCGCTCGCCGAAGGAGGTCATCTCGTTCTCGGCAATTCCGAGAGCGCGGAGCGTCCCGGCCGCCTGTTCACATCGGTGGACAAAGCCGGGCGCATCTATCGCAAGTCGATCCACACCCGTCCGCGGCCGGGCAGTTTTCCGATCGTTCCCGGCAGCAAGCGCGAAGATCCAAAGGCGGACGACAAGGAAGTTGCCTTGATGACCGCGACCGAGGTTACCCGGCAGCACCTCATGGACCGCTTCGTGCCTGCCTGTGTCGTGGTGGATAGCGTGCTCAAGGTCTCGTATTTCCACGGCCCGGTTCGCAACTACCTCGATTTCCCCACCGGAGAACCGACCCGCCAGCTTCCGGACATCACCTTGCCGGACCTGCGCAGCAAGCTGCGCAGCGTGCTGAACGCCGTCATCTCCGGCCGCCAGACCTCTGCCAAGGCACTGGCGCTGAATGTACGCCGCGATGAAAAGGAGGTCACCGTCCGGATCACGGCTGAACGCCTGCCGGGTCCGGAAGACCCCGGCAACATCCTTGTGCATTTCCAGGACGAGTCCGAACCACGCGATGCCGACGCCGAAAAGGCCGCCCGGGAAAAGGCGCGCGAGGCCGCCTCCCCGGCTGAACGCGACGCGGTTGCCTCGCTGGAATACGAGCTGCATTCGACCCGCGAAGACCTGCAATCGACCATCGAAGAGATGGAGACCTCGAACGAAGAACTCAAAGCCTCGAACGAAGAGGTCATGAGCATGAACGAGGAACTCCAGTCCACCAACGAGGAGTTGGAGACTTCGCGCGAGGAGTTGCAGTCGCTCAACGAGGAACTCTCGACCGTCAACAGCCAGCTCGAAGACAAGATCGACGAACTCGAGCGCACCAACAACGACCTGACAAACCTTCTGGTGTCGATCGACATCGGCGTGATTTTCCTAGACACCGAATTGCTGATCCGGCGGTTCACACCCGCGATGAAGGCGGTCATGCGCATCATCGACGGCGATATCGGGCGCCCGGTCGAGGACATCGCCATGCGGGTCGAGGATCCGGCGCTGATCGAAGATGCCCGGCGCTGCCTGGATACCCTGACAGAGATCGACGCCGAGATTACAACCGACAGCGGCCAGCATCGCATTCGCCGCCTGCGTCCCTACCGGACGTCGGAAAACAGGATCGAGGGTGTGGTGGTGTCCTACGCCGATGTGACCAACCTGCAAAATGCCCGCGCGGCGGCACGGCGGCGCGAAGCGCAGCAGGAGGCCGTGGCCGAACTTGGGCGTGCGGCCCTGTCCGGCGGCGCACTTCAGGAAATCTTTGACGCGTCGGTGGCTGAATTGTCCAGGCACATGGGCGCGCGGTTTACCAAGGTGCTGCAACTGGATCCGGACGGTCGCACCCTGACATTGCGGGCAGGCGTGGGCTGGACTGACGCGACCGTCGGCCAGTCCCGGGTCAGCACCGGGATCGAAAGCCAGGCCGGCTACACCATGGAGCAGCGACACGCCGTTGTGGTGCGGGATTTCCGGGACGAGAAACGCTTTTCCGCGCCCCCTATTCTGAAGAACCACCACATCCTGTGCGGCGCCAGTGTGGTGATCGGGCCTACGGATGCGCCCTGGGGCGTGCTGGGCGTGCATGAAAGCGACCTGACGCGCTGCAGCTTTGACGCCGATGACATCAACTTTCTGCAGTCAACGGCGCATGTGCTCTGGCTTGTCATTGCCCGCGATCAGGCTGTGAAAGACATCGATGCCGAGCGTCGGCAGTTGCGTGAACTGACTGAAAGCTTGCCTATCCTCTTTGCCATTGTCGACAAAGAGCAACGCTATGAATTCGTCAACAGCGCCTACAAGAGATGGGTTCAACCGACAGAGCGGGTCGACGGCAACCGGATGTCTGATCTGCTCGGTCCCGACGCCTACGCGGTTGCCGCGCCGCATATCTCTGGCGTGCTCGCAGGGCATGAACAAAACTTCGAGGTCGCAGTCACTCTGCCCGGCGGGAATACACGACATAGTCTGGTCAGTTACGCGCCGCGTTACGACGACGATGGCGCCGTCAGCGGGTTTTTCTCTGCCTGGATAGACGTGACAGAACGCAAGCGCCTGGAACGTGACCTTGCCGAGCGTTTTGACCAATATCGAACGTTGGGCGAGTCCATTCCCTTTGGTGTCTGGATCACCGATCAGGCGGGCAAGCTGACCTATGTCAGCCAGGCCTTTCTTGACCTGGTGGGCAAGACCCTGGAAGACGCGCGGAAAGACGGCCTGATGGACTGTATCGCCCCGGGGATGCAGGAAGAAACCGCTCAACTCTGGCAAGAGACCGTCCAATCCGGAAAGCCCTGGGAACAAGAAGTGCGGATCGTCGGACGGGACAGGAAAGCATATCACGTGCTCACGATGGGCCGGCCGATCCGCAACCAGGACGAAGAGATCACCTCTTGGGTCGGGCTCAATCTGGACATCACCGCGCGCAAGGCGGAAGCCGAACGGCTGAAGGTCATCTCGGCAGAGCTCGACCACCGGGTAAAGAACATCCTCGCGACGGTGGCCACGATTGCACGCATGACCGGTCGCACGTCGACCAGTGTCCAGGAGTATCGTGATGCCCTTCAGGCGCGCCTCAGAGCCTTGGCCGCAGCGCATCGGATGCTGTCCGAAGCCAATTGGCACGGCATGTCGCTGGAGCGACTCATAGATGTGGAGATCGCGCCCTACCGCGAAAGCCGTGGAGAGGCGATCCACGTTCAGGGACCGGAGGTCTCTCTGCCGCCCTCCCTGACGCAGACGTTGTCTCTCGCCTTCCACGAACTCACGACGAATTCGGGCAAGTATGGCGCACTGGCGCATGAGGACGGCCAGCTCGACATTCGCTGGACGCAAGACAATGACGGCCTGCGCATCAGTTGGCAGGAAACCGGTCTCACCAATGTGACGCCACCAACTACAACCGGCTTTGGCACCACCTTGCTCACCCGTATTCTCGAGGCCCAGGGTGCCGACGTCACCATGGACTATCCTTCTACGGGAATCCGCGTTACCGTTAATCTTCCTGAACTTGGGGATCCTCTTTCGCAGGAAACGCCGTCATGAAGGTTCTCATTCTCGAAGACGATCCATTGCTCCAGATCGACCTTGCCGACACCGTGGCGGACCTTGGCTACCAGGTCATAGGTCCTTTCCGGGCAAGCGGGGCCGCCATGACGTCATGCGACGAGGGGTTGCCGGATGCCGCTATCCTCGATTTCAACCTGGGCGCAGACGGCACCAGCGCTGGTTTCGCAAGGCGGTTGATGCGGGACGGCGTTCGCTTCACCTTTCTGACCGCTCATGCGCGCCAGCATCTCCCGCCGGACCTGAACGCTGTCAGCGTGATCGAGAAGCCCTTCGACAATTGCGACCTCGAGCGGTTTCTGAAATCCGGTTCAGACTGATGTCCGATGCCGCGGGTCCGCAACTGCCGGCTTGAAGCGTTGTCCGAAAAGCCTGAATCACAGAACGCTGCCTGAAATCAGAGATTTCAACGCGTTATGTGATGCTCGGTGTCTCAGGTATTTCGCGAAACGCCTTAGTCCGTGTCCATTCTTTCGAGCGCCGAGATCACGTTCTCTATGGCCTCTGTCTTGTCCATCGTGATGATCGAGGGATAGATATCCTTCAGTTTCACCTGCTGGTTCAGAACGCCGCTGTAGACGACGGTCGACACGTTCCGTGACTTGAGAAGTGACAACAGGCGTCGGCCTTCCGGCTCTTTGTGCGCGACATCAGGGCCGGAGTTCCGGAGATTGAGGTCCAGAATGCACAGATTGAACTCCGAGTCGTCAATCGCAAGCAGCGCATCGACATAGGAGTTGGCCGTTCTTATTGAAACATATCCGGCATCGTGCAACGCCATCTCAAGCCCGACGCTGATGAACGGGTCGTCTTCGACGACCAGAACCGAAGATAGGGATGTGACCGACACGCTGCTTTTCTCCTGCGACCGCTGGCATCCTATCCGCTTTTGGTAAAAAATAGTACCGCCGAACTGCCTTCAAGGGGCGGACTCGTTTTTCACCCCTTCCGAGCGCCGAAACATGCGCGGGATCAGGGTGTTGCTTGCCGCGGTCACGACTGGATGTCATGGCAAGGAAAGCGCTCTTGCGAGCGCATGCATCTCGCGCCTATTGGCACCTCATGATCCTGAAACAAAGACATTATTCCGGGGCGCTTGATCTCTGTGAGACACGGAATCGTCTGAACCGGAAATAACCTGCAACCTGTCCCGGCAACCGAACGTCAGCGGTTCCAGGCCTAGGCAAAAAGCCGCGCGAATGGTGCGCGACCAACGGCCATGCGCGTCTATGCGCGTCTTGACCTCCCCTTCCCGTGGTCCTGCTCATGAGGCACCTGCCTGCCCGGACGTTGGAGCCTGAGGCAAACGCGCGACCGAACAAGCCACCTGATCGCTGTCAGACATGCACCGCAGAAACGAGCCGGGTCAGATGGGCGAGGTTCTTCAGGCCGATCCGGATATGCGCCATCGGTCGCGCGCGGACCAGCTTCTTGTTCATGTAGGCCTCGAAGGTCAGCCGCTGAACGTCGGTGTCATGGCACAGCGACACGAAACGCTCGCGCCGCTCATCCGACCGGTAATAGGCGTTCTGCATGGAGGCGAGAACGCGAAAGACGGTCTTGTGCTCTTTCATGAACAACTGCCGGGCAAGGCGCAGGTCACGCGGACGCCCCGACGCAAGGCAGGCCGCCGCCGCCGTGGCCGCGACGCGCCCTCCGACCATGGCGTAATAGATCCCCTCACCGGAGCTGGGTGCGACGACTCCGGCGGCATCGCCTGCCAGCACCACATCGCGCCCGTTGTCCCACCGGTCGAGCGGCTTGAGCGGGATCGGCGCGCCTTCGCGCCGGATCGTCGGACAATCGGCAAGGCCCGAGGCCGCGCGCAGGTTTGCCGTCGCCTGCTTGACATCGACCTCCCGCACCATCGACCCCATGCCGACGCTGGCCTGCGCGCCATGGGGAAAGACCCAGCCGTAGAAATCCGGTGAAATCCGCCCGTCGTAAATCACGTCGCAGCGGGTGGGATCATAGGCCTCAACGCTGTCAGGGGCCTCGATGATCTCATGGTAGGCGATGACATAGGGAATGCGGTCGCCGCCCGGCACCTCTTTTCGGGCCACCAGCGACCGGGCCCCGTCCGCCCCGATGACCAGACGTGTGGGCACTGTCCGCTCCTGCCCGTCTGCCTTGTCGCGATAGACGACGCACGGGCCGTCGTCCTTGCGTTCGATTCTCCGAAACGTGCCTGTCAGACGCGTGGCCCCGGCGGCCTCGGCCCGGTGCCGCAGGAAGGCGTCGAAATGCTCCCGGTCGACCATGCCGACAAAGCCGTCTTCGATCGGAATGTCCACCTTGCGCCCCGTGGGCGAGATCATCCGGGCGGTGGTGATCTTTGCGACGAGCTGCGAGTCCGGGATATCGAAATCGGCGATCAGTCGCGGCGGAATCGCCCCGCCGCAGGGTTTGATCCGCCCCTCACGATCCAGAAAGGCGACCCGCAGGCCCGAGCGGGCCAAATCTTCGGCGGCGGTCGCTCCGGACGGCCCTCCCCCAACGACAACGACGTCAAACATGGCTCATTCTCCCGGTATGGCTGCGGCGTGTGGATCGGAACGAGGGGCAATCACCCGGACCGCCATCATGGCAGCCGTGGCGAATAGTGCGGCCTCGACCAGAAAGACCGTGCCAAAGGCGCTGGCATCGCTGCCGAGGGCAACGCGCATCAGGTCGGCGAATGCCGCCCCGAACAGGCCGCCAAAACCTGCGGCCATCGCTTGCGCGGCCCCCCAGAGGCCCATCCTTGTGCCTTCGCGCGATGCGCGTCCCTGCCCGGCCAGCGCCATCATCGACCCGATTGCGGCGACCGCGAACATGCCGTTGAACAGGCCCAGCACCACGACCGACACCAAGAGCGCCGCGTGATTGACCTGTGCCCCTGCAAGAGCGATCGCGACAAGGCTGACCGCAGAGCCGAGACAGCCCGCGACGACCCAACTGCGCAGGCTGCCAAGGCGCAGGCCCGTCGCGGCAATGCCGACCGTCAGCATGCCCAGAAAGACACCGCCGTTCTGGGCGCCGCTCAGTTGCGTCGTCTGGCCCGGCGTCAGCCCGAAGACCAGTCCGGCATAGGGTTCGAGGATCAGTTCCTGCATGAAATAGGCGCTCATCGACAGGAAGACGAAGATAGTGAAATTGCGCGCCGCCGGTTCGGCCCAGATCTCGGTCAGCCCGTCGCGAAACCGGGCCGGCACCGGCTCCGGCTCTGCAGTCGGACACCGCGCTTCGATGCCGTGGACGGCGAGAACAGTTACTGCAAGGCCCCCGATTGCCACCACGGCCACGATGCGCAGCAAAAGGGCCGGGGAATAGGGTTCGAGGAAGGCGCCGACCGTTGCCGCCGTAACCGCGATGCCGAAGATCATCATGAGCCAGGTAATCGTGGCGGCCGCAGCCCTGCGGCTCGGCGCGGTCGCCGTAGCCAACAGCGCCAAGAGGGACGTCCCGGAGGCCCCCACCCCGAGTCCGATCAAGGCATAACTGAGGATCGACAAGGCCAGTGCCAGGCCAAAATGCGTCGCAAAGAGCGCCACCCCAACGGCCGCCCCAAAGGCGCCGATCCCCAGCAAGGCCATGCCAGCGATGATCCAGCGGGTGCGGTGCCCCCCTGTGTCGGACAGGAACCCCCAGTTGGGGCGGGTGATCTGGATCCCGTAGTGAAGCCCCACCAACAGGCCCGGCAGGACCGCGGGCAAGGCCAGCTCCACCACCATCAACCGATTCAGGGTCGACGTGGTCAGCACCACGATCGCACCCAGCGCCATCTGGATCAGCCCCAGCCGCGCGATCGCCAGCCATCCCAGCGTCATGATGCGCCCCCGATGCCATTCAATGCCAAGGCCGCGATCATCATGCCGCTGACATACATCAGCACGCCCGTGCCGTTGTACCAGGGCGCGCGGCCCTTGGGATCTGTCAGAAGAACGCGCATGGCCCAGCCCTGCCCCAACAGCAGGACGAGTATACCAAGCGCGAAGAGCGGCGCGCCCCATGCCCACAGCAGGGCGATGACCACCACCTGCGGCAAGACCATCACCGCGCAGGCGACCTTTGCCGCGCGCTCTGGCCCAAGAGTGACCGGCAAGGAGTTGACACCGGTCTGGCGGTCGCCCTCCAATGCCTTGAAATCGTTCAGCGTCATGATCCCATGCGCCCCAAGCGCATAGAGCGCTGCCACGGCCACAAGTTGCAGCGACGGCGCACCGGCGGACAGCACCGCCGCCCCCGTGAACCACGGCAATCCTTCGTAGCACAGCCCGACAAGCCCCGGCCCCCAGATCCCCGACCGCTTCAGGCGGATGGGTTCCGCCGAATAGACCCATGCGGCGATGACGCCGAATACGGTGGCGCCAAACCCCCAGGGGCCGAGAAAGGATCCGATCCAGAGCGCCAGGGCGCTCATCGCCAGAGCGATCCAGAGCCCCCACCGCCCCGGCACACGACCCGAGGGAATGGGCCGGTTCGGCTCGTTGATGGCGTCCACGTGGCGGTCACACCAGTCGTTGGCGGCCTGGCTCATCCCGCAGACCACCGGTCCGGCAAGCAACAAACCAAGCATCACCTCGACAGGCGCGGTGGAAAAGGCCACCCCGGACGACACAGCGCCACAGAGATAGGCCCAGACCGGCGGAAACCAGGTGATCGGCTTGACCAGCGTCAGAACCGCGCGCGGTTCCGGGTAGCGGCGGCGGATATGTAATTCAGACGTTACACTCATGTGTAAACTAAACTACACACATCGAGTCGAGGGAAGCATTTTCTGGAAGAAGACGGCCCGCAGACGGATTATTCGCTGTCGCCGCTCAACATGCCGTACTTGCGCAGCTTGACATAAAGGCTCTGCCGCGACAGGCCCAGCATGTCCGACGCAGCGGCGCGGTTGTTCTTGGTCATCTGCAGCGCCGTGTCGATGCACATCCGCTCGATCACGTCGGAGGTAGCGGAGACAAGCTCTTTCAGGGACGCCGTACCAACAAGGTCCATGACGTTTTGCAGCGCCTGTTCACTGACGACGGATTGCGGCCCGTTGTCGGCAGTCACGCCCACCGAGTCGCCGACATCGCGAATGATCAGCCCGATGCCAAGATCCCCCGATCCGGGACGCAGGTGCGTGGCCGAGATCTCAACAGAGGCCCGGGTGCCGACGATGCTTCTGAATTGCGTGGTGTAGCTGCGCATCCGACCTTCGCGCATGGTTCCTTCGATCAGCAGCCGCAGGTCCACTTCGCCGCGCACAAGGAATTTGCCGAACCCCTTGCCGGTCACGTCGCGCAGTTGTGCGGCATCGGCCAGCACCAGAAAGGCGTCATTGGCCTCACGGATGTTGCCCTTGCCGTCGATGATGGCAATCGCATCGCTGGCGCCTGTGAACAGGGCGTTCAGGGACTGCGCAATCTCGGTCCGAGAACTGTCTTCACCGGCCACGGGAACCAGACGACAGAGCATTCCCAGTTCGCCCGCCGCGCGGAAAAACTCCGGAAAGATCGACAGGGACCGGCCACTGCGCCGCGCCACGGCTTGGACGCTGCGCGCGTCGTCCGTCCCGCTCGCGGATTGCAGGGCTTCCATCAACTCACCCCGGCGCAGCCCCTCGAAGGCCTGGTTGAAGGTGCTGCCGGGCAGTGCGTCCGGCTTTGCCCCCAGCAATGCCGCCGCCGCGCTGTTGATTTCGCGCACGCGCCCGGTCTCGGGATCCACGGTCACAAGCGCCGTCTCCGAGGCTTCGAGCACAATCCGGTAATAGGTTTCCGCGCGCCGGATGGACAGTTGATCCCGCTCGCGGGCCAGTTGTTCATGGACAAGGCGCTGTTGCACTTCGGCGATGGGCTGCAGATCGCGCCCGATCAGCAAAAGACCCTCGGACCCATTGAGCCGCAAGGGGCTGTAGCGGATAGGGAACTCCCAATCGGCATTGTCGGAATTGTTCAACTCGATCGGGCTGACCGGCACGTCGGCAGCATATCGCAACTCGGAAATCCGCTCGGCGAACTTCTCGCGGCTCTCTTCTGTCAGGAAATTTTTGAACTCACGACCAACCCAGTGATCAAGACATCCAAGCGACGGGTTTTCCGGGTTGACGTAGATCCCGACGACGACCCCCGCTCCGTCCAGGTGGATTGCGATATCTGCGGTCTGCTCGATCAGAAAACGCACCGATGGCGTCTCCGGCATTGTGCCAGTATGACTGAACTCCATCGACGCCAATTGTTTCGTCACACTCTTACCTCAGATCTTGCGGCACTCCAGTCAGTCCAGCACATCGATTTTCAAAGGGTCATTCACAGTTGCCAGACCACATCTTTCAATCGCTTCGCGTACAGAACGAACCGCACATGTCGCACCGCTCCGTGCTTCCACGTCGCTGGACTCCATAACGTATTTTCCACCAATAACGATTGGGGGACAATGGTCCAGACCCGCGCGCAGGATTTCTATGAGTTTCGCCGCCGTTTCAACGGATCTCGCGGTGGCCACGGACAGCCCGAGCATGGAAAAGCGCCCCTCCTCGACCACCTGCAGCAGGTCCGGCGGCTTGAGCCGGATCGCCACCCGCACCCAGATTCCGTGGCGACGGAACTGGTCGGCGGCAACGAAGGCGCCAAGCGTGTGGTCCTCGGTTTCGGGCAGGATCATCAGGATCGACTGCCCCAGGGGCACCGTCCGGTCCAGCCAGTTGCCGACGTGGGGGCTGCGGTCGCCTTGGAAAAGCGCCTGCAGGCGTCCGGCGCCCAGGGTCACCTGAACAAAGGTCGCCTTGTCCTGCACCCACATCTCGCCGATCCGGCGGGCAACTGCGGGGACATAGATCTGGATCAATTCTTCGGAGGACACGCCGGTCGCCATCAGCGCGGATATGACCGCCTGATGACTGGTCTCGGAGTCGGACATGATCTCCGCGCACAGACGATTGATCCACTCTTCCCGCGTGCGGGGCGTGGCGTTGCGTTTCTCGGCAGCGACGGATTGCAACGCCGCCTCCACCAGAAATCGAATAGCAGTATTGCGACTGTCAGACAGCGCACGACTCCTTGAAATACATCCCATCCGTCTCCCCCGACGTAGAATTATCAAACCGCGTATCAAGCGAGTCTCTGACCTTGCTGATCAGTGTGCGCGCCACAAAGAGTTCTGTCAATTTTTTCTGACACGATAGCATATCCCGGCCGCACATCCGGAGAGCGAAGCGCATGTTAGCATTGAACAAAATCCTGAAAAAATTTGGATTTTTCCCAATCGATCAAAGACCAGGGGCGCCAATCATCGCTGACACCGTGAACCGATCCATGTGTAAATTTTAATTGACACTTCGGCCGATCATTCCGTAGCATCGAACCTGCAATCCCCCTGGAGGTGGGCTAGGATGCTTTCGGAATCGATCCACGAAAACAGTCACCCGGCGCTTTACACCAGCGCCCAGCGCGCCCGGCGGGATGCCAGCGCATGGACCGTCGTGCAGGGGATCCTCGCACCGCTTCAGTTCATCGCCTTCGCCGTCTCTTTGGTCCTTGTGCTGCGGTTCCTCTGGACCGGCGCGGGCTACGAGATGGCCACCCTTTCGATCCTGATTAAGACCGGATTTCTCTACCTCATCATGATCACAGGCGCGATCTGGGAAAAGGTCGTGTTCGGTCAGTATCTGTTCGCGCCGGCCTTCTTCTGGGAGGACGTGTTCAGCTTTGTCGTGATCGCCCTGCACACCGCCTATGTCTGGGCCCTGGTCACAGGCGCGCTGGACCCGCTGTCGCTGATGGTTCTGGCGCTGGCGGCCTATGCCGCCTACGTCGTGAACGCCGGGCAATTCCTGCTGAAACTGCGCGCCGCGCGGCTGCAGAGCGAGGCGCCGGCATGACCGCCCCGGCACGCCACCTGCCGGTCACCGGCTGCGAGGACCACCCGGTTCTGCGACAGCGCGGCCAGCACGAGGTGTTCTGCGGCCTGACGGGAATCATCTGGCTGCATCGCAAGATCCAGGATGCGTTTTTCCTTGTCGTGGGCAGCCGTACCTGCGCCCACCTGCTGCAAAGCGCCGCCGGGGTGATGATTTTCGCCGAACCGCGATTCGGCACGGCGATTCTCGAAGAGACCGACCTCGCCGGGCTGGCGGATGCGCAAGAGGAACTGGATCGCGAAGTCGACCGCCTGCTGGCGCGGCGCAGCGACATCCGGCAGCTTTTCCTTGTGGGCAGCTGCCCCTCCGAGGTCATCAAGCTGGACCTGTCGCGCGCCGCCGAACGGCTGTCGGCGAAACATGCGCCGCATGTGCGGGTGCTGAATTATTCCGGTTCGGGAATCGAGACGACATTCACCGAAGGCGAGGATGCCTGTCTTGCGGCCATGGTTCCGGCACTGCCCGAAACCGACCGTCGGCAACTTGTCCTTGTCGGCGCATTGCCGGACGTGGTCGAAGATCAGGCGCTGGACCTGTTGCACAAGCTGGGGATCGAAGACGTCGCCGTCCTGCCCGCCCGCCGGGCGGATAACGGCCTGGCCGTCGGACCGAACACGGTCTTCGCCCTCACACAGCCGTTCCTGGGGGGCACCCATGCCGCCCTAGAACGGCGCGGGGCGCGGCATCTGCCCGCGCCATTCCCGTTCGGCGAGGAGGGCACCACCGCGTGGCTGCTTGCCGTGGCGCGGGAATTCGGGGTTGATGACGCGCGTTTCGACGCCGTGACAGCCGCGCCCCGCGCCCGCGCCCGCAGTGCCGTGGCCAAGGCCTCGACGCGGCTGGCGGGCAAATCGGTCTTCTTCTTTCCCGACAGCCAGATGGAAATCCCGCTGGCCCGCTTCCTGACCCGCGAATGCGGGATGCAGGCGGTCGAGGTCGGCACACCCTACCTGCACAAGGCGCTCTGCGGACCGGAGCTGGACCTGCTCGGCCCCGTCCCCACGCTCTCCGAAGGGCAGGATGTGGAGATGCAACTGGATCGCTGCCGCGCGGCCCGCCCCGATCTGACGGTCTGCGGTCTGGGCCTTGCCAATCCGCTGGAGGCCGAGGGGCTGACGACGAAATGGGCCATCGAACTGGTCTTTACCCCGGTGCATTTCTACGAACAGGCCGGTGACCTTGCCGCGCTGTTTTCACGTCCGCTGCACCGCCGTGCGGCCCTGCGCGTGGAGGCCGCGGAATGAAACTGTCGGTCTGGACATACGAAGGCCCGCCGCATGTCGGCGCCTTGCGGGTCGCCACGGCGATGAAGGGCCTGCACTACGTGCTGCACGCGCCGCAGGGCGACACCTATGCCGATCTGCTGTTCACCATGATCGAGCGGCGGAACCATCGCCCGCCGGTGACTTACACCACCTTTCAGGCGCGTGACCTTGGCGCCGACACGGCCCAGCTGTTCAAGACCGCCTGCCAGAACGCCTACGATCGTTTCAAACCCCAGGCGATCATCGTCGGGGCCTCTTGCACCGCCGAACTGATCCAGGATGATCCCGGCGGCATGGCCGAAACCATGGGCCTGCCGGTGCCGGTCATCGCGCTGGACCTGCCCAGCTACCAGCGCAAGGAAAACTTCGGCGCGGACGAGACCTTCTTTCAGATCGTGCGGGCGCTGGCCAAACCCTGTGAGCGCAGCGCCCATCCCACAGCCAACCTGATCGGCGCAACGGCGCTGGGATTTCGTCATCGCGATGACCTGACAGAGATCACCGCGCTGCTCGAAGGCATGGGGATCGGTGTGAACGTCGCCGCGCCCTATGGCGCGACGCCCAAGGACATCACCCGGCTGGGAGAGGCGCATTTCAACGTGCTGATGTACCCCGAAACCGGTGAGAGCGCCTGCCGCTGGATGGAGCGCGAACTGGGGCAACCCTTTACCAAGACCGTGCCCATCGGCGTCGGCGCCACCCGCGATTTCGTCGCCGAGGTTGCCGCGTTGACCGGGCGCGCCCTGGCCCATGACGAAAGCCGCCTGCGCCTGCCGTGGTATTCGGCCAGCGTCGACAGCACCTATCTGACCGGCAAGCGGGTCTTCATCTTTGGCGACGGTACACATGTGGCCGCCGCGGCCCGGATCGCGCGGGATGAAATGGGCTTTGAAGTGGCGGGACTGGGCTGTTTCAACCGCGAACAGGCCCGGCCGATCCGCGCGCTTGCCCGCGACTACGGTGTCGAGGCGCTGATTTCCGACGACTATCTGGAGGTCGAGGCACGAATCGCCGAACTCGCTCCTGAAATGATCCTTGGCACCCAGATGGAACGCCATATCGGCAAGCGGCTGGGCATTCCCTGTGCGGTGATTTCGGCCCCGGTGCATGTGCAGGACTTCCCGGCCCGGTATTCGCCGCAGATGGGCATCGAAGGCGCCAATGTCATCTTCGACACATGGGTGCACCCGCTTGTCATGGGGCTCGAAGAGCACCTGCTGACCATGTTCCGCGAGGACTTCGAGTTTCACGACTCCGCAGGGCCCAGCCACCACGGCGGCCATGGTGCCGCCGAACAGCCGCAACGCGCAGAGCCCCCGGCGACCGGCCAGATCGTCTGGCTGGAAGATGCCGAGCGCGAGTTGCGCAAGGTCCCTTTCTTCGTTCGGGGCAAGGCCCGCCGCAATACCGAAAGCTTTGCCGCCGACAAGGGGTTGCAGGAAATCGGCATCGAAACCCTCTACGAGGCGAAGGCGCATCATGCGAGATGATGGTTTCATAAACGCCGGCGCGCCCGCTTACCGGGTGGTGATCCTGACGCTGGATTCCCATGCCGCCGGTCCCTGCGCGCGCGCCGCCGACCGTCTGTCGGCCGAGTTTCCGGGCCTGTCCATCACCGTCCATGCCGCCGCCGAATGGGGCGAACGCCCCGAGGCGCTGGCACAGGCGCGGGCGGATATTGCCCGCGGCGACATCATCCTGACGACACTGCTTTTCCTCGAAGAGCACATCAAGGCCGTGCTGCCGGATCTTCAGGCCCGCCGCGACTCTTGTGACGCGATGGCCGGGATCATCGCGGATTCGCAGATCGTGCGTCTGACCCGGATGGGCACGCTGGACATGTCGGCGCCGGACTCGCGCCTGTCCAAGCTGATGAAGAAACTGCGCGGCGGCGGTGGCACCGGCAAATCCGGAGTCGAAGACGGCGCCCGCAAGATGCGGATGTTGCGGCGTCTGCCGCGCATCCTGCGGCTGATCCCCGGCAAGGCGCAGGACCTGCGCGCCTGGTTCCTGACCATGCAATACTGGCTGGGGGCCTCTGACGACAATGTAGAGGCGCTGATCCGCTTCCTGATTTCCCGTTACTGCCGCCACGCCGACTGGCGCGGTGCGGGCGTGCCTGCGCCGCTGGAATACCCGGAAACCGGTCTCTATCATCCCGATCTGCCCGATCGCATCACCACCGACCCCGAATGCCTGCCCGCCCCGGACGGCGCGCGGGCCACCGTCGGCCTGCTGATGATGCGCAGCTACGTCCTGTCCGGCGACACGGCCCACTATGATGCGGTCATCCGCGCGCTGGAAGCCCGTGGGCTGCGCGTCCTGCCCGCCTTTGCAGGCGGGTTGGACACCCGCCCCGCAATGGAGGCCTTCTTTCACGGACCGACCGGCGCAAAGATCGACGCGCTGCTGTCGCTGACCGGCTTCAGCCTCGTCGGGGGACCGGCCTACAATGACAACGCCTCTGCCATCGGCTGGCTGAAACGGCTGGACGTGCCCTATGTCGCCGCGCATCCGCTGGAGTTCCAGACGCTGGGGCAATGGGCGGCCTCGGCGCAGGGGCTTGGCCCAATCGAGACGACGATGCTGATCGCCCTGCCCGAACTGGACGGCGCGACCAATCCCACGGTCTTTGCCGGGCGGCATGGCGACGACGGATGTGACGGTTGCACCCACGCCTGTCGGGCCTCCTCGACGGTCAAGGCCATGGCCCCCTGCCCCGAACGCATCGCGGTGCTGGCCCGCCGGCTCGAACGACTGGCCCATCTGCGCCGGTCGCAGGTGGCGGACCGCCGTGTCGGCATCGTGTTGTTCGGGTTCCCGCCCAACGCGGGTGCGGCAGGAACGGCGGCCTATCTGGATGTCTTCCGGTCGCTCTACAACACGCTGCACGCCATGGCCGGCCGCGGTTATGACCTGACCCCGCCCGACAGCGTCGAGGCCCTGCGCGAGACCGTGCTGCAGGGGACCGCCGCGCGTTACGGACAAGAGGCCAATGTCGCCGCGCACGTCAGCGCCGATCAGATCGTGACCGGCACGCCATGGCTGTCCGAGATCGAATCGCAATGGGGCGCGGCCCCCGGCAAGATCCAGAGCGACGGGCGCGGCGTCTTTGTGCTGGGCGCGCAGTTCGGCAAGGTCTTTGTGGGTCTGCAACCGGCCTTCGGTTTCGAGGGCGATCCGATGCGATTGCTGTTCGAGGGCAGCTTTGCCCCGACCCATGCCTTCGTTCAATTCTACCTCTGGCTGCGCCAGAGTTTCCAGGCCGACGTGCTGCTGCACTTCGGCATGCATGGCGCGCTGGAATTCATGCCCGGCAAACAGGCCGGACCGGGCGAGACCTGCTGGCCCGACCGGCTGATCGGCGACATGCCCAACATCTACCTCTACGCCTCCAACAACCCTTCCGAGGCGACTCTGGCAAAACGCCGCACAGGCGCGGTCACCGTCTCTCACCTGACGCCGCCGCTGTCGACCGCCGGGCTGTACAAGGGCCTGGCCGAGTTGAAGGAAAGCCTGACCCGCTGGCGGCGCACCGCCCGGGATGCAGAAGAACGCGCGGACATCGCGCAGCTGATTTCCGAACAGGCCGCGATGGTGGACATGGACGGGACAGACCCCGACACGCTGTGGCTGCGTCTGCTGGAAACCGAGGACGCGCTGATCCCCGAGGGCCTGCATGTGGTCGGCGCTCCGCTGACCGAGGCCGCCCGCGAGGCCTATCTTGCACTCTTGCCAGCGGATGCTCCGCGCGCGGAGATCGCCAAACTCCTGTCCCGCGACAGCGAGTTGCCCGCTTTGCTGAATGCGCTGGACGGCCGCTATACCCTGCCGGTGCCGGGTGGTGACCTGATCCGGTCGCCCGAGATCCTGCCGACCGGGCGCAATATCCATGCCTTCGATCCGTTCCGGATGCCCAGTGCCTATGCCTGTCGGGCCGGGGCCAGACAGGCGCAGGTCCTGCTGGACACCCACCGCAGTCTGCCGCGCACGGTGGCGGTGGTGCTCTGGGGCTCGGACAACATCAAGTCCGATGGCGAGCCGCTGGCGCAGGCACTGGCCCTGATCGGGGCCAAGCCGCGCTTTGACGCCTTCGGCCGCCTGTGCGGGGCCGACCTGATCCCGCTGAACGAACTTGGCCGTCCAAGGATCGACGTCGTCATGACGCTGTCGGGCATTTTCCGCGATCTTCTGCCCTTGCAGACCAAACTGCTGGCCGAGGCCGCGCTGAAAGCGGCAGAGGCGGATGAACCTGTCGAAAGCAACTTTGTCCGCGCCCATGCGCTGGCCTCGATGCAGGAGACCGGATGCGACATGGCCACGGCGGCCGTGCGGGTCTTTTCCAATGCCGAGGGCGCTTATGGCGCGAACGTCAATCAACTGGTCGACAGCTCTGCCTATGGCGACGAGGACGAACTGGCCGATGCCTACGAGGCCCGCAAGAGCTTTGGCTACGGCGTGGACGGCAAGGCACACCCAAGGCACGCCCAGCTTCAGCGCGTGCTCAAGACCGTGGATCTGGCCTATCAGAACCTCGAATCCGTCGAACTGGGCGTGACCACGGTCGATCACTACTTTGACACGCTGGGCGGAATCTCCCGCGCCGTGAAACGGGCGCGCGGCGGCACCGATGCCGCGGTCTATATCTCGGACACCACGCGCGGCAGCGGCAAGGTGCGCAAGCTGTCCGATCAGGTCGCGCTGGAAACGCGGGCGCGCGCGCTGAACCCGAAATTCCACGAGGCGCTGTTGCGTCACGGGGCCGAGGGCGTGCGCCAGATCGAAAGCCATCTGACCAATACGATGGGATGGTCCGCAACCACGGG